>NZ_CAJPHA010000004.1:0-365614 GCF_905339895.1 Burkholderia sp. BCC1988
GTGATCGGATGCGCTGCTGCCGGAATCGGTGGTGAGCGCCACGCCGGGTGCGGCGGCCGACGTGTCGAGCGTGAAGCTGAACGAAGTCGGATCGGACGTGTTGCCGGCGATATCGGTCTGCCGGACCTGTACGTCGTTCAGGCCTTCGGTGGCGCTGAAACTGGTGCTCCACGTATGACCGCCATCGGTCGAATATTCGACGGTGGCGCCGGTTTCGACGCCGGCCAGGTTCAGCGTGCCGACATTGGTGATGTGATCGGACGCACTGCTGCCGGAATCGGTGGTGAGGGCCACGCCGGGGGCGGCGGCCGACGTGTCGAGCGTGAAGTTGAACGACGTCGCCGACGACGTGTTGCCGGCGATATCGGTTTGCCGGACCTGCACATCGTTCAGGCCTTCGGTGGCACTGAAACTGGTGTTCCAGGTGTGGCCGCCGTCGATCGAGTATTCGACGGTGGCGCCGGTTTCGACACCGGACAGGTTCAGCGTGCCGACATTGGTGACGTGATCGGACGCACTGCTGCCGGAATCGGTGGTGAGGGCAACGCCCGGTGCAGCCGCCGAGGTGTCGAGCGTGAAGCTGAACGACGTCGTCGACGACGTGTTGCCGGCGATATCGGTCTGCCGGACCTGGACGTTGTTCGTGCCTTCGATGGCGTTGAAGCTGGTGCTCCAGTGCGCGCCGTTGTCGACGCTGTACTGCACCGTGGCGCCGGATTCGACACCGGTCAGGTTCAACGTGCCGACATTGGTGACGTGGTCGGACGCATTGCTGCCGGAATCGGTGGTGAGCGCCACCCCGGGCGCGGCAGCCGACGTGTCGAGCGTGAAATTGAACGACGTCGCCGACGAGGTGTTGCCCGCGACGTCGATCTGGCGGACCTGCACGTTGTTCACGCCTTCCAGGGCACCGAAACTGGTGCTCCAGTGCGCACCGTTGTCGACGCTGTACTGCACGGTGGCGCCGGTTTCGATGCCGGTGAGGTTCAACGTACCGACATTAGTGACGTGATCGACAGCGCTGCTGCCCGAATCGACCGCCAACGCCACACCGGGCGCGGCAGCCGACGTATCGAGCGTGAAGCTGAACGACGTCGCCGATGACGTATTGCCGGCGACGTCAACCTGCCGGACCTGCACGTTGTTTACGCCTTCGAGCGCACCGAAGCTGGTGCTCCAGTGCGCGCCGTTATCGACGCTGTACTGCACGGTGGCGCCATTCTCGATGCCGGACAGGTTCAACGTGCCGACATTAGTGACGTGATCAACAGCGCTGCTGCCCGAATCGACCGCCAGCGCCACACCGGGCGCGGCAGCCGACGTATCGAGCGTGAAGCTGAACGACGTCGCCGCCGACGTGTTGCCGGCGACGTCGATCTGCCGGACCTGGACGTTGTTCGTGCCTTCGACCGCGCTGAAGCTGGTGTTCCAGTGCGCACCGCCGTCGACGCTGTACTGCACGGTGGCGCCGGTTTCGACGCCGGTCAGGTTCAACTTACCGACATTGGTGACGTGATCAACAGCGCTGCTGCCCGAATCGACCGCCAGCGCCACACCCGGCGCAGCCGCCGCCGTATCGAGCGTGAAGCTGAACGATGTCGCCGCCGACGTGTTGCCTGCGACGTCAACCTGCCGGACCTGCACGTTGTTCAACCCTTCGACGGCACTGAAGCTGGTGTTCCAATGCGCACCGTTATCGACGCTGTACTGCACGGTGGCGCCGGTTTCGATGCCGGTCAGGTTCAACGTACCGACATTGGTGACGTGATCAACAGCACTGCTGCCCGAATCGACCGCCAGCGCCACACCGGGCGCGGCAGCCGACGTATCAAGCGTGAAACTGAACGACGTCGCCGCTGACGCATTGCCCGCGACGTCAACCTGCCGCACCTGCACATTGTTCACACCCTCGACCGCCCCGAAGCTGGTACTCCAATGCGCACCATTATCGACGCTGTACTGCACGGTCGCGCCACTCTGAACCCCGGTCACATTCAGCGTACCGACATTCGTGACGTGATCAACAGCACTACTGCCCGAATCGATCGCCAGCGCCACACCAGGCGCCACAGCCGCAGCCGTATCGAGCGTGAAACAGCACGACGCCGCCGCCGACGCATTGCCGGCGATGTCGACCTGCCGGACCAGCACGGTATTCGTTCCCTCGACCGCGCTGAAGCCGGTGCTCCAGTGCGCGCCGTTGTCGGTGCTGTACTGAACGGTCGCGCCGTGTGCGATCCCGCCGAGCGAAAGCGTGCAGTCCGACGTGATGTGGTCGGTGGCCGAACTGCCCGTGTCGTGCGCCAGCGCGACGACAGGGGCGGGCGGTGCAATATCGACATAGGCGGTCGCCCAGCTCAGCGTGCCGTTGCCCAACCGGATGGCGTACGTGAAGCTGTCCTGCGCGTAGCCGAGCGTATTGAAGCTGTTCGACAGCCATGACGCATCGAGATGGCTCGCATCGTATCCGACCTTGCCGTCCGACGTGACCCAGATGTGCGCGCCGTGCGCGCTGTAATCCATGCTCACGGCTTCGGCTCTTGCCGTGTCCTGCGTCAGCAGCGCGGTCTGCTCGAGCGCGACGGTCGCTTCGGTGCCGGAGTCGAGCGAGTAGAGCGTCTTGGCCGCGCCGCCGAGATCGTTCGCCATCACGTTCAGGTAGACGGTGGTGAGTGCATTGTCGGTGAGCCCTGTCTGCGCCGACATGAACACATCGTCTTGTGCCTGCGGCGTATTGCTGATGGACACCGCGGTGCCGTTCGAAGTCGTCGCCATGTCGTGCTCCCCGTCCTGTCTGATGTGTATTGATGCAGGCATTTCGCCGCCCCATGCGGCGCTCGCCTGCGGATCTGCAAATCGGTCTTCGTATCAGCGCTCGCGCAACGCCATTTCCTTGGTCTTGATGACGGGCTTGAGCAGGTAATGCAATACGGTCCGGCGGCCGGTCCGGATGTCGACCGTCGCGATCATGCCCGGCACGATCGCGACCGGCTGGCTGCGGCCGCTCGGCTTGTTCTGCCGCGTGCGCACCAGCACGCGGTAGTAGCTGTCGGGTTTCTCGCCGGGGCGGTCGGGCACGATCGTGTCGGCGCTGATGTCCTCGACGACGGCCGGAAAGCCGCCGTAGATGGAAAAGTCGTACGCGGAGAGCTTGACCGTCGCGTCCTGCCCCGGATGCAGGAACGCGATGTCCGCGGGCCGCACGCGCGCTTCGATCAGCAGCGTGTCGTCCAGCGGCACGATCTCCAGCAGGTCCATCCCCGGCTGGATCACGCCGCCGACGGTGTTGATCTTGATCTGCTTGACCATGCCCTTCAGCGGCGCCCGCACCAGCGTGCGCGTGACGCGATCCTCGAGCGCCACATTGGCCGCGCTCAGCGCGGACTGTTCGGCGCGCGCCTGGTTCAGCTCCTTCATCGCGTCGGCGCGGAAGTGCGCGGTCGTTTCGTCGATCTTCTGGCGCGCTTCGCGATAGGCGGCTTCCAGCCGCGGCATCGCCAGCCGCGTCGCGTCGAGGTCGCCTTTCATGTCGTTGGCCTGCCGTTCGAGCCGCAGGACTTCGACATCGGATACCGCGCCTTTCTGCACGAGCGGGCTCGTCAGCGCCAGCTCCTTCGCGACGAGGCCATAGCTATGCTGCAGCTGCGCCTGGCGCGAACGTTTCTCCGCGAGTTCCTGGCGATGCTGTTCGGCCTGTTGCCTGAGCACGTCCAGATTGGCCTGCAATTCGCGCTGGCGCGATGCGAACAGCGAGCGCTCTTCGTCCAGCAGGCCGGGGCTCGTCTGCGCCAGCCGATCGGGTGCGACGAACGCGGCGCCGTTCGCCTCGGCGGTGAGGCGCGCGATCCGGGCAAGCAGCGCGGCATCCTTCGCCTGTCCTTCCTTGTACGACGACGTGAAGCGCGTATCGTCGATGCGCATCAGCGGCTGGCCTTTCTGCACGACCTGTCCCACGCGCACCATGATCTCGGAGACGATGCCGCCCTCGAGGTTCTGCACCACCTGCACCCGGCTGGACGGGATCACCTTGCCTTCGCCGACGGTCACTTCGTCCACTTCGGCGAACGCGGACCAGGCGAGGGCGACGACGAAGAAGGCGAGCGTCGCCCAGAGTATCCAGTGGCTGAAATAGCGCGGCCCTTCCATTGCCGCAGCGCAGCGTTCGCGCATGAACGCCGTATCGTCGGCGCGCGGCCTGAGGGCCGCGCCGATCCGTGCGACCAGCGCCTTGAGCGCCGCGGCGCGGTTCATCGTCGGCGTATCCGCGCCGTCGGGTTCAGCCAGCAGCGACATGGAGCGTCCTCCCTGCAAGCGCGGCCAGGACCTGGTCCTTCGGGCCGTCGGCGACGACGCGGCCCTGATCCATCACGATCAGGCGGTCGACGAGCGTGAGCAGCGACGGGCGATGCGTGACGAGCAGCAGCGTGCGGCCCTCGAGGCGGGCCGCGAGCCGCGCCTTGAACAGTTCCTCGGACCGGTTGTCCATCGCGCTGCTGGGCTCGTCGAGCAACAGCACCTGCGGCGACAGCAACATCGCGCGGGCGATCGCGACCGCTTGACGCTGTCCGCCGGACAACGCTTCGCCGCGCTCGCCGACGGCGAGATCGAAGCCGTTCGGCAAGCGGTTGACGAAGTCGGCGACCCCGGCGACCTGCGCGGCGCGCAGCACGGCGTCGTCGTCCACGCCGGGCGCGCCCAGCACGATGTTGTCCCGCACGGTGCCGTTGAACAGCATCACGTCCTGCGGCACGTGGCCGATCCCGCGCCGCAGCGCGGCGGGATCGTACTGGCGCAGTTCGACGCCGTCGATCAGTACGTTGCCGGAAGCGGGCGGATAGAGCCCCAGGATGAGTTTTTCGATCGTGGTCTTGCCCGAGCCGACGCGTCCGATGATGCCGACGCGCTCGCCCGCGGCGATGCGGAACGACACGCCGTCGAGCGACGTGCCGCTCTGGCCCGGGTACGCGAAGCCGACGTTCCGGAATTCGATCTCGCCGCGCAGCGCCGGCCGGTGCACGAAGCGCTGGTCGGCCGGGCGCTCGCCGGGCAGGTTCATCACGCCGCTGATCGACGCCAGCGCGCTGCGGGACTGGTGGTAGCGGGTCAGCAGCGACGCCACCTGGCCCATCGGCGCCAGCGCGCGGCCCGTCAGGGTCGTGCAGGCGATCAGGCCGCCGGTCGTGAGGCGGTCGTCGCCAATCATATAGACGCCGCACAGGACTACGGCGAGATAGGCCACCTGTTGGGAGAACATCGCAAAATTGACCGCGCATCCCGACAGCAGGCGCGACTTGAGCCCGAGCCGCGCGATCTCGCCCAGCAACTGCTCCCAGCGGGCCTGCATCGGCCCTTCCGCGCCGTTGACCTTGATCGTTTCGAGGCCGACCAGCGTTTCGATCAGCAGCGCCTGCCGTTGGCTCGCGTGGCGCTGGCTGGCCTGCACGGCCCGCGCGAGCGGCCCCTGCACGGCAACGCCCCCGCCGATCACGAGCGGCAGCGCCATCAGCGGCAGCCAGCCGAGCCCGCCGCCGACCCAGAACATCGCCGCGATGAACACCACCGAAAACGGCAGGTCGATCAGCGCCGCCGCGGTGGCCGACGTGAGGAAATCGCGCACCGCTTCGAATTCCTGGATCTGCGACGCGAATCCGCCGACCGACGGCGGGCGCGCGGCCATCCGGATGCCGAGCACTTTTTCGAACAGGTTGGCGGACAGGATCACGTCGATCTTCTTGCCGGCCATGTCGATGAAATAGCCGCGCAACGTGCGCATCACCACGTCGAACACGATCACGAGCACGATGCCCGCCGCCAGCGCCCACAACGTCTCGAGCGCGTGGTTCGGCACGACCCGGTCGTAAACGTTCATCGTGAACAGCGGCATGGCCAGCGCAAACAGGTTGACCAGCATCGACGCGAGCATCACTTCCGCGTAGATCGGCCACGACTGCGCGACCACGCCCCAGAACCAGTTGCGCGGGCGCGGCACGGCGCTTTCCGCGTCGCGCGCGTCGAACCGGTGGGTGGGGCGCGCGAACAGGACGAGGCCGGCATGGCGTTGCGCGAGCTCGGCCGGGGCGAGCGCTGCCTCGCCGCAGCCGGTTTCGGGAAGGATCACCTGCACGGTGCCGGACGCGTTTCTGCGAACCAGCACGCATGCCTGCCCGTCGTTCAGCAGCAGCACGACGGGCAAGACCGCGTCCGGGATGTCGTCGAGCGCGCGCCGGGCCAGTTTGGCGGAAAGGCCCGCGCGCGCCGCTGCCCGGATGAACAGCGCCGGCGTCAGGCGCTGGCCGGCCAGCGGCAGGCCGGCCACGAGCGCGTCGGCGCCCACGGGCCGGTCGAACAGCCGCGTCAACACAAGCAGGCAGCCCAGCAGCGGATCGTCCTCGATGCCCGATCCGTGGGGCAGCTCCCATGCACGCGCGCCTGCCGCGCCCGCCGCGGCTTCCGTCGTGGCGGCGTGCATTACAGTACGCCGCCACGCAGGTGACGGTCGGACTGGTGCGGCAGTCCCCCCGGCGCGGATATCCCCGCCGTCAAGCGCTTTGTCTTGCTCATGCGCTACCCCGATGTTGTTCGTTCGATGTCCGTCGCTTGGTGCGACTGCTTGTCGACTACTGCCTTACGTCGGAGCAACAGCAAGTAGCGGGCCAGATGGGGTGGTGGGCGCGCGCAGCACGGCGGTGCGTGCTTGCGCGAGCCGGCCGGCCGGCGCGAATGGCGATTTGGTTTCGGATCTGATACGAATGAATGCGCGTGGCGTTGCGGACGTGCGCGGCGCGATGCGCGGTGGCGCTCACGCTCTCGTGCGCGGATCAAGATGGCAGGGCAGCAGGGCGGTGGCGAACCGTCGCCGTGGCGCAAGCGGGGCGCTGGGCCCGGCCTCGAGAAATGTTTCAGCGCTGAAACGTCCGGGGTGTCGCGACGTATCGCCGATGCAACGTGGTAAGGCCGGGGGCCGGCAGGCTTGCCGCAGGCGCGCCCGCGATCCGTGGCAGGCGCCGCGTGCGCGCACGCTGTTCACGCGTCCCGCGACGTCGCCGCGGCGCACGCTGCTGTTCCGTCTCGGCGCGGTCGTGGTGCTGTGCATGCTCGCGTTTCTCGTGCTGTATCTCGATCGCGACGGCCTGCGCGATTCGACCAAGAGCACGCCGATGGGCATCGCCGATCTCGTCTATTTCACGATGGTCACGGTCGCGACGGTTGGCTACGGCGACATCGTGCCGGTCACCGCGCGGGCGCGGCTGATCGATGCATTCCTCATCGTGCCGATCTGCATCGGCATCTGGTTCATCTTCCTGGGCACGGCGTATCAGTTCGTGATCCAGCGCGTTGTCGAGGAATTCCGCATGAAACGCCTGCAAAAGCAACTGACCGATCACATCGTCGTGTCCGGCTCGATCGCCGTGCGCGAGCTGCTCGACAGCGGCGTCGATCCGGCGACGGTGATCGTGATCGACGCGCAGCAGCAGGCGCTCAAGGCCGCGACGTCGCTCGGCGTGACCGGGCTGCTCGGCGACCCCGCGCACGAGGACCTGCTGCAGCAGGCGCAAGTGCGCTCGGCGAAGGCCGTGATCATCTCGGTGACCGACGACCCGACCGCGATCCTGCTGACGCTGTCGGTGCGCAGCATCGCGCCCGAGACGAAGATCGTCGTGCGGATCCAGAAGAACCTGTATCAGCGGCAACTGCGCCAGGCGGACGTGATCGTGTCGTCGACGAAGATCGGCGCGCTGCTGCTCGCCGATGCGGTGCACAGCCGCTACATCGTGCCGTTCGTCAACGACATGCTGTCGACCCGCGGCCGCGCGCCACGGCGTGAGCTTGCCGTCCGCCACGTCCTGAATGACCTTGAATCGATCCAGCTCCCGCATGCTCATGGTGATCAGTCCAGGTTGGCCCACGATGCGCTCCAGCAGTTCAAACCGCCGCCAGCATGCGCCGAAACCCTCGAACTACGACATTTCAACTTTGCCCAGATGCGACATTACAACTTTGCTCCCACATCAAAAAATTCGATCATCGGCAAAGTGTCAACCGATAATTTATTTCGGTTAATTCGGTGCCCGAATAATCGATTCGGACTACCGTGTCTCACCTTTCCGCTATGCGACTGCGCCCCGCGCAGCCCTGTCCCAGCGTGCGTTTCGCACCGATTCAATTCCTGTCAGAAACCTTGTAACGCTTAGTCGGGCTGTGCACCGAATGCGGCCCGAATATCGCATTTAGGTCAATCCATTTCAAATGAAAAAGACCAATCGGGGTGCGGACTTAATAGCGTGGATGCCGGGACGAATCGTGTTTGAGGAACGGCCGATGTTTTCGCCCGCGCAATTCATGACGCTGATTTCTACCACTGACGCGCTCATGCGTCGCCTTGTGCGGGGGTACTGATGAAACTGCGATTGCTGATGCAACTGCTGATGCTGGCTCACCGTGCGGGCGTTAAGCGCGGAAGAGGCGACACCCGGCCGTGCAGCGCGGGTTCGCTGTTGTGCGAAGCGCCGCACCCGATCGAGGCTCAAGACCTCGGCATGCTGCTCGCAGCCGTGACGGAAAATGAGTCGGTGATCGAATGAGCGCGGCCGAGTGGTGCGCTTCGTGGGCCGTGTGCATCGCTGGGGCATGGGCGATCGAGCGCGGCATTTCGTGGGTACAGCGGAGGGCGTGGCGATGATGGTCGGTCTGCAGTGGTGGATTTTCGCGTGCGTGATGACGGCGGCCATGCTGGGCGGCTGCGGGCGTGCGAACGGGAGCGACGCAAAGGTGGTGTATCGCGAAGGCAACGACGGGAATCTGATGACGGCGTACGACCGTGAATCGGGGTGCTGGTACGTGCTGAACGGACACGGCATCACCCCGCGCCTTGGGGCGGACGGTAAGCCGATGTGTGGTGGCGCGAAATGAGCGGCTCGGCGGCGTTCGAGGATCTCGGTTACCGGATTGAGGATGGAGATATCGGATATGTGGGTGCTTCCCATGCGTCTTTCGTATCAAAAATTCCCGCGCGGATCAGCGGTCGCGCGACGGAAATGGGCTCGGCGATATGCCGCGAGCTGGTGGGGCAACTGCGCGCGCGCTTTCAGCCACGCGGCGAGCGTGAAGGCACGCGCCCCATTGCGCCGTACGCGTATCAAGCGGCGGTCGCGTACGTGACGCAGGGGCGCCGCTGATGTGGGTCTATGCCGTCGACGCGAAAGCGTCCGTCGAAGCGTTGCCGGCCGCGCAAGGCCTGCGCAAGCGCGTGCCGCTGCGCTGGTATGCGCGCGCCGTGCGCGAGGCGCTCGCGGCGGGGCGGAAGTCGGCGCACAGGCGGCAGGCGTCGCACATGTTCGACGTGGGCGCGGCCGGCGAGGCGCTCGCGGCGTTCGCGGTAGACCACGCGCCGAGCGACGCGGCGATCCGGCCGGATGCCGGCGATTGGGAAATCGTAGAGAAGGCGCGACGCATCGCGGCCGACGTGCAATTGGCGACGCACGGGCTGGAGATTGGCGACGCGCTGATCGTGGCGCGCGTGCGCTGCGATCTGTACGGCGTGGCGATGCCGGATATCGAGGATGCGGAAGGGCAAGTCGCGCGCGTGCGCTGCGAGTTGTGGTGGCGGCGTCGACTGCGCACGCAGCACGCGCGCGGCGCCGAAGCGTCGAGCGTGCGCCTGCGGTTGGTGCATTACGGCGGCGACCCCTACGCGAGCCGCGAGGCGGTCGCGCGGCGCCTGGGGCAGAACGCGCGGAACCGGCTGACGCTGGAATCCGTCGTGGTCGAGAACGATGAGGGCTATCGCGCGACGCTCGCAGAGCTGGCTGACAAGGGCACCGCGAACAAGGCGATTCGCCGCGGCGAGCTGATGACGCGCTTGCGCGGTTGCGAGGATTTGGCGGTCGACGCGCGGTTCGATGCGGTGATGTTCACGCTGACGTGCCCGTCGCGGTTTCACGCGGTGCGCCAGCTCGGCAAGGGCATGCGCTTCGTGCCGAACAAGAAATACGACCCGGCGCTGACCCCGCGCGACGGACAGGCGTATCTGCGCCGCGTATGGGCGCGCATCCGTGCGGAGCTGGCGCGGCTGGGCGTGCGCTATTTCGGGATGCGCGTCGCGGAACCGCACCACGACGCGACACCGCACTGGCACGGGCTCGCGTTCTCCGACGACATAGCGACGTTCGAGCGCGTCATGCGAAAGCACGGCCTGCAGGATTCGGGCGATGAGCGCGGCGCGCAGGAGCGGCGCGTGAAGTTCGAGCGGATCGACCGCGCGCGCGGCTCGGCGGTCGGCTACATCGCGAAATACATCGCGAAGAACGTCGACGGCGCGCACGTAGGCGACCACAAGACGAACGAGGGTTTCGTGGTGGCGCCCGATCTGCTGGGCGATCTGGAAATCACGCCGTCGCAGCGCGTCGAGACGTGGGCGGCGACGTGGGGAATCCGGCAGTTTCAGCAATTCGGCGGGGCGCCGGTGGGCGTGTGGCGCGAGCTGCGCCGCGTGAAAGAGGAGGATTTGCCGCGTGAGGACGAATCGACTGCAGTGCGCGACGCATGGGCGGCAGCGCAAAAGACTGCGGAGCGGCCGGCGGATTGGGCGGCCTACTGCCGGGCGATGGGTGGCGTTGCGGGTGAGGCGCGCGCCGTCTGCGTGAAGCGCGTGCCGACGATCCGCGAGGGGCGCTACGGCGCCGCGCGCGTGCTGGTGCCGCACGGCGTCGCCGCGCGCGGCGTCGCGACGGTGACGGATGGGATTTGCCGCGGCTACTCGATCGAAACCGAGATTTTCGTTCCGTCGACGCGGCATGAATGGCGGGTGGTTTCGCGCAGCGGCGCAGCCGCGAGCACTCGGACTTGTGTCAATAACTGTACGGGAGGGAGTGGTGATGGGACGGGTGACCGCAGACGGGACGGTGATGGAAGGGGGGCGCTGGCTTACCGCCGACGAGCTTCAGCACTTCAAGGAACTGGCGATCGCGGTGCGGGTGCAATACCAAGCTCTGCCGCCGCTGATTAAGACGATGGGCGCCGACAAGTTTCAGCCGGCGTTCGCACTGGTTAGCGCCGTCGAGGCGCTGTAATTCGCTGCATTTCGCAGCATTCTTCAGGAGAGCACCATGTTCAATAGCTTCAAGGCACTGATCGAGAAAATGCGCAGCAATATCGAGCACCGTCTGCACTTGGCGGACGAGCTGGAGGCGCTGGAGGCGCGCGTGACGGCGGTCGAGGCGTATCTGCCGAAGCCGGCGCCGGCAGAATCGGCGCCGGTCGACGGCGCGGCAGCCCAGCAAGCGTAACGGGAGGCGCCATGCCGTATCTCGGAAAAGCCGATTGCCACGTGTGTGATCGCGAGGTCGATGTATCGGAAAGCCGCAACGGCATGGCGTACTACCGCTGTGCCGCGTGCGGCGCGTGGATGCAGCTGAAGGGCGCGCGCGGCGATCGGCTGCTGCGCCAGCATATCCGTGCGTTTCACGACCCCGACGCGGCCCCGCCGACCCCGGCGAAACCCAGCGAAACGCAACCCACGCCGGCCCCGCAGCCGGCCCCGCAAACCAAGGCCGAGCCGGCGCCTAAGCCGCGCCCGAAAGCCGGATTTTGGAGCGTATGACGATGCCCCCCATTCAAGACACCCGCGCCGATTCGACGCTCGATCGGACCGGCGACCAGCAGCCGGCCGACGTGCTGGGCGCGATCGCGCAAGAGGAAATCGACGCGGACGCGGCGCTTGCCGCGAAGATCGAGAAGCAAGTGCAGGACGATGCGGAAGCGGCGTTCGCCGCGCTGGCCGACGATTGGTCCGGCGCGATGCGCCACGCGGCCGATATCGTGACGGCGGCAGCGCCGGAGCTGAAGCCGGTGTGGAACGTCGACGCGATGAACCGCATCGGCGCGGCGCTCGCGCGCTGCGATCTGCACTACGGCTGGGGCGGTGCCGCGCAACTGTTCGGCCATCCTCTGGTCGCGCTCGGCGTCGCATCCATGCCGGTCGTGATCGGCACCGCCGCCTATTTCAAGGCGAAACAGGCAGAGGCGCGCGCGGCCGCGCTGGCCGCGCGGAACGCGATCGCGGACGCGCGCACCGGGCCGATGACGAAGCCAGGGCATCCCGGCGCACCGGTCGCGCCGGTCCCGGCCGGGCCGCACCTAGGCGATGTGATCGACGTATCGCTGGCGCGTGACACGGTGCAGGCATGAGCGGCGCCGCCATCACCAATAGCGCGGACATCATCGGCGTGGTCGGTGCGTCGGGCATGGGAAAGGGGCTCTACGTGAAAGACTACCTGCGGCGCCTGCGTGCGTCGCGGGGCGTGCTGGTGTGGTCGCCGCTGGAGGACACCGACGACTACGCGGACGTGATCGGCGGTGAGCGGGTCGACTCGATCGCCGCGCTGGTGGCGGCGATCAGGGCTGGAAAGCGGCGACTGGTGTTCGTGCCGTCCCATAAGCCGACGACGCTGAAGGAACAGTTCGATCGATTCTGCCGTGTGGTGTGGGAGCTGGACGGCTGGGCGGTCGTGGTCGAGGAACTGTCCAACGTGACGATGGCGAGCTGGGCGCCGCCGGCATGGAAGAAGATCAGCACAGCGGGGCGCCACAAGGGGCTGACGGTGATCGGCACCAGTCAGCGGCCGGCGCACGTCGACAAGGATTTCTTTGGCAACTGCACGCAACTGCGGTGCTACCGGGTCGGCTACCGCAGCGATGCTGTCGCGATGGCCGACGTGATGTTCGTGGATAACCCGGCGGAACACCGGACCCTGCTCAAGCTCGACCAGTTCCACTACATCCACCGCGACAAATTTGCCGGCATCAACACGCCCGGCGTCGTTTCTCCGCCAAAAAAACGCTGATTTTGGCGTCCGGTCGAGCCTGCGAAACGCTGCAAAACGCTGCGTTTCGCAGGATTCGACCATTTCTCGATCCGCCGCGACGATCCGGGCTACACCACTCCATCAAGGTGCCCCGTGTCCACCGGAACCCCGTCCTACCTGCCGAGCCGCTACCGCTTGTCGCAAGAAATCATCGCGACAACGGTCGGCGTGCTCGTCGCCGCCTGGATCATTTCCAAGGTGCCGAGCCTGAAAGCGCTGGTCGACGGAAACACGATCTGGAACACGGAACAAACCCTGTTTCCCACTTCGTGAGGATCGAATGAACAAGGCTCATCTGCATGCAGCACTCGCCACGCTCGCCACGTTCGCCGTGGTCGCGTTCATCCAGAAAAACGTGATGCCGGTGCCGGTCGTCGGCGCGTATCTGCCGGGCGGTCAGTAACCCGCTATCGCGCCGCGCGCTGCCGCGCGCTCGCCATTCACATTTCAGGAGAACGCGCCATGCGCAAGGAAAGACTCGTCAACTTCCAGAACATCGCCGCAGGCCAAGTGGCGATCTTGACGTGCCCGATCGGGCCGACCTATGAACGCTTCAAGATCAACCTGACCGGCGGGCTGCTGATCACGCATCTCGATCAGATCGTCGGCAAGATCAACGACAAGCCGTTCTTCACGGTCAGCGGCGCCGATCTGCTCGCCGAAAACCTCTACGAAGGGCGGTCGAATCCGACCACGCTCGTCCTGCTCGATTTCCTGCGCCAGAACGCAAAATCGAGCGCGTCGAAGATGGGCGCAACCGCGCAGACCAGCGAGCAAATGCTCACGGCGCTGTCGAGCGCGCTGATGCAAAAGCTCACGTTCGAATTCACGATCAACGGGAGCGCGCCGGGCGGCTCGAACATGGTCGCGTTTGCGCAGCTCAACGACCCATCCAAGAACCCGATGGCGCTCAAGCAGCTCTATTCGGCGTTCGCGTTCCCGAACGCGCAGGACAACGACATCGTGCTGGCGGTCGGCCGCGCCGGCGCGATCATCAAGAAGCTGTACATCCACCAGTCGAACTATGGCGCGGGCGGCGCAGGCGCGATCAGCTACATGCAGGTGCGCAACCAAGGTGTGATCATCTGGGAAGGGGCGCCCGCCGACGCGGCCGGCGATCAGGGCGACTACGGCAAGGTGCAGCAGAACGGCCTGACGGTGGTCGACTTCGATCTGCAGGGCTTTCGCGAAAAGTGGCTCAACACGGCGCTCACGCAGAACGTGTTCCTTCGCCTCACGACCACCGGCGGCCCGTTCAACGGCCGGCTGTATCAATCGATCGTTGACCCGGTGCAGCGCGCGTAACGCGGCGTCCGTTCAACCCACAAGGGAGGGCGTATGTCGCTTTTCGACTTCACCATGCCGGACGGGTCGAGCGGCGCCGACCCGTCGACGCTCGACGCATACAGCGCGGGCGGCAGCGATACGACCGACTGGTCGACGCTGACCGGTGTGACCAGCGGGTCGCCGGGCGCCGGCTACGGCTTCGCGACCGGCACCGACACGTTGCCGCAGTCGGCATCGTCGCAAACGCTCGGTCAGCTCCAATCGGGCGGCAGTTCGATCGACTGGAACACGATCCTGATGGGCGGCATGGCGGCGCTGGTATCGGCCGACTCGATCTCGCACGGGCTGACGGCGACCGGTCAAGCGCTGCCGACCTACAAGGCGCCGAACGGGAACGTGTATCCGGTCGGGCAAGGCCCGATCGGTTATCGATCGGGCGGCGGCTTCATGACGCTGTTGCTGATCGGCGCGGTGCTGTTTCTGATCGCGGAGGAAAAGTAATGGTCGCGCCACTGCCAGGGCTTTCGCTGCCGCCGCTGAATTTCGGCGGCGGCTCGGCCGCGCCGTCGAGCGCGTCGCTGTATGACCCGACGAGCTTCACGGATGGCGCGTTCGTCGTGTCCGGTTCGCCGCAACTCGGCACCAGCGTGGCCGGTGCAGTGGCGGGCGCGACAAACAGTTTCGGCATGTTCAACGTGAACAACCTGATGCCGTATCTGTTGATCGGGGGCGTGCTATGGCTCGCGCTGCGGCACCGCAAGTCAGCGTAAGAGAGACGGGCGCCGATGAGGCGCGGCCGTTGCTCGAGCGCGTCGAAGCGTTCATGACCAACGATCGTGAGACGGTAGCGGGGCTCGCGGCGGTTGGCCGCTGTTTCGTGATCGAGCAGGACGGACGGCCGGTCGCGGCGTATGTGTTGCAGCGACAGGGCGATGAATGTTTCGTGCTGGCGGCGGCTGGCGCGGTCGACTTCGATCTGACCGCGTTCGGGCTGGCGCTGATCGAGGCGCATGCGCGCGGCCTTGCCTCGGTCGCGTTTCAGACGCGCCGGCCGGGGCTGATTCGCAAGGCGAGCCGGCACGGCTACCGGATTGCCGGGCGCTGCGAAGCGGGCGTCATCATGAGGAAATCACTGTGATTCGGAACCCACAACAAATCAAATTGATGGCGCTGGGCCTGCCGCCCGTGCCGGCCAATGGCGGCGGCGGTTCGTCGGATTCGCAGGCGTCGACTACGACGACGAACGCTGACCAACGGCTGTCCGTTGCATCGGGCGTGGGCGCTACGGCATCGAGCGGCGGCACCGTCACGCTGAATGTGAGCCAGCTCGACGGCGGCGCCATCGCCCAAGCGTTCGGCCTCGGCGCGCACGCGCTCGACAATGCCGCGCAAGTCGGCACTGCCAGCATGAGCGCGGTGTCGCACACGGCCGAACTGGCGATCAACGGCATGTTGTCCGACTCGGCCGGCACGCGCAGCGCGTATGCGGACGCGGCGTCCGCGGCGATCGCCGCAGCCCGTGACGCCAGTAAGCAGGTAGCGAACGCATACGGTACAGCGACGACAGACGTGATGAACGCGTATGGAGACGCGAACGGTGCGATCAGCGCCGCGTATCAGGACACGCAAACCAGTAACGTGCGGACGCTGATGATCGGTGCGCTGATCGTCGCCGCGCTGGCGGTGTCGATGCCGCTGATCGCAAAGGAGGTCTGATGAAGACCTACACCGCGAAAATCAACGGGGCCGGCTCGCCGTTCCAATCGCCGATCGGTGGGCGCGTGCTGCTGATTCAGGCGTCCGATATCGGGCCGGTGCTGACGGTGATCCTGTCGGACGCGAAGGGCAATCGGTATGAGGTCGGCAACGTCGGCGCCGCGTTCAAGGCAAAGCCGGCGTTCGGTTTCACGTCGGTCGAAATCGACGCACCAGCCGCAGCGAACGTGACGTTCATCGTGTCGGATGGCGACGTGGACCTGCAGGCGAACGCAGCGGGCGTCACGGTGATCAACACGGGCGCGAACCCGGTGCCCGTCTCGCTGGTCGCCGAGCCCGGTGCGCCGGTGCCGGTGACGGTGCAGGGTAATGTGAACGTGACCGGCGCGCAGCTCACTGCGACGAACGTCGGCATCACGCAGGCGGGAAACGCTGCGGAGAATGCACCGGTGCCGGTCCCAGCGTTCAACACGGCCGCGCCGAATCAGGTGGCACTGCTGGCCGCAGCCGCGGCGCGACGCGCGGTGCGGTTCCGGAATGCCGGAACAGGGATGGCCTATATCGGTGGCGCAGGCGTGACGCCGAGCAACGCGGTGCTCGCGCTGAATCCCGGCGACGTGTGGACCGAAAACGACGCGGCGCCCGCCGCGTGGTTCGGGACCAGCGACAACGGCGCGACCATCAACATTCAGGTGCTGCAATGAGCGGATTCGTGCGCAAAGCCACGCTGCCGGCGCTCGCCGCATCGCTGCCGAACTGGAAGCGCGGCGGCGTCGCAGGCAAGAAAGTCGCGTGGGTGGGCGACTCGACCACCTACATCATCGCGACCACCGGACAAATCCAGAACTATCTAAATTCGACCTATGTGAGCGAGCCGGGTAGTCCGCTCTATGGCGTCACGAACCTCTGGTTCGGGTCGAACGGCAACACGCTGTACAACTTCCTGCACGGGACGCCCGCGGGATTCGGAATCGGCGACGTGATCGCGGCGGCCCCGGACCTGATCGTGTTGTGCTACGGCATCAATGACACTCGTCAGGGCGCCACGTCGCAAGCGCAGTTGGTGACGATGCTGAAACAGGCCGTCAACACGCTGCTGGCCGCGCTGCCGAATACGGATATCGTGCTTCGGATGCCGAATTCGTTTCTCACCACGGACCCGGGTGGCTTCGGTTACGTGGTTCCGATCTCGAATGCGCAGCAATACAGCTCGATCCTGCAGGGTGCGTATCTCGCGCTCGAAAATGTATGGCCGAACGTCCCGCTGGTGAAGATTCAGGGTGACGTGTTCCCGGAGGTATGCCCGGCAGCCGGCACCTTGTGGTCAAACCAGATTCACCCATCAGTGGCCGGATACGAGCGGATCATTGACGACGTGGTGCAAAAGCAAATCGGTTGGTATCCGGCCTACAGTGCGGCGCTCGCCGCGCAGGCGATTGCGACCGATTACACCAACGCACACACGTACTATCCGCGCGTGGTGGAAACAGACGATTACCAGTTGCTCACGACGGGCGCATTTAGCACGCAGGGCAGCGGCTACTTGAATTTCGGCGGCGACGTGGGTTGGGTCGGCCAGATCCTCCCGGGCGATATCGTCGTGCAAAACGGCCAGTCGGCATTCACGCTGCCGGCCACCGTGGGCGTGATCAATAACGCGGGCGTGATCGACCTCACGAACCTCGGCGCGGGCAATCCGACCTATGCGCAAGCGGGCGGCACGGTGTCGATCTACCGCCACAAATACGCGGGCATCGCGGCCGCGAAACCGTATCTCAGCGGGAGCACTGCCTATCCTGCGTCGCGTCGACTGCGGATTTCGGCTGCGGGCAACGGGTTCATTCGATTGCAGTCCATGCCCGGTGAAGAGCCGGACGTGACGACGTGGAATTTCCAGAACGGCGACGTACTGCTGTTGTCGGCGAGCGGTGTGGTCACGCTCGCCGGAATCAGCGTCTCGCTGGTGGCCGGCGCGCTGCAGATCAGCATGCCCGGTACCGACTTCACCGGGAACAGTGGACAGTGCTTCGTCGCCTCGAAAAACTTCGAGAAGCCCGGCGAACTGGAGCCCATGCCGGTGACGCTCGATCGCGTCGGCGTGCTCGCCGCTGAAACGCTCACGCGCACGATTACGCGCGGCGGCGTCTACGCGACGCTGATCGCGACCCTGCTCACAGTCGGCACGACGCAGACGACGGTGCAGCTGTACGACAACGGCACGCTGTTCGCGACGGTCACATTCCCGCCAAACAACGGGGCCGGCTCGATCGCGTGGGCGAGCGGTAGCAGCGCGACGATCCTGCCTGGTCACAAGATCACGGCCGTGATTACGCCGGGCACGAACGCGGCGGGCCTGTCGCTGGTGCTCGACGTATGAGCGCGGCGCCGCTGCTGATCCTCGCGGCCGGCGCGCTGATGCTGATGAACGCGAGCGCGGCCGAACAAGACGCGGCCAGCTTCACGCCGGGCGATGTGTTCGGCGGAATCACGGGGGACTATTTGGACATGACCACTTCAGCGACGGGCATCAACGGCGGCAATCGGCAAGCATTCCTCGATATGACCGCGCGCAGCGAATTGGGAGCAGCGTTGATCGCGGAAACCGATAACGGCTACAACGTGTTGGTGGGCGCGACGGCGGCGAACCCGCTCACCTTCAGCGACTACAGCACGCACCCGCGCATCCTGAACCGTGCATTGGATAGCACGGCGGCGGGCCGCTATCAAATCAACTGGCCGACGTTTCAGACGCTCGCGCGTCAAACCGGCGTCTCGGACTTCTCGCCCGACACGCAGGACATGTTTGCGCTGACGCTGGCCGCGAACAAGGGCGCGCTGGCCGATATCGACGCGGGCAATATCGAAGCGGCCATCGCGCGCTGCGCGCCGGTGTGGGCGTCGTTCGCGGGCGCCGGGTACGGTCAGCACGAAAACACGCTCGCGTCGCTGGTCGGCTGGTTTCAGGCGGCAGGGGGCACGGTGGCATGAGCAAACTGAACAATCTGGCAACCGGCCTCGGCGTCGCGGCGCTCGGTTTCGCGCTGGTGCAATATTTCCGCGCGAAATCGAGCGGCGCGAGCGCGGCCGGTAACGCGGCAATCGCGGCGAATCCGAACGCCGGCTCGATCTGGCAAACGCTTACCTTTCCGCTCGGTGATGCGTCCGGCGGCGTCAACATGACCGGCACGCTCGATCAGGTGTACAGCTCGACGGCGTGGAACCCGGACGCGATTTCGGCGCAAATCGGCGCCGATACGGTCGCGGCGATGGGGCAGGCCGGGCAGGGCATGGGGAATTCGTGGGGGTTCCACCTGTGAGCCTGAAAAGCGATGCGCTGGAGGTCGGCGTAACCGTCGTGCTGGCCGGTGCGGCGCTCTGGTATGTCGGCCGCAAGGTGTCGGGCGGCGTCTCGTCGCTCGGCAGCGCGATATCGAACGGGTTGCAGGCGGCTGGCGGGGCGGTGGTCGACACCGCATCGAGCGGCTGGAGCTCGGCGACGGCGCCCGTGCTGCCGACCGATAGCGGCGTGCCGGCGGTCGACGGCGCGGCGGCGCTCGGCAACGGCGTGGTGTCGGCGCCGGTCAATGCGGTGGACTCGCTGTCGATGGGGCTGATCGGCGGCAGTGGCGGAACATCGGGTAACGGCGGGCTCGGCGGCTGGCTCTGGCGCGTCATCAGCGGCGAGGCGTTCGCGCCGAGTGCATCCAGCACGCCGGATGCACAGGCACCGGTAGATGCCGGATTCGATCTTGGAAATTCGTCGGGGTGGTGAAAGCATGGGACTTCTTGACGCGATCTTAGGGCCGGCGGGCGGGGTGGTCAGCCTGTTCGATGACATCATCAAGCGCGCATGGCCGGACCCGGCGCAGCAGGCGCAAGCGCGGCTGCAGCTGCTCGACATGCAGCAGCGCGGCGAGCTCGCGGAACTCGACGCGGACCTGAAAACGCGGCTCGCGCAGATTCAGGTTGACGACGACGAAGCGAAGTCGGAAAGCCTGTTCAAGTCGGGATGGCGCCCGTTCGTCGGCTGGACGTGCGGCGCGGGCGTCGCGTATATGCTCGTCGTGCGGCCGGTCGTGTCGTGGGCGTGTGACGCCTTCTGGCACGTGCCGGCGCCACCCGCGATCGATACGATGGCGCTGCAGTCGATCCTGTTCAGCATGCTCGGCATCGCTGCGGCGCGCACCGTCGAAAAACTGAAGGGCGCGCAATGACGACTGCCGCGCTCAAGCTCGACCGATCGATTCCCGTGTGGGGGATCGTGTGCGCGCTCGCGACGTTGGCCGCGACCGGTGCGGGTGTGGTGTGGAATCTGTCCGGCATCGCGCACGACGTGTCGGAAGTGAAACAGACGCTTGTGGGCCTTCAGGCTCACGAAGAGAACCGCGACGCGCGCGTAACGGCGCTGGAGGCGCGCGTGGTGAAACTGGAAACCAGCGTCGACCTATGGAGGAAAGCACCATGACCAAGCGTCGTCGCACGCCCCCGCGCAACAAAGACGGCCGGTTTCGTCGCCGGAAGTAAAAAAGCCCCGCTTCGGCGGGGCTTTGTCGTTAGAAGGTCGAGCCGGCTGAGTGGCAGGATATGTCGATGAATTCATGCCCGGCCACGCGCACGCCGGATGACATCGCCTCGGCGCGGCTACCCTGGACAAGCGAATCACCCGTCGCTTGCGTGCCTTCGATCGTCACGCCGTATACGCGCGGCGGCGCCGTGCCGGGCCCGCGTTTGAACAGCCGGGAATTCTGCTCGAAACCGAACACGGCGACGACCGGCAGGCCATTGAACGTCAGACCGCGCCGCGGCGGGTAATACGTCAGGTCGGAAACGAGCGGACGATTAAACGACGCGGCTTCCGCGCGCACGAACGGCACGGCGCCGTCGAACACGTTGCAACTGAGGATCGGATAAGACAAGTCCTCGGCGTGGGCCGAAACGCAGGCGATGGACAGCGCGAGCGCGCCGATTTTTCTCATTGGGGGAATCCTCATTAAGCAGTGCGGCTTTTCGGTTTCGGCGGTGGGTTGGTCGGGCGGTCGAACGCGTCATTCGCGGCGCCGCTCATCGCGTCGAGGCGCCGGGCCTGATCATAGACGATCGTTTCGAGCTGCTTGATGCGGCGCTGATGCGCGTCGAGCGCCTGATCTTTCCAATGCCACGCGTTGATGTCGCGCACGGTATAGCGGTGGCCAGTGGGTCCGACCAAGGCGTCGCCGTCGAAGTGGAACTCGCGCCAGTCCTCCGACATGCCGGGTAGACGGCCTTCCGACCAGACGCGCAGCAGCGCAAGCGCGGCCGGCGGCACACGGGTGGCACCGGTGCGCCATCGCATCAGCGTGGTGCGATGCACGCCAAGGATGGCGAGCGCGGCCGGCAGGGTCACGGCGCGGGTGGCGCGGTCGATCAGGTCGCGCAATTCATCGGGGGTCGGTTCAGGCAGGTACATGCGCTTCACCATTGGTACAAGGGTAAGACGGGGATTCGGCATCGCGTGACTCTTGGGGACAGGATGCCGGAGATAACGGCGCAGAATGCCGGGCTCTGCATGGCTGGACTTGCCACAACCTAGGCGGAATCGGACAAGATGTTTCAGGCTTGTAACGATAGATGTTTGATTTGTAACGCATTGTGTCATCCATATAGCCCCGATCAATTGGTCTGTTTTTCTGATAGCTGACACGGGGTAAAAAACCGTGCAAGATGCACTCGAACTGCACTACGGGCGGGGTCTGACCATGATCGAAAATGCGATAATCGGCATTATGTCAACTACACTTCCGACTGTACCCGAGCAGTCAAGACATTTGCGCACCCGTCAGTCTTCGGTAGCGGCAGTCGCGGAAGACGCCCGTATCCGCATGACGGTTTGACGCGAGGTGCCGAATTTACGTGCGACCTCGCTGACCGACAGGCCTTTGTCGAGCGAACGCATGACGCGCTCCTGATCGTGGCGCGACAGCGAGGCTGGCCGGCCAGTATGCTGTCCGCGTTCCTGCGCGAACTTCAGGCCGTTCTGGCTGCGTTGGCTTCTCGTCGCGATTTCCATCTGGACGATCGCGCGCAGCGTTTTGACCGCTTGCCGTTCGGGACGGCCTGCGAGGTCCACGTTGCCGAGCTCGACGCACAGGACGGAAATTCCTTTGTCGCGACATGCCATCAACGTCGAAAGTACATCGCGCGCGCTGCACCCGAGCGCGGAAAGTTCGAGTACCACCAGAGAATCGCCGGGAGCAACGCGCCGCAACAGCCCCTTCAGTTCCGGCCGACCGGCTGCCGCGACGTACGGGTGCACATGCTCGATCGCGGTGCGGCTGAGCACGACGGTGTAACCGGCCTTGTCGAGCTCGAACAACTCCTTTTCCGGATCCTGACGATCGACTGGTTTGTTGAGGTAGAAATAAGTGCGAGCCACGACGGTGTCCTGGAGCGGGCATCAACGACGCGAACGCGCAAGAACGGACAGCAAGTCGTCCAGCGCCACCGGTTTCAGCAGATGCGCATCGAAGCCGGCATTCGTGGCCTCCTTCACGTCGGCCTCCTGGCCAAAGCCGCTGAGCGCGATACAGGTCACCGATCTGAGCGCCGGCGCTTCGCGCAACTTCGCGATGAACGCCAACCCACCCATGCCGGGCATGCCGATATCGGACAGGACGAGGTCCGGTATCTGGCCGTCGAGCAGGGACAACGCCTCTTCTCCGCTGGTCGCCGTCTGAACGATCGCGCCATCGCTTTCCAGCAGGACCTTGAAGGTTTCGACGGTTGTAGCGTCGTCATCGACCATCAGGATATGCAGACCGTGCAACGATTCCGTCATGGGTCCGCTGGCAGGACTCGCAACTGCGACAGCGCGATGGGTCGGGAGCGTGATAGTGAATGTCGCGCCGCGGCCGACACCTTCCGATTCCGCCCGTACCGCGCCGCCATGCAGGCTCACGAGATCCCTGACCAGCGCAAGGCCGATGCCGAGGCCGGCACGGCGTGCGTTCGAGTCCCGGCTTTGCTGGAACATGTCGAAGATGTGCGGCAACAGCGACGGCTCGATCCCGCTGCCGGTATCTGCCACACGCAGCACGGCCTCGGCATGTTCGTTGACCTGCAGCGAGACATCCACCGAACCGCGCTGCGTGAATTTCAGCGCATTGCTGATCAGGTTCCAGACCGTCTGTTCGATTCGCGTGATGTCGGCATGAATGATGACCGGCGAGCCCGTCATGGCGACGTTGAGCGCGAGGCTGCGCTGGGTCGCTTCGGCCTGGACGGCGTCGGTGACACGACGGACGACCTCGCGCAGGTCGACGGGCGTCCGCACCACCGACAGCTTGCCGGTCCGTACGCGCGAGATATCGAGTAAATCGTCGATGATCTGGGCTTGACCCATCACGGTGCGCCGGATCGTGTCGGTTGCGCGCAAGAGGTTCAGGTTTTGCCGCGTTTCCGGCGCGCGCGCAATCAGTTCCGCGCTCGCCGAAATCAGATTGAGCGGATGCTTGAGTTCGTGGGATACCACGGCAAGGAATTCGTCGCGCCGCCGCTGGGTATCCCGCTCGCTGGCTTCTCGAACGAGTTCGGGTTTTGCGGCGCGGGCGGCCGTTGCGGACTCGGCGAATTCCCCGAGGTCACGAGCGATTTTCGCAAATCCGCTCACACCCGGTTCATCCAGACGCGCCAGCACGCCGCTCGCAAAGAAGTGCGTGCCGTCCTTGCGCTGATGCCAGCGCTCCTCCTCGGTGCGCCCGTTCAGTCGAGCCTCCGCGAATTCGCGCCGGGCAACGTTATTGACACGGTCCTCCTCGGTCGAAAGGATATCGGCGGACTGCCCGATCATTTCCGCTTCCGTGTACCCGAAGATCCGCTTCGCACCGGCATTCCAGCTCGTGATGAGGCCGTCGTCGTCGAACGTGATGATCGCGTAGTCCTTGGTGCCCTCGGCCACGATACGCATGCGCCGTTCGCCTTCGCGCAGCCGGTCTTCCGCGTGACGACGGTCCGTGATGTCGACGAACGACAGCACCGCGCCGTCGATACGATCTTCCGTCGTCCGGTAGGGAACGAAGCGCGCGAGATACCAGCGCCCATCGTTGCTCTTCAGCTCCCGCTCGATCAGGCGCAGCGAATCGAACGCCTCCGCTGCATCGTCGGCGAGCTTCGGGTATTCGAGCCGATGCGTGATATCCAGCAACGATCGTCCGATATCGGAAGGAATGATGCTGAAGACATCGGTCGCACGCGGCGTGTAACGCTTGATGCAGATATTGCGATCGACGAAGATCGTGCCGATGTCGTTCGCGGCAATCAGGTTGTGCAAGTCGTCGTTGATCTTGCCGGTTTCCTCCACCTTCGATTTCAGCTCGGCATTGACGGTGGTCAACTCCTCGTTGATCGACTGAAGCTCTTCCTTGCTGGTTTCGAGCTCCTCTGTCGCCGAACGCAGTTCTTCGTTGATGGCCTGAAGTTCTTCGTTGGAGGCCTTCAGCTCTTCCGTCGACGTTTCCGACTGCTCGATGGTCGACTGAAGCTGCTCTTTCGTGCGCTGCAACTCGCGCTCGAGCTGGTTGATGATCGGATCTTTTTGCGCGTCGGCCGTCGATGTTTCCGATCCGCTCATGCTGTCTTCGACTTCATCGAACAACACCAGCACGAAATCCGCATTGGCCTCGGGATCGTGCACGGGACGCGCCGTCATGTTGACGAAATACGAACGTGCCTCGCGCTCTATCCTCACACGTCGCGCTTCCACACTGCGATTCGTGTGCAACGCCTGGTAGATCGCGGTGCGCAGTTCGAGCCGCAGCTCGGGGCGCACCACCGCGATGATGTTGTGAGACGGTTCGCCCCCCGAGTACTGCAGGAAGCGCCCTGCGCGGTCGGACAAGTGAACGATTTCGGAATCACGGCTGACGAGCACGCTGGGCGGTGCATGTTGCTCGACAAGACGCTGATGCAGGTCGCCAAAGGAGAGGCGGCGGCGTCCCGGCGGCTGCACCGTCGAAACGATCGGCCGTGCGCTCAGGGTGCTGGAAATCGACGCCGGCACGAGCGTATCGCCGCGCACCGCCACGTTCGCACGGTAGATGCGGTTGCGCTTGTCGATGACGGTGAACATCGAACTGACGCTGTCGGCCGATTCGGAGCTGCCGAGAAACAGCACGCCGCCCGGACGTAGCGCGAAATGAAACATCTTCAGAATTTCAATCTGGGCTTCCCGATCCAGATAAATCAGCAAGTTACGGCAGCAAATCAGATCGAGCCGCGAGAACGGTGGATCGCTCAACACGTTGTGATGCGCAAACAGCATGTGCTCGCGCAGTTCCTTCTTGACCCGATAGTGCGCGGCGTCTCTTGTAAAGAACTGGCGTACGCGGCCCGGCGTCACGTCGGCGAGAATCGAATCGGGATAGAGGCCGGCACGCGCGAAGGAGATTGCCCGCTCGTCGATATCGGTCGCGAAGACCTGGAACGAATTGCCTTCGGGCGACTTCAGCGATCGATCCTGCAGCAGCATCGCCAGCGAATAGGCTTCTTCGCCGGTGGCGCATCCGACCGACCATACGCGGACGCGGTCCTGCTCGTCTCGCCCATCGAAGATACCGGGCAGGACATCCCGCTCCAGCACGTCGAACGCCTCCTTGTCGCGGAAGAAGTTCGTGACGCTGATCAGCATGTCCTGCAGCAGCGCCTGGGTTTCCTCCGGGTGCAGGTGGAGGTGGTCGCGGTACGCCTGCAGATCGGTGATGCCGTTGACCTGCATGCGGCGCTCGATCCGTCGCAGAACGGTCGCCCGCTTGTAATGGCGAAAATCGTGCGCGGTGCGCGTGCGCAGGATGATCATGATCTCGCGCAGCGCCCGTTCTGCCGCCTCGTTGCCCAGATCGTAGAGGTGTTCCTCGTTTTCGACCGCCGGCAGATGTATTTCCTTTGCAGTCAGCCACAGGTCCATTAGCCGCTGCGGCATCTCCGCCGCAGTGGTCACGAAGTCGACCATGCCGGTCGCAATCGCGCTGCACGGCATGCTGTCGTATTCCGCTTCCGCCGGGTCCTGGGCAAGCGTGATGCCGCCCATCTCCTTGACTCTGGACAGCCCGACGGACCCGTCCGAGCCGGCGCCGGACAGCACGATGCCGATTGCGCGTTCGCGGTGGGCTTCCGCCAGTGTCCGGAAAAACAGATCGATCGCGGCCTTGCGCCCCCCTTCCTCAGGCTGATTGGGGGCGACGCGCAAATAGTCGTCGACCATCGTCAGCGCGAGCGAGGGTGCGATCAGATAGACGTGATCCGGCTGAATGGGCGTGGCGCTCGTCACCTGGAGCACGGGCATGCTGGTTGCCTTCTGCAGCAGCGAAGCCATGTTGCTTTCGTGATCAGGCGCCAAATGCACGACCACGACAAACGCCATCGACGTGCGCGCCGGCAGCGCTTCGAAAAATTCAAGGAGCGCACTCAACCCGCCCGCCGATGCGCCGATACCGACGATCGGATGATTTGCCTGGCTCGGGAGGGTGTGGCCGCGTCTTTTCGACATCGCTGCTGATCCTTCGGAAGAATAGGTATTCGCGGCCAGGGTCAGGCAGGCTCCTGGCCCGCTTGCACCAAGATGCGCAGTAAACTTCCATTATCCTTCGAGAAGCAGCGACTGCAAGATTTTTGCCGCATGCCGCCATGCCGCGCGCGCCGGGCCGTCGCCCGCCTCTTCCCCCTGCCGCGACGCAGGGTCGCCGCACCGCCCCGCCAAGTATTTTTTTTCCGCGGTACGCCCGACACATCGATCGTCATACATCTCACATAACCGAAACAGCTGCGCAGACAGTTGCCGAAACTGAAATCTCCGATGCGCGGGATATCGCAACGAAAATCGGTCATGAATGTGCCTGATGGAAACGTATCCATTGGATTCGGGCTTCGCACATCCACGTCGTTGGCGACAACAGGGAGCACGCGCAGTTTTCGCGCCGCACGCTCAGTGCGCGATCTCGCCGACCATTGGGTCGCGACAAGGTGCCGGCCCCGCCGCGTCTCTCCTTGTTCGCTATCGACAACCGAAGGCGTCGCATTCTCACGCTCGAACGTATCGACGAGCGAGAAATCGCTCTTGCCTCCAGTCGGCGCAGCTGTCCGTAATGCTCAACATACGGACATGTTTACGTCGTGTACTCGCGATCGTCCCTGGCCTATGCTACGTACGGTCCCATCCCGGCTCGGACGAGCTCCTTACAGGGAAATCGCGATGGTTGTTCAAAGGCTTTCGATTCGTGCTGACTTCGGCAAGCTGAAGGTCATCGCGGTCTGGCAATGCCTCGCAAAAAACGGCATGAAAGTGTGTCGTTGGAGAGTTGAAGTCGATCGGACGACCCGCATGGAATCGATGACGGTCGACGTTATCGGCGCCCATCCGATGCGCATCGCCGACCTCGCCGCCATGCTCGGCGACCCGCATCTCGAAATGAGAGTCGCGCCGTTTCATTTGACGGTGATCTCGAATCCCGGAGCCGAGCCTGCATCGGGCGCGGGCGGCGCACGCGACGCGGTCGGTCCATTCGCACGCGTACGCTCAGGTCCGCGGCTGACGCTGGCCGGAGATGTCACGGATCACGTCACGTGCTCCAGGCGAAAATGATCGCGCCAAAGCGCGAGACGTAGTCCCGGTTTGCGGTCGTCACGACCGACACTCAGTGGATCGGTAAAAACGCCTATTTCAAATTCCAGGAGACAAAAATGCTGAGCCCTCACGAATTGGCGGCGCTCATGCTGATCAAGTCGTCGCCAGACCAGATCGACATGGAACGCGAGGAACTCGATACGCTGCTCGAGCAGCAACTCGTCATACTCGAGCGGCTCGCTTCCGGCGTGCGGCGTCCCTCGGTGACGGATGACGGCGAATTGCTGCTTCGTGCAGTGATGCGGGCACATTGACCAGCCTTCGCTGACCGACCGGGTCATGGCGGCCAGGCGCGACAGGCGAAAAGCCGTGACGTGGCCGACGTCCGCGCGCCGAGCAGGTGAACATCCACGGTAATTCATTCAATTCAGGAGATTGTTGATCATGCAAACCCATGAATTGGTTTCCGGCGCGCAGCGCGCCAATCTCGACACTTTTTTCGATCTGGCCGGCACGATGGTCGATGGTGTCGGGAAACTGGCTGAACTCAACGCGCGCTTCACGCGGTCGACGCTGAAGAGCGCGCTGGAGATCGGACAGAACGCGATCGTCAAGCCGCAAGACTGGTTGGCGATCCAGAGTGCGACCGTCGCGCCGATGGCCGAGAACGTTCAGTCCTACAGCAGCGAGTTCTGGGGAATCATGTCGTCCGCCCAGACGTCGATGCTCGAGGCCGCGCAGGCGGGAAGCGACGCGTATGTTCGTCGTGTCCAGACCTTCGTGGAAAACGCGACGAAACACGCGCCGAGCGGCTCCGAGGCGGCCGTGGCTGCCTTGAACTCCGCGATCGATGCCGCCAACGAGTTTTATCTGACGCTAGGGAAAACCGGGCAGCAGGCGGTCGAAGTCGCGCAAAGCACCGTCGATGTGGCGGCGGCCGCGGTGTCGAAGAACGCCAGGCGCGCGATCGAGCAGGAGCAGCGCGCGGCGAAACGATAATTTGGCCGGCAGTGCCGCAGCCTGTCGCCGCACATCACTCGACCAAGCGGACATTTTCCATCGCGGACCACGCCCGGATCGACTGTGCATTTGCGGGCATCTGCGGGGCTTCACGCGCGCTCGTCGGCGTCGGATTCGATCGAGCGTGCCTGTTTGACTTGTCGATTGTTCCGGTTGAAAAACCACGATTGTCCAGCTGTTTTTCCCGCGCGGCGAGTGCGAAATCGTCCTGCGGATGGCTCGCCGACTGCAACGCCCGACGCACGGCTTCGGTATCGTCGAAGCCGGCATTCCCGAGCCACCGCACCTCCCTCTTGCCCTCGAACATCAGCCTGTCGGGCCGCGAAACCGGCGGCTCGTGCTTCCAAACCTGAAAGCGGTCCCTCGCCGTATCGAATCCACCGCCGCGAACGTTGACTTCGTAGTGGACCGGATGTGTCGGTTTCGGCCAAGTCGTAGCGCCCTCCTGCATTGTCGACGCCGCCGTTGCGGGCGTTGCACGGCCGTTGCCATGTCGCGGCCCGCAGGCTCGCTCCCCCGCCCGGCCGCGGCGCCGGCGTCGTGATGTGACGGGAGTGGCTGCCGCAAGCGGCATAGCCGCGCCGCCGCGGGAACGTCCGTTGCGCTGGCGAACGCGTGCCCCGAAGGAGCATCCGACACGACCAAACCCCACCACGCCGGCGACGACGCGTTGACCCTGGGCCGGCGCGCCGTACATTCGACGCCGCCGCAGGCGTATCACGGCGGCACGCATGCGTATCGTTCGGAGCAGCATGTCGACGATGCGCGACGCGTCCCGCCGATTTGGAAACTCACCCGCGCGAAACGCTGCCCGACAGAGTCGACATTCGCGCCAGCCAGTAGGATCACCATGAACATCACCGACCACCACGGAACCCGCATCATTCGCAAGGAACGTGAAACTGCGCGCGGCCCTGGCCCCGACTTCATGGCCGCCAGTACGCTCGAAGGCGACAAAGTGCTCACCGCGGACGGCGACCACGCCGGCAGGATCAAGGCGATCATGCTCGATGTCGGCTCCGGTCGAGTCGCCTATGCGGTGCTGTCGAGCGGCGGCCTGCTCGGGATTGGCGACAAGCTGCTCGCAATTCCATGGAACGAGCTCACGCTTGACGCTGCACACAAGTGCTTCGTGTTGTCGGTGTCAATCGAACAGGTTCGCAGCGCGCCGGGATTCGACAAGGACCACTGGCCGGCTCTGGCCGATCCGCAATGGGCCGGACCGATCCGCGACTACTACAGCAGCGTGCCTCACTGGAGCGTCGATGACGAGTTCGGGTCCGATATGCCTGAAGATCAGCTGGCGCCAAATGTTCCTGGGCACGACGGACGCCAGCGCTGACACGCGGCGGTTGCATCGTCGCAGGAGAGCAGCATGGAAACGTGCGCCGGCATCTGGGCCGGATCGTGAGCTGGTCGTGGGCGTGCTGCACGCCATCGACCTGCTTCACCGTATTGACGGCGAGCGTGCGCTGCTGCAGGTCCGGCACACTGCCCGTCAGCACGACGTCGCCGTGGCGCGTCTTCACGTGGATATCGCCTGACGACACGTTGTCCTTGCCCACGCGTTGCCATCCAGACAACAACCGTTTGATCTAAAACCGATGTCTATTGGGGCAGTTCGCAAGACCGCATGCGGTCGAGATCGCTCTCATCGGAAAACTGAACGGAAATCAAGGCCACCCTGAAACATACGTCGTCTGCCGCGTTTCCAATCAGCGTCCGCTTACTGCGTTTCGCTCCGGTGCATCGTCGCCCCCACGGCATTGCGCAGGACCTCCGCGAGTTGCTCGTTCTCATCGATGCGGGCCTGCTCGATTGCAACGTCCTCGGCGTTGCCGCTCTGTCGGGCCCATTTCTGGCGCTCGAGCGCAAAGATCATCCGTTCGTGAACCGCCCGGATCGCCGCCCATATCGTGTCTTCCGCTTTCTGCGCCTGCGCGTCCTCCAGCGAAAGCACGGAGAACGCGTGCCCGGTATGGCACCGATAGCGCAACGGGCGATCGTCGCTCATGCGCCACAACACGCCGTGGCAACTGGGGCATGTGAGCGCGGAGCGTTCGCCGATCGCATCAAGAAGCTGTGGCGTCACGAGGCCGCGCTCCGCAAGCCGGGCCTCTTCGTCCAGATCGCGCAACTCTGCCATCTTGTCCCTCTCCTCCACACGTGCACCGTAGACCGCTGCATGAATGGTCTGCGGCAGTTCATCGGCCCGGGCGATCGCATCGGCGCCCGCCGCGGCAAGCGCGCTGCGCGGCATGGAAGGCGCGTCGCACTCATCGGGGTCCTGAACGATCCCGTAGCCGTCGCGGGCCCGGATTGCGGCCAGTCCGGCTGCGCCGTCGTCCAGATCGCCGCTGAGCACCACGCCGACCACCCCGGCGCCGTATTCACGTGCCGCCGATCGAAACAGCGGATCGGCGGCCGGACGGGTGTAGTTTTCGGCAGCGGTATCGAGCAACAAGAAGATCCCGCCGCGTAGAATCATGTGCCGATCCGGCGGCGCGATGTAAATCCTTCCCTGCTGGGGGCGTTCCCCATGCATCGCCTGGCTTGCCAGCAAGGGACCCCATCGCGTCAGCAGCTCCGGCAGGATCGTCCGATGCCGGCCAATGTGCTGCACGATGCAAATCGGCACCGGGAGATCCGCGGCAACGCCCGCCACCAGCGTCCGGAGTACCGCGAGGCCACCGCGGGACGAGGCGATGACAACAATGTCTCGGTGGTTCATGGCACCTCCTATGCGGATGGTGCAGCAAGATTAGTGCCCGATACGGGATGCCGCCGAATGAACCACGTACGAGCAGGCGGTACGAAGCGCAGACCGACGCTCGAATAGACGACCTCGACGCGGGGACGAATGCATGCAGATGGACGACAGCGGACCGTCGTCCACTGCCATCCCGTCACACGCGCATTGAACAGGCGCGCGACTTCACTGAAGGTCGGTCAATGCGGCAAGCAGCATCCCGAAATCCAGCGGTTTGGCGAGATGCGCATCGAATCCGGCGTCTGCGGCAGCGTCGACGTCGTCCTGGCGGTTACGGCCGGTCAACGCGACGACCTTCAGGTTCGCCCACCGGGGGTCGGCCTTGATCCTGCGAAGCAACTCGTAGCCGTCCATGTCCGGCAGTCCGATGTCGGACACGATCGCGTCGATCGGTGTCGTCGGCAGCAGCTCCAGTGCCGAGGCGGCGGTTTCGGCGGTGCTGACCACCGCGCCCGCCAACTCCAGCAGCGCAGTGAGCGACAGCGCCGTCTCCTGGTCGTCCTCGACGAGCAGCACGCGCAGGCCGGCGATGCTCCGCTCCGACACGTCACCGCCGGTGGCGGACACCGCGCGCTCGTCCGCCGCGGCCGGCAGCCATACCGTCATCCGCGTGCCTTGCCCCTGACCATCGGAAGCCGCCGAAATCCGGCCGCCGTGCATCTCGACGAGTTGCCGCACGAGCGCCAGACCGATGCCGAGGCCACCGCGAGCCCTGTCGCGCGGCGCCTGCCGAAACATGTCGAATACATGCGGAAGCATCTCGCGATCGATGCCCTGGCCGTTGTCGACGACGTCGACACGCAGCATCCGCCCTTCGTGCGTCAACTGCACCACGATCTGCCCATGAGGCGGCGTGAACTTCAGCGCATTGGACATCAGGTTCCAGAATATCTGCTCGCATCTCACCGGATCGGCGAGCGCGATGGCCGGATCGGCCGGCAACTCCGTTTTCAGAACCAGCCCGCGCGCGTGCGCGTCGGCCTCGCAGGTATCCGCGATCGTGCGCAAGATGGCCGTCAGGTCGACCCGCGATACGTCGAGTGCCAGCTTTCCGGTCTGGATGCGCGACAGGTCGAGCAGGTCGTCGATGATCTGGGCCTGCGCGCGTACGGCCTGGCGGATCGAATCGGCCGCCTCGCGCACGGCGGGAATGTCGCGCGTCTCGGGAAGGCGCGGCAGCATCTCCGACTTGACGCCGATCAGATTGAGCGGATGTCGCAGCTCGTGCGACAGCACCGCGATGAACTCGTCCTTCAGCTGGTTCGAGCTCAGGGCCTGCTCGCGTGCGGCCTGTTCCCGCGCGAGCGCTTCCCGGTTCGCATCCTCGCTCTGCTTGCGCGACGTCAGATCGCGGACGATCTTCGCGAACCCGCTGAACGAGGTGTCCGAAATCGGCGTGACGACGCCGCTGCAGAAGATGCGGCGCCCGTCCTTGGTACGGTGCCAGCGCTCGTCGTCCGCGCGCCCTTCCCGGGTCGCGATGTCGCGCTCGCGCGCCGGCACGAGCGCCTGCCGGTCGTTCGGTTCGTAGATCAGCTCCACGTCCTGACCGATCATCTCGTCCTCCGTATAGCCGAAGATGCGTTCGGCGCCGGCATTCCAGCTGACGATCGATCCATTGTTGTCCTGGATGATGATCGCGTAGTCCTTGGTCGACTGCGCGACCAGCCGCAGGCGTTGCTCGCCCGCGCGTGCCGCTTCTTCCGCGTGATGCCGGTCGGTGATGTCGATGAGCGTGATCACGGCGCCGTCGATGTGATCGTCCGCGGTGCGATAAGGCAACAGCCGCATCAGGTACCACCGTCCCGTCTCGCTCTCGATCTCGCGTTCGATCAGGCGCAGCGACTGGAACGACTGGCGGACGTCGTCCGCGAGCGTCGGATATCGCAGCGCGTGCGTAATATGGAACAGCGACCGGCCGAGGTCCGTATCGATCAGGTTGAAGATCGCCGTCGCGTTCGGCGTGAAGCGCTTGACGCGGATCTCCTTGTCGACGAAGACGGTGGCGATTTCGCTCGACGCAATGATGTTGTGGAGGTCGTCGTTCGCCTTTGCGGTGTCCTCGATGCGCGCCTGCATTTCGGCGTTCGCCGTGGTCAGCTCTTCGTTGACCGACTGCAGTTCTTCCTTGCTGCTTTCGAGCTCCTCGCTCGTCGAGCGCAGTTCCTCGTTGATCGCCTGCAGCTCCTCGTTCGACGCCTTCAGCTCCTCGACCGACGTTTCATACTGCTCGATGATCGTCGCCAGTTGCTCGCGGCTGTGCTGCAACTCCTGTTCGAGCTGCGCGAGCACCGGATCCTGTCCGCTCGCTTCCGCCTGATCCTCCTCGGTCATGCGGCCGGCCACCTCGTCGAACACGATCAGCAGGAATTCCGAATTGGCGACCTTGTCGTGAAACGGCCTGACCGTCATGTTGATCCACGACACGCGAGCCTCGTGTGTCCACTTGACGCGCCGCGCCTCGACGCTCGTGCCCGTTTGCAGCGCGCGGAAAATGGCCGTGCGCAAGTCGAGCCGCAGGTCCGGCAGCACCAGCGTCATGATGTTGCTGGACAACTCCCCGCCGACATGCCGCAGGAATCGCCCGGCGTTGTCCGACAGGTGAACCACGTTGGATTCCTTGTCGATGATGACGCTCGGCGGTGAATAGGTTTCCAGCGCACGCTGATGAAGCTCCGAATAGGAGAAGTTGCGCTGGGCCGGGCTGGCCGGAACCCGCATCGGCGGTTGAGGCGCGGAGCGCTCGTCCCCGCCGGATTCGACCTGGAAAAGCGGCGGGAAGCCGGTGACCGGTTTCGCGCGATGCGTGACGACGCGCGCCTGGTAGATCCGCCGCTTCTTGTCGACGACCGTAAACAGATCGTCGGCTGCGTCGGCCGATTCCGCGGTGCCGAGGAACAGATAGCCGTTCGGACGCAACGCGAAATGAAACAACTCGAGGATCTGCCGCTGCACCGCGCGCTCCAGGTAGATCAGCACGTTGCGGCACGAGATCAGGTCGAGGTGCGAGAACGGCGGATCGCGCAGCAGGCTGTGGGCGGCGAACAGGATGCGCTCGCGCACGGCCTTGGCAATCACGTAGTGCGCGCCCTCGCGCGTGAAGTAGCGCTGCAGCAGCGGCGCAGGCACGTCCGTCGCGATCGACAGCGGGTAGGAGCCCGTGCGTGCGCGGACGATCGCGGCTTCGTCGATATCGGTCGCAAATACCTGGATCGCCTGGCTCGACATCGATGCCTCGCGTGCCCGCGCGAGCAGCAGCGAGATCGAGTACGCCTCTTCCCCGGTCGCGCATCCGGCCACCCAGACCCGCACCTGCTCCTCGGCGGATTCCGGCGCGAACAACTGGGAGATCACCTCGCGTTCGAGGAAGTCGAAGGCCTCGCGATCGCGGAAAAACTGGGTCACGCCGATCAGCATGTCGGCCAGCAGCGCGTTGGCCTCGTCCGGGGCGGTCCGCAGGAAGTCGCGGTACGCGAGCATGTCGCGCTGGCCGTTTACCTGCATGCGCCGCTCGATACGTCGCAGCACCGTCGCCCGCTTGTACAGCCTGAAATCGTGGCCGGTGCGTACCCGCAGGTGCATCAGGATGTCCGACAGCGCCCGTTCGGGATCGTTGGCGCCGGGCCGATCGCCGATTTGCTGCATCTGCGTGAGTTCGAGGGTCTGTTGCTCGATGCGCCGCGCATTCGCCCAGAGGTCCAGCAATTTTTGCGGCATCTCGGCCGCCGGCAGCACGATATCGACGCGCGCCGTCGAGATCGCATGCTGCGGCATCTCCGCGTACTCCGCATCGTCCGGCGTCTGGGCGAGCGTGATGCCGCCCGCCTCCTTGATACGGCTCAAGCCCGCCGCGCCGTCCGAGCCGGTACCGGACAGCACGATGCCGATCGCGCGCGAGTCGTGAGCGTCCGCCAGCGTCCGGAAAAAGTGGTCGATCGAGAGCGCGGCACCTTCGGCGGAGCTCAGCGGGCTACAGCGAAGGCAACCGTCGGACATCTCCAGCTGCATGCCGGGCGCGATCACGTAGATATGGTTTTTTTCGATCGCTACCGTGGTCGTCACCTGATGCACCGGCATACCCGTCGTGTGCTGCAGGACGTTGTCCATATGGCTGACTTGTTCTCGTGCCAAATGGACGATGACCACGAACGCCATGTCCATGCCCGTCGGCGCGCTCTCGAAGAAGGTCTGCAAGGCCGTCGTGCCGCCAGCGGATGCCCCGATGCCCACAACCGGAAACGGCAGATCGCTCTTCACCGTGGTGGACGGGTGTGGCTGCTCCTGATGGGTCGGCTCTTGCCGTGACATTGATTTTCTCCTGATGCTGTAGCTGGACGTCGCCTGTCGGGCGCCAACCGCTGGGGCGTCACATGGATCGGGGCGCAGTTCCGCAACGGGCCGGGCCTGTTCGTGGCCATGCACTCTATCAGGTTGGCAGCCGGCTATCGGGAGCGCGCTCGAAGGCGACCGCACGGACTCGCGATATCGACCGGTGAAGCCGGCTTCGTCCCAGCGCCTGATGGATATTCGGCAGCCTGTGATCGTGCTCGCGAGACCTTGCATGGGCGCTCGTGCGTATTGTACGCGGCGATCGAGCGATGAGCCGGCATCCTGACCCCGAATTCATTCGCCGGTCGTCCCGTTGCGCCGCGATACTCGAATTTCCGGAGTCTTATCTCCCTGAAGGCAAACGCGGCGACAGGGACAGCCGATCGACTTGGGATCGGCGGACGGTGTGAAAGTCATGCGCATTGGTGAGTCCTGATCGCAACGCAGCGCCGCCTGCGTTCGCGATATGGGTGACGGCCGCACCGGCCCGCGCATGGGCATGCGTCTCGATTCGCATCGCGGGAACGTCGAGGCGCCACCCGTGCTCGAGCGCGCTGCCCGTGCCGCCGTACCACTCGCTGACCGCCGGGTTCTTTGCCTTGTCGAGCAACGCTCTGTGAACAGAATGCGCCTGCGCTTGAAAACAAGCCCTAGAAATTGCGTGCCACGCCGACCATGAACATGTCCTGATCCTTGTCGTTGCCGGTTGCGACGCGATTGAAGCGCAAGCTCGCCGCCCAATCGGGCGTGACCTGATACGTCACCTGTGCGCTGAGCAACGCATTGAGTCTCGTTGTGCTCGAGGCATCGTCCCGGTCACGCGACAGGTACGGACCTACGCCTGCCGAAAGCGTCCATTTGCTCCTGATCGGCGCGACGTACCAGATTTGCGCTGCCACGCCTCTGCGGCCGGCGACGCCGTTGTTGCCCTCGTAGATGAAGCTCGCCGAATAGGCCCACGCATTGCCGAGCGGCCGCTTGACTTCGACCATGTAGCCCTTTTCGATCGGCACTTGCGGACGGTTCGTCTGCGACGTTCCGGCCCACACGCCGACCTGCGTCTTGCCGTCCGAAAACGCCGGTCCCGGATCGCCGCCAAAATCCGAGCCGATGCCGAAGAGCACCGCGTCGGAGTTGAATCCGCCGATCATCTGCACGTGGTTGTACTGCACCTTGAGGAAGAAGCGGTCGGGAACGACGTAATACCGCACCGCTGCAGACGCACGCACGCCCCATCGCTTGTCGTTGCGCGGCTCATTGTCGACGTGTGTCGTGTCCATGCTGAAATACGGCCCGGCCGACAATTCGAGCGCGAAGCGATTGCCGAGCGGCCAACGAAACGAACCCAGCGCGGCGAAGCCGTCGCGGTGGTGATTCAGCGGATGGCCCTCGTTCAGATACGCGAGATAGACGGAGAAGTAGTCGTTCAGGACGTCGCCGAAGCCGACTTCGTACGCACGCCAATGCATGTCGCCACCCTCGGTCGCGCGTCCGTCGCCATACACCGCATAGACGTCGATCTTTCTTTCCGCTGGCTTGAAGCCGGCCGGCGAGCTCGCAGGATTGTCCTCGGCGTGCGCGTGGCCCGCGCCTGCCAGAATGACCAGACCGGCGATCGAGCTGGTGACGAAGAAGCGCGCATAGTTGCGACGGCACGGTCCCATTTGGATTCTCCCTGACCTTGGTAACCTCGACCTGGTTCGACACAACGCCATTTGTCGCATCGCCCTTGATGCCGGGCGCTTGAGCATCGGCTCTCCTGCCTTCAAACGATCAAACGCAATCTCCGCCTCGCCGCAGCCACCGTGCAGCGCAGAATCACTCGGTTGCTCGTGATGAAGCAATATCGCTCCGTCTTGCAACGAACAATAGGTGTTTGCCTCCTGCAATGCCTGCCGTTTCGCAAAGGCAGGACCACCCAACGGTACGCGCGTGGAAATCGTATCGGTATTCGCCCCGATCCCGATGCGTTCGGCGCGCGTGTCCACGCTATCCATTGTGACGATCAGGATGCCCCGTCAACCGTCGCCGATCCGGAACACCTTCGCTTAACGCCGGCCAAGCAACACGGCGACGTTGCGCTCGGCCAATGCGGCGATCGTGCGCGACGGATTCAGCCCGAGCGCACGCGGGATCGTCGCACCGTCCATCACGTAGAGCCCGTCGTAACCGAATACTTTTCCGTCCGCGTTTACCACGCCATCCGCGTGCGTGAGCCCCATGTTGCAACCACCGAGCGGATGCGGGGTGATCAGCCTGTGGAAGTCGCTCCACGTCGGAGGGACGAAGGGTTCGCCGCCCGTGGCGGCCGACAGGCGCCGGTGCGTGTCGACCATCGCATCGACCACCGCCTGCGATCGCGTGTACGACCAGTCGAGCCGCAACACGCGACGCCACGGCGCAAACCAGCAGCGACCGAGACGCATGCGCCCGTCTCCCGGATCGATCGCCTGGCCGAACCAGGGCATCATGTTCTCGACCGGGTCGTCGCAATCGAAATGGCGCGCGAAGGCTCGCCAGAACGTGCGCATCGCCGTGCCGTGCGAGCGCTGCAGGTGGCGGCGCACGAAATCATGCGCAAGATTGGGCACGCCGCCATCCTCGACGAACAAGGGCTGACCATCGTCGGCAGCCCCGTCGAGCAGGTCGATCGCGGCGGAAATGGTGACGCCGTGCGACGGCGAGATCTTCCGGCTGCCGTAGAAGGCCGGCGTCACGAAGTCGCCGTTGAAGGCCCAGCCCCAGCCGAGCCGCGGCGATAGATTCGGCAGCGTGCGATGCGCGTCGCGACAGCGCAGCAGCAGCTCGGTGCTGCCGATCGATCCGGCGCTGACGATCACCCTGGTCGCCGTGACGGATCCGGGCATGAAACTGCCCGCGGCCGGATCGATGACGTTGAAATGCACGCGCCATCCCTGGCCGAGCGGCTCGAGCTTGTGCACGACGTGCAGCGGCAGGATCGTTGCGCCATGGCGCTCGGCCACGGCCAAATAGTTCAGATCGAGCGTGTTCTTCGCCGACACCTGGCATCCGATGTCGCAATTGCCGCAGTGTACGCACGTGCCTTGCGATACCCCGTGCACGTTGACGTACCTGACGGAATGCCGGTCGTCACGCGCGTCGGGCAAGGACGGATCGTAAGTCGACGAAAACGACACGGCGAGCGGCAACTTGCGATACCGATCGCCCCAGCCGCAGGCGTCGGCCGCGTCGCGCAACAAGCGGGTGCGTTCGCTGATCTGGTTGTCGGGCACCTCCTGGACCGACAGCATCCAGCCCACGCGCTGGTAATAAGGCTCGAGCGCCTCGTACGTGATCTCCGGCGGCCAGCCATGCTCGAACGCGTCGGGTTTTGCCTCGACCGAGACGTTGGCGTAGATCAGCGACCCGCCGCCGACGCCCGCGGCAGTCACCACCGACATGTCGGAAAAAACACGCAGGTCGGCCCAGCCGTGGAAGCGTTGCGGGTTCTGCTGGTTCCAGAGCCACGGGTCGGTCTCGTCGCGCGGATACGTCTTCGGCGTCCAGCGCCGGCCACGCTCCAGCACCAGCACCCTCCATCCCGCTTCCGCGAGGCGGCAGGCCGCCACCGCGCCCCCGAAGCCACTGCCGACCACGACGACATCGTATTCAAGCGCGCTCATGACGACGATCTCCTGACGCAGGTGCGCCACGGTTCCGATACGAACGACCCGAAGCATCCGCGGCATCGCGAGGCCGGACCGAGCGAAGCCGATGCGGGCAGTCAGGCCGCCTTCGTGTTGGATGACGCGAAACAGTTGCCCGGCAAATTGTTTGGCAACACCCGACATCGTCTTTCCGCGAGCTTGCCCGGCGCACGCGGCGAATTATCGGAGGCTGGATGAAATGTCCTTTGTTTTCATTGGGTTAAGCGACAATCGCGCAGGCGTGACGCGGGCTGGCACGCCTCATGCATTTGTAGCTGCGAGCGCAACGAAAACGTGCTCTCTTCCAAAACCGCAGCAAACTTAGGAGATTTATCATGTCCGCACTGATGATCAGCGACCTGTCCCGCGCCCACGAACTCAGCCGCAAGGAAATGGCTTCCGTCCGCGGTGGTAGCGTGTTCCAGAACTACGGAATCAACAACATCGCAACCGGCGGCGGCTTCTCGTTCGCGAGCCCCAATACCATCACGGCCCCGGTCACCCAGGTCGATGCATCGACCCACCTGGATCTCACCAGCGTGACCAACTCGATCAACAACCTCGGCGGCCTGGTCGTCGGAAAGCTGGGCCTCTAAGCTGCGCCGGATGTCCGCTCAGCGGCAACCGTGTCCGACAGCGTCGACCGAAACGCTCCAGCCCGCCGCGGGGTTGTCCTCGCGGCGTTCAAAGCCCGCCAGGCCGTGTTCCCTGGCGGGCTTCCCTGCATGATAAAAACGAAGCCGGCATGAACGGGCAGATGGGCCGACGCCCCGTCGGCAGCACCGCCCGCGTCCATCAGCGGCCGGGCTGATCCCGCCGCGCCTTCGACCTCCCTTCCCTGCACGCGGATCCGCTTCGCCTCGTCGAGGCGGATGGCGCCGCGGCGCCCGTCATGGTTCCGCGTGGTCGCATCGATGCGTCGTTGGCCGTCGGCGCGGCAGTCCCGATGCGTTGTGCCATTCCGGATGGTACGCGTTAAATTCAGTGATCCGAAGTACATCGTGACGATCGTTGCGTCAAGGCCGGTTGCCGCCGACCGTCGGCGCAGCATCGCGTCGAGGGCTTTCCTGCGCAGGCGCTCACACGCTGCGGCTGCCCGTCGATGCCTTCGACGCGAATCGCAAACGTCATGTCCCGTTCCTGTTGGCCGGGATAGAACAGCAGACGCGGAAACCGTCTGGAAGAACCCGACACCGCCGTGCTCCGATCTTGCCCGGCGAACCCGGTGAAATCGCGTCGAGCGGATTGAATTGCGTTTGTTTTCATGAGGTTGGATGTGTTTCCCGCGCGCATGAGCAGAGCCTGGCACGCGCCGTGCATTGATAGCTGCGAGCGCAACGAAACGTGCTCTTTCCAAACCGCAACACACTCAAGGAGATTGACCATGTCCGCACTGATGATCAACGATCTGTCCCACGCCCACGAACTCAGCCGCAAGGAAATGGCTTCCGTCAGCGGGGGTAGCGTGTTCCAGAACGCAGGTATCAACAACATCGTGACCGGCGGCGGATTCTCGTTCGCCAGCGCCAATACCATCACGGCGCCGGTGACGCAGGTCGATGCATCGACCCACCAGGATCTCACCAGCGTGACCAACTCGATCAACAACCTCGGCGGCCAGGTCATCGCGAAGCTGGGCTTGTAAGTTTCGCGATGCTTGCTTGCAGTCGCAGTAGTGTTTCGATCGAGTCGTACCGAAGTTCCTCAGCCCGCCGCGGGTTCGTCCCGCGGCGTTTCAAGCCCGCCAGGTCCCGCTGGCGGGCTTCTTTGCATGGTCGAAAGCGCAACCGGCCTTCATGCCGCATCCACTGCCGCGCAGTGGACTGCGTCGCGCCATCCGAGATCGAGCCCAGCACGCGCGTAACTCCGTGCCAACACGGCTCTGCTGCGCTCGTAGCTGTGTGTCACCCAGTCGCAGTACAGCGCGGCCAGCACGCTTGCCCGACCGGGATGACGCGAAACGTCGACGGCCATTGCACCCGCGCGCAGGCCGGAAGCGATGGCGAAACGCAAACCGTCTCCTGTCGCGGGGTCGAGATAACCCGCCGCATCGCCGCACACGATATAGCCCGGGCCCGCGGTCCGGCGCACGCACTGCCAGCGTCTGCCCTCGCGCCACACCGGTCCGACGGGTGTCGTGTCCGCCGGCCACGCGATCTCGCCATCGCGCAGCGTCGATAGCGACGTCCAGATCCGGAACGTGGACGTCGCCCTCATCCACAGCCAGCCGCCGCGCGCGATGTTCCAGTATGTGCCGGGGTGCGTGCCGGGCCCGCGCGCGTAGCCGCGGCGAAGCCAGAACAGCGAAGAGTCGGTCGCCACCTCGAGCCGCATCGCGCGACGCAGCCACCCGTTGACGCCGGTTGCATCGATCACGGTGCTTGCGCCGACAGCGCCGTCGCCGTGCGTGATGCCCACGACCGCGCCATGTTCGACACGCGCGAGAAGCCCGCCGGCGGGCGCACGTGAATAGCGAACGCCGGCAGCCAGCGCTTCGGCACGCAGGCCGTCGTCGAGCCGGCTGCGGATGACCGCACGTCCCCGCTGCGCATCGGCCACATCATCGAGCCATGTATGCGGTTGCCGCGCGAGGCTCGGCGCCAGTCGATCGAGCAGCGCGAGCGCGGCGCCGGACACGCATTCCGGCGCCGCCCGCGAACGCCCGCGGCCCAGCATCCACACGTTGCCGCCCGCTCTTGCTGCCGCGATCGCGGCAGCGCATCCGGCAGGCCCGTCGCCGACCACGAGCACGTCGATCGCATTCATCGCGGTTCCCTTCAGTAAAGCCCGAGCGCGTGCGGCCCCGGTGCGCAGCGCAGCACGGGGCCGATCACCCGGGCCTCGGTCGCATCGCAACGGATCGCCTCACCGTAGCGCACGCGCAACCGTCCCGGCATGTGCTGCGCCGGCGTCGCATCGGCAGCAGGCAGAACGAAAAGAAAGCGATAGCGCCCGGCAACGCCCGACGCGTCCGCAGCCTCGGCTTCGCGAAGTGCCCGCGCGGATACCAGCCACAGCTTCGTATGCGACGGCGTTTGCCCGTGGTCGCATGCGGCGACGGCATGGCGCAATGCACCGATGCGCCGGATCAGCTCGGCCGAATCGACATGCTCGAACGCGCCGTACAGCATCTCGCCGTGCAGCGCGTTGGCGACGTAGTCCGAGCGTTCGATGTCCGCGTAATCCACGCTGCCGTCGGGCGTCAGGTACGGGCCGTATTCGCCGTCCCATCCGCGCCGCGTGTTCGACTCGTCGCCGCGCGTGACCAGCGGATGACACGGATGCAGGCCGAGTTCATGGTCGAGCATCGGGATCGCGGTCGGCGCGTCGCTCCGGTTGAAGGTTCTGGACGCGTCGGGACTCACGGCGGGCCAGAAGCTGTTGGAGGCAGCGCACAGCTTGATATCTTCGGCGAACGGGCTGCCCAGCCCGAAGGTGGCGAGGAAGATGCCGCGCCGGTTGCCCGCATAGGTGACGTCCCAGCCTGGCGCAAACACGCCCGAAGACGCGTCCGACAGAAACGAGGTCATGCGCGGCATCTGCACGTCCCGGTCCCGCCGCCGCGCCGAGCGTGCCGCCCGGCTGAACGCGACGGCGACCGTCTCGTCACGCGGCGAAAACGCCTGCGTATGGCTGAACGGATCGACGTGATGGGGATTGGCCGGCAGGCGCTCGGCGCTGAGCGATATCGGCGAGCCGCTCCTGAACTGCGACTTCGGATCGATCCGCCGGTCCTTGAACCAGCGCTGCAATTCCGCCTGGTCGGCGTACGGGTAGAAATCCGGCGCGGCAACGACCGAATAGGCCGGGTGTACAGCGTGTCCCGCCAGCTCGGCGATACGGATCGTCACGACGCCTTCGCTGCAGTGATCCAGAAACAGCTGCGCGCGATAGCCGCCTTTGCCGACTTCCCCGAGGAATGCCCGTCGGTCGACGGGATGCGCGCGCATATCCGTGCAGGAGCCGTCCTCATGCGCCTTGTGCCGGATGTTGATGAACTCCGGTGCATTGCGCGGTTCGGGAAATCGAAGCCAGGCGGGCGCGAAATGCGGAAAATAGTGCTGCCGCACGTCGTCGACGGCGGCCAGCACCAGCTTCCACAGATTCGTGATGATTCTCATCGTCGTGAAGCGCCGGTTGGCGAGCGGGGCCAGCCGCCATCGAGCCGGCACGCCGAAGCCGTGCACGCCGAAGTTGGCGGCGTTCACCGGCTCGATCAGCGGCCGCGCGGCCGGGATCAGGAGTACGGCCGCGCCCGAACGCTTCAGTGCGACTGCCGGGGTGCTCGCGCCGGCAGGCGGTGCCGTGCCGGCGTCCTCGGAGCAGATCGCATACGGTGCGCCGCCCAGATCGCCGGATGGCGACGGCCGCACGCCCCAGCGCGCCTCGACGGCCCGCTTCAGCTTCTCGCCGCGATGGCAGTGGCCATATTGCAACGTCAACCGGCGTCCGGGCAGGCATTCATCGGGAAACAGCTTGCGCACCGGTTCGATGAAGGTGCGCCGATCGTCGCCCGCTTGCCTGCCCTCGATCAGCGCGAGCGTGCCGGGGCCGGCGACCCGGCGCACGAGAAACGCGCCATAGCGCGCCGGCATCGCGCGGACATGCTCGATCCCGTCCGGCACGTGCGGCACGAAGCTGCGGGTCTGCTCGTCGTAGCTTGCGTCGACGTCGCCGTTGCGGGCAATGCCGAGTCGCGAGAACACGAGGTCCGCATGCTGCTGATGTCCGGTACGGCGCGCGGGCCGGTACTGGTAAGCCAGCACCGCGATGTCCAGCGTCTGCCAGTCGGGCGGCAACGGCGCCAGCGCATCGATGTAGTTCTCCAGCAAGTCGATTGCCTCGAGGCGTACGCCGGCATCCGGCGCCGGGCACGTGGACAGTGCGAGCAGGTGATAGACCAGACTGCGTGCCGGGTCGCCGGGCTCGATCGCCCGCGTGGTGTCCGGGCAGAGATCGTGAATGCGCGGATCGTCCCAGTCGATCGGCAGCGGCCGGCTCAGTCGCTTCGCCGTCTCCTCGGGCGTGCCCGAATCGGACAGGTCGAGACCGTGACGTTCGAACGCTGCTCGCCACGGCGCCGGCAACCCGAGCAGCAACGCGTGAACCTCATCGACGAGCATCGACGGCCTCCGGCGGTGGTGCGTTCGAAGCGGCCGGCTCGATGCGCTTCGCGTCCCGGAACCCCACGCATGTCGATCCGGTCGCTGCAGGCCGCCTCTTCAGCGCTTGTTTCAAACGAACCTCACACTCAGGTTCTCGGTTGCCGAGATCAGTGACTAATATAGGTGATTGCAGCTGCAATGAAATGTCGGATTGTGTTTGAAACATTGAATGCCGGAGGCGCGTGGCGTGATTCGCCGGCGGCGCCGTGACTCGATCAACACATGTCGGCGGCCACCTCATGTTGACGCGCAGAACCTTCGTGCTGGGCAGTGCGGGCGTGGCGGGCACGCTGGTGATCGGCTGGGCGTGGTGGCGCCGCGACGACCGGCTGGCCATACCCGCGCAGCTGGCGATGTCGCGCGTCGATGTGCCGCTGAACGGCTGGGTGATGATCAGTTCCGCTAACGACGTGACGATCGTCATGAGCAAATCCGAAATGGGCCAGGGGATACATACCGGCGCGGCCATGTTGCTGGCCGAAGAGCTGGATGCGGACTGGTCGCGCGTGCGCATCGTCATGTCCCCGCTCGACACGATCTACAAGGACCGCGAATCACTGGCCGACGGCCTGCCGTTTCGTCCCGATGACGACAGCCTGCTCGCGCGCGGCGCGGCGGCCCTGGTGCGCCACGGCGCACGCTATCTGGGTTCGATGGTAACGGGCGGATCGACGAGCATGATCGATCTGTGGGGGCCCATGCGCGAAGCGGGCGCCACGGCCCGCATCATGTTGCGCAGCGCCGCGGCGCAGCTTTGGCAGGTGCCCGTCGCCGAATGCGAGACGAAAGCCGGCGCGGTGCTGCATCGGTCGGGGCGCTCGGCGACGTACGGCGAACTTGTCGAGCGCGCGCGGGACGTGCCGCGCCCGGCACATGTCGCTCTGAAGGACCCGAAGACTTTCATGCTGGTCGGGAAACGGCTGGGCCGCATCGAGGCGCACGCGAAGCTCGACGGCAGCGCGCGCTATGGCATCGACGTGCTTCCGGACAAGCTCCTGTATGCGAGCGTCGCGATGTGCCCGACACTCGGCGGAACGGCGCTGGCGGTCGACCGGTCCAGGGTCGGCGGCCTGAAGGGCGTGACCGGCGTCTTCACGATCGCGCCATACCACGGCGGAACGGGAGGCGTTGCCGTCATTGCCGACAATCCCTTCATCGCCATGCGGACGTTGTGCGGGTTGCCGGTCACATGGGATCACGGGCCGGCTGCGGGCGTGAATACCGCGGACGTCCGCACGGTATTGACGCGCGCCCTCGACGGCGATGACGGGCGCCACGTGTTCTACGCCGCCGGCGACGCCGATGCGGCGCTGGGCCACGCGAAGCCGTTCGTCGCGCAGTACGAAGTGCCGTACCTGGCTCACGGGCCGCTGGAACCGATGAATTGCACGGTGCGGGTCGACGACGACGCGGCAACGATCTGGTGCGGCACGCAGGTTCCGATGGTGGCACGCCGGGCAGTCGCGGCGCTGCTGGGCCTGGACGAAGACAAGGTGGTCGTGAACCAGCAATTGATCGGCGGGGCCTTCGGCAGGCGGCTCGAAGTCGACTTCATCACGCAGGCGGCCGCCATCGCGCTTCATGCGAAGGGGCGGCCCGTCCAGACGATCTGGTCGCGCCCGCAGGACATGACGCACGACTTCTACCGCCCGGCCTGCGTGGCGAGATACAGCGGCGCCATCGATGCGAGCGGCAGGCTGGTTGCCTGGAAAGGCGTGTCGGCGAGCCAGTCGATCAGCGCGCAGGCGATGCCGCGCACCTTCGGCATGCCGGGCCTCGCCGCGAAATGGCTGCCCGACGCCACCACGGCGGAAGGCGCATTCGACCTGCCCTATGAATGCGCGAACATTCTCGTCCAGCACAATACGGTGACGCTCCCGGTTCCGGTTGGCTACTGGCGCTCCGTCGGACACTCGCATCAGGCATTCTTCGTCGAGAGCTTCATCGACGAGATGGCGGCGCTGGCTCGCAAGGACCCGATCCAGTTTCGGCTCGACATGCTGAAGCAGCCGGCGCACGAGCGCCACGTGGCCGTGTTGCGGGCGCTCGTCGCGCTATCCGGCTGGCGTTCGCCGCTGGCGTGGCGTGACGAGACCGGCGCGCGGCGCGCACGCGGCGTCGCGATGCACGAATCGTTCGGCAGCGTGGTCGCGCAAGTCGCCGAACTCCGGCAGGACGGTGACGGCTTTCGCGTGACGCGCGTGTTCTGCGTGATCGACTGCGGGCTGGCCGTGAATCCGAACCTGGTCGAGCAGCAGATGGAGAGCGGGATCATCTTCGGATTGTCGGCCGCGCTGGAGCAGGCGATCACGATCGAGAACGGGCAAGTCGCGCAGCAGTATTTCGACAGCTATCCGCTGGTCAACATGGAGACTTGCCCCGAGATCGTCACGCAAGTCCTGGCCGGCGGGACCGAGCCGCACGGCGTCGGCGAAGCGGGCACGCCGCCGATCGCGGCGGCCGTGGCGAATGCGCTGTATGCGCTCACGGGCGTGCGTCATCGCACGCTGCCGCTCATCAAGCCGAGCCCGCCCGGGCAAGGAGACGACCGATGGTGTCAGTCCGTATCAACGGGGAAACCGCTGACCTCGATACCGAGCCCGACACGCCGCTGCTCTGGGTGATTCGGTGCGAACGGAAGCTGACCGGCACGAAGTTCGGCTGCGGTGTCGGCGTCTGCGGTGCGTGCACGGTGCTCCTGAACGATCAGGCCGTGCCCGCGTGCCAGTTGCCGGTCGGTACGCTGAACGGCGCGCACATCACCACCATCGAAGGGCTGGACGGCGTCGAAGCGCGGGCGCTGAAGAACGCGTGGATTGCCGTCGACGTCGTGCAATGCGGCTATTGCCAGAGCGCGCAGCTGATTGCCGCCACCGCGCTGCTGATGCGCTGCCCTCGCCCCGACGACCACCAGATCGACGAAGCCATGAAGAACATCGCATGCCGGTGCGGCACGTTTCCCCGCATCCGCCGCGCCATTCACCAGGCGGCGCAAGCGCTGGGCCGCTGACCGGCGCATCGGCCCGATCAGTGGCCGTTGGCATGCGTCGTGATCTGGATGAAATCGGCGGCAATGCGCCCCTCGCCGTATTTGGCCTCGAACAGCTTCAATTGCCGCTCGATTGCCGCGAGATAGGCGGCGCGCGGCTCGGATGAAGGCCGTAACCCGTCGAACAGCGGCGCGGGCGTGACGAGGAGCACGATCATCTCGGTGCCGAACGGCGGCCCGATCACCCACTCGCCCATGCTGCCGATCGTCGCGGCGTAATTCGGCGGCGCCTGGTTGTCGCGTTCGCGGCTGCTCGGCACGAGATGCACGACGCTCCCGTTCAGCACGTAGTAATCGACGTTCACATACGACTCGTAAGCGGGTGTCGTGATGTCGATGACGAGCGGGCTGCCTTCCGCGAGATGCGCGTCCGGCGCTCGCGTACGGAGCGACGCGGCGTGTGACGATGCCTGATTCGATCGCCAGTACGGGGCCAGCGCGCTCACGACCTCGCAATCGCGGGCATCGACCGGACGCACGTCGAGCCTGGCTGCCGGCCCGCCCGCCAGGCCGCCGAGTGCGCTGCGCACGCGGCCGATGCCGACACCGGCTTCCGTATAACCGCGCACCTGCAGCACGCGATCCTGCACCGATGCAACCAGCGCCGAACACGGTACGCGCGCCAGCGCAGCCGTCACGGCCGCCAGCGAGATCGCCGGTGCGGGTGTCGGTGCCGGTGCTGCCGGCGGCGGTGCGCTGGCAGCAGCAGGCACGGCGTTCGCGGCGGCCGCCGGCGCGCTGCCGGCACTGGCGCTCGCCGTCGCGCCATTCCCGCCGCCGGCGGTCGCGTGCGCAACCGTATCCGTTGCGGAGCGCCCGTCACCGCTGCGCGAAAGCGCCTGGTAGCCGTACCAGAGCACGGCGACCGCCGCCGCCGTGCAAGCGCCCACGGCCACCCCCACGCGTACGCCCGATGCCCGGGCCGGTGGCTTGAGCACGCCCATGCCTTCCAGGAACTGGTTGACGCTGGGCGTGCGCGCCGCGCGGTCGAACGACAACGCGGCGCTCAAGGTTCGCCATTGCGTGCGATCGAGACCGGGATGACGCTCGGGCCGCAAGTGGTCGTGACGCGCCTGGGTGGCCGACAGCCGATTGAACGGATGGTGCCCGGTCAGCAATTCGTAGGTGACGCAGGCGAGCGCGTAGACGTCGTCGCGCGGATCCGGCTCGAGATGCTCGAACATCTCCGGGCTCGCATAGGCCGGCGTGATGCCGCCGAGGCTCGCCGGGTCGAACACGGTCACGTCGGGATCCTCGTCGCGGCGCTGGAATGCGCGCGCAATCCCGAAGTCGATCACCTTCACCTCACCGCGGTCGGTCAGGAATACGTTGGCGGGCTTGAAATCGCAGTGAACGAAGCCGCGCTCGTGCGCGTAGGCGAGCGCCTGGCCCATGCCGGCGATGATCGGCAACGCGGCATCGAGGGGCATGCCCTTGAAGTCCGGCGCGCGCAGCACCTTGCTGAGCGGCCGGCCCGACAGATACTCCATCGTGAGGTAGACGAGCGGACCGTCGCGATCGAAGTCGTAGACGGTGACGATGTTGCGATGGGCGAGCGTCTGCGCCTTGCGGGCCTCACGCTGAAGCGCGATCAGCGACGTCGGCTGGCCGCGAAACTGCACATTGAGCACCTTGATCGCGATGTGCGGCTTGCGATCCGACGCCTCCAGCTTGCGCAGGTCGAGCGCCTTGTACACGGTACCCATGCCGCCGACGCCCAGGCACTCCTCCAGCACGAAGCGCCCGTTCAGCGTATCGCCGATGCCTTTCACGCGCTCGCCGTCGACGGACAGTGCGTCGCCCGACGGCCCGGGCGCGATGCCCGGACGCGCGTCCGGCCGAAGCGGGCTCTCCTGGATCCGGGTCGCGTCGCCCGCGGATGCCGTTCTGTCGCGACACCGCTCGAGGCGTTTCAGCACTTCCACATAGATATCGTCCGACAACGGCTGCGTGGTTTGCGTCTGGTCGAGCACTTCGCGCAACCGCGCGCAATCGACCTGATCGGTCGCCAGCACACGGTCGATCTCCGAGAAGAACGCTTCCTGCGACAGCGTCCCGCTCTGGAATGTCTGAATCAGCTGCGCAAAGCTCATCATTCGTATGCCGTCTACTCAGCTTCAGCTTGCCGACCCGCTTCGGCGTCCCGCGGCGCCGCCAGGGCAAGGACCGTCCACGACGTACCCGTGCAGCGCGACATGTCGTTGATGCACCGGACACCATCGAACCCGCGCACGCTGCCACGTCATCATCAGACGAATTCGGCTGCGCGCCGCACCGGCCGCGGGCCTTCTGACAGGACGTCTAACAAATCATACTAGTCTGCGGTCACGCCCTGTGCAATCGGTGCCGGAACTAGAATTCACGTCGATCGATCGCGAACCGGCTGCAGGTTTTCGCCGTCCACGCGCGCCCGCGCTGCCCGATCGATTTTCCGGCGCGCGCGGTCGTGCGGCGAACCTATACTGGACAGATTCCCGGTACGTCGGCACATCGCACGATGCTGCATGGCTGCCCCTCTTCCATCCGATTTCGCGGAGTCAACCATGGGCGTGCTCGTCATCAACGATCTTCCCGAAAGCGTCGACCTCGACCGCCAGGCGATGGCCGCCATCAGCGGTGGCGCGCGGGTCCGTGCGCATCAGACGATGCTCGCGCCGCAGCCTTTCCCCTATCTGCACACCGACGCCCGCGGGGCTGCACTGAAACATGCACCGGCGGCCGAAGCGGCGGCGTCCCCGGCGCGCCCGACCCTGTTGCGCTGACGGCACACCATCCGGCCGCGCACGCACGATCAGGCCGCCTGCGACATCATCGCGGGCCGCCGATCGGCCGGCGGGAACACGCACCACGAGCCGTCGTCGTGACGAAAGAAGAAGATCGCGATCGTGCCGGCCGGATGCACGGCCTCGACGCAGACGAAGCGCCGCCGTTGCACCGGCAGGCGGCTGAAGCGCACGATGCGCGCCGGCACGCGCGCGCTCGGCGCGAGCCACTTGTCGACCTGCATGCGCAGCGAGGATTCGGTTCCGTTCATTTGAGCCCCCTGATGACGATGTCGAACGCGCCGGGACGTCGCTCATGCGGCGGCGATGGCGGCCACGGCACCTCGTCCGCCCGCGCGCCGCGCCGCGAGCAGCGCGCGGCAGACGGACAGCGCGAACCGGACGGCCGTCCGCGGATGCATGACGCAGGTGCGAACCTGCTCGCTGTGGCCCGTCCCTTCCACGCACCACGTGCAGAAGTGCTCGCAGTTGTTCGTGAGCAGGCGATAGCGGTTTTCGCCCAGACGCGAACGCGCGCGCAGCACCGCGGTGCGTCCCGCATAGGCGGCGTACGGATGCGGCACGACGCGCACCGCGTGACCGGCGGCGAAGCGTTCGAGCGTGACTTCCTCGATCGGGCCGCGATGCAGCGACGTGCACAGCCCCGCGTAGTGGACGACGCGCCCGTCGCCGACGTAGATGCCGTGATGGCTGTAGGCGCCGCGGTCGGAAACCAGGTGCGCGCCGAGCGGCAGTGCGTCGACGCCGCCGGACAGCGAAGCTGCCTGCGCGCTTGCGTCCGCAATGCTGTTCACTGGTTGAAGGTCGCGTTCCATGACGGGCTCCGTCTGCAGGTTGGCGGCCGCCCGTGTTGCTCATGGGTCAGCCGGTTGCCAACTAACCTGCATCAAGCGTGCCACTATCCGCGGCGCCCGCCGTGCAAGGCCTGGCGGGAAACGCCCGGCGAACCGCGCACCGCGCTGTCGCCGCGCGGCCAACCGTTTACCGGGGATTTTGTTGGTGCGGCAGCACCAGTCGGCGCGCCCGACCGCCGTCTGCATGTGCCGGAGCAGGTGTCGGTTTCGCGACCACGTTCGTGGCCCCGACTGTTGGCTCGCGTACAACCATTGCGGGACGAGGCCGCGACGCACTAGGATGCAAGCAACGCGTGTCGATCGCGCCTTGCCTTGCCGCGCGTGGCGCCCGGGCGGATCGACGCCCGCGCCCGGGCCACGCACGCGGGTCGTGTCGCGCATGGCACGAGGTTTGCACGTATCGGGTACCCGGTTCGTCGGCAAGCCCCATTCGGAGACGCATCATGACCACGCTCGCAATTACCGACCTTCACATGCAGCGCGACATCGACCGCAAGACGATGTCGTTCATCCGCGGCGCAGGCGCGCCGTGGGTATTCGGCTGGATCCAGCCGTACACGCCGCCGGCGCCTGCGTTCGGGCCGGTCGTCAACCTCTATCAGACGTACAACACGTTCTACGCGAACCAGGTTCTCAACCAGATCCAGAACATCGACGTCGCGAACTCGGCACCTGGCGCGAACATCGTGGTCGGGGTCGGCGCGGACGGCAGGAACCGGCTCGTCTAGCGCCGGTTTCAAGCCGGCCGGCAACGCGCGTTCACAAGCCCTGATCGGCATGAACCCGCCCTGAACGAAAAGGAATGGCGCGCCGTGAGCGCAGAACTGCAATGGACTTCGGCGTCACGCACCGACGTGGGCCGGGTTCGCGAGATCAACGAAGACGATTGCCTCGCGTTGCCGCACCGTGGCCTGTGGGCCGTTGCGGACGGCATGGGCGGACATTCGGCCGGCGACCTCGCGAGCCGGATGATCGTGCAGGCGCTGGATCGGCTGGCCGCCCCGGCCACGCTGGCGGACTTCATCGCGGCGGCGCGTACCGCGCTCGATGCCGTCAACGCGCACTTGCGCGAATCAGCTGCCCAGCGCGGCGTGCGCATGATCGGCAGCACGGTGGCGGTGCTGCTCGCGAGCGGCCGCCAATGCGGCTGGCTGTGGGCCGGCGACAGCCGGATCTACCTGTACCGCGACGCGCGCCTGACGCAGCTGACGCTCGATCACAGCCACGTCGCGGAACTGCAGGCGCAGGGCCACCTGAGCGCACAGCAGGCGCGCCATCACCCGTCGCAGCACGTGATCACGCGCGCGGTCGGCGCCGCCGAGCAGCTGCAGCTCGACGAACGACGCATCGACGTATGCGACGGCGACATGTTTCTGCTGTGCAGCGACGGCCTGAGCAACGAGCTCGACGAGGCCGACATCTCGGCCGCCCTCGCCTGCGGCGATTGCGCACGCGCAACGGACGAGCTCGTCGCCCTCGCGTTGCGCGCGGGCGGCCGGGACAACGTCACCGCGGTCGTGATCCGCGCGTCCGATCCCGATGCGTCGGACCGGACGCTCGCCAATCCTTCCGTGCGACGCTGAACGATCGCGCGACGCCTACGCGTCCTTGTCGGGCGTCGCGGGGTCCTGATGACGGAACGCTTTCGAACGGATGCCGTGCTTCTTGAGCAGCATCTGCAGGTGCGACCGGTTCATCTCGCAACGGCGCGCCAGTTCGGCCACGGTGCCGCCGGTCTCCTGCAACCCGCGTTCGAGAAACGCACGCTCCGCCTCGTCGCTTGCCGCACGCTTCGCGTCGCTGAGCGACATCGGCCTGCCCGACGCGCCGTCATCGGTCGCGCGAACGGCGGCCGACCCGGTTTTCGGCCGGATGTCCTCGGGCAGGTGCTCGATATCCGCGACCTCGCCGGCCAGGCACGACAGACGGTAGACGAGGTTGCGCAGTTCGCGGATGTTGCCCGGATACGCGTACGTCAGCAGGAAGTCGCGCAGCTTCGGCGTCGTTTTCAGGGGCCTGCGCTTCAGCGCCCCTGCCGCCTCGTCGCCGAAGTACGCGAGCAAGAGCGGGATTTCGTCGCGACGCTCGCGCAGCGCGGGCAAGGTCAGATGAATGACGCTCAGGCGATAGAACAGGTCCTCGCGAAAGAGCCCCTGCTCGCTCAATTGCCGCAAGTTCTTGTTGGTGGCGGCGACGATGCGCGTGTCGACGCTGATCGGCTCGTCCGAGCCGACCCGCTGGATCTCGTGCGATTCCAGCACGCGCAGCAGCTTGACCTGGCCCGACAGCGGCAATTCGCCGATTTCGTCGAGGAAGATCGTGCCGGTGTGCGCGCTCTCGAACTTGCCCTTGCGATCGTTCGACGCGCCGGTGAACGCGCCGCGCCGGTGCCCGAACAGCTCGGACTCGAGCAGGTTGTCGGGAATCGCGCCGCAGTTCACCGAGATGTAGGGCCGATCGGCGCGCGCCCCGTTCGCGTGGATGACTTTCGCCATCAGTTCCTTGCCGGTCCCGCTCTCGCCGTCGATCAGCACCGGCAGATCGGTCGGCGCGGCCTTCTCGGCGATTTCGAGCGCGGCGAGCAGCTTCGGGTTGTCGCCGAAAATGCCCTCGAAGATGAAGCTGCGCTCGATCAGCGCCTGCCGCCGTCGTTGCACCGCGGGCGCGGGCGCCTCCGGCGCGTCGGCCGAATCGGCTGCGTCGGGCGCCTGCGGCGCGGCCACGGCGGCCTCGACGAAGCGCTCCTTGCGCGACATCTGCATGACTTCGTCGCGCAGCACGTTTGCCTGATTGAGCAGCTTTTCGATGTCGACACGCTCGAGCTTGGGCGCCCAGCGCAGCATCGAGCGCAGGATCTCGATCTTCTCGAGCAGGCCGGCATACGAGACCGCGGAGTTGCCGAAGCCGTGCGGGTCGAAGAGTTTCATGATGCGCCCAGCTGTTTCTGCACGAGCTGGTAATACATGCCCTGAAGGGCGACCAGCTCGTCGTGCGAGCCCTGTTCGACGATCGCGCCTTCGTACAGCACGAGGATCTTGTCGGCCCGCATGATGGTGCTGAGCCGGTGCGCGATGATCACCGCCGTGCGCCCTTGCAGGATCTCGTGCATGTTCGCGAGGATGTTGCTCTCCGACTGCGTGTCGAGCGACGACGTCGCCTCGTCGAACACGAGCAGGCGCGGGTCGTGATACAGCGCGCGCGCGATGCAGAGCCGCTGGATCTGGCCGCCCGACAGGCCCACGCCGCGCTCGCCCACCACCTGCTCGTAGCCGAGCGGCAATTTGCTGATGAAGGCGTGCGCGTCGGCCATCCGGGCGACCTCCTCCATGCGGCGCCAGTCGGGGCTCGTGTCGCCGCAGGCGATGTTCTCGGCAATCGAGCCGGAAAACACCAGGTTGGACTGCATCACATAGCCGATCTGCTGGCGGTAGTACGCCTTGTCGATCGCGCTCATGTCGTATCCGTCGACCACGATCTTGCCGTCCGTGGGCGCATAGAATCCCACCAGCAGCTTCGCCAGCGTGGTTTTCCCCGAACCGCTGCGCCCGACGATGGCCACCATCTCGCCGCGCTTGATCGTGCAGTTGATGTTCTCGAGCACGTAAGGCGTTTCGTTGCCGCCGTAGCGGAAATACACGCCCTCGAAGCCGATGTCGCCCTGCAGGTCGGGCAGCAGCACGCGCGAGGCCAGTCCAGACGGCTGCTGTTCGGGTTCGAGGTCGAGGACGTCGCCGAGCCGTTCCATCGCCACCGCCGCGTCGTTCATCAGGCTCCACATGCCGACGAGCCCCATCAGCGGCGCCAGCACGCTGCCCATGAACGCATTGAAGGCGATCAGTTGCCCGATGCTGAGTTCATGGGCGAGCACGAGGTTCGCGCCGACCCACAGGATCACGATGGTGGTCGCCGCATTCAGCAACTGGCTGCCCAGCGCGACCAGGATGTTGAATGCCTGCGCGCGGTACTGGACGTCGAGCGCCTTCGCATACTTGCGCTCCCACTTCAGCCGCACCGAGCGCTCGATGCCCATGCCCTTCACGGTCTCGACGCCGCCGAGCGTCTCCATCAGCAGCGACTTCGCATCGGTGGACGCGGCGAACACCTCGCGCGCATAGCCTTTCAGCTTCGGCGTCGCGAGCGCCGTGAGCGCCATGATCGGGATCACGAACGCGATCAGCACCAGCGTCATCTTCACGTTGTAGAGGAACATGATCGTGAAGTAGATGAAGATCATCAGCAGATTGAGCGCGGTGGTCACGGTGGACTCCGTCAGGAACGCCCGGATCGTCTGGTTCTCCTGGAAGCGCGCGAACACGTCCCCGCTCTTGCGGCGCGCGAAGAACGAATACGGCAGCGACATCGTGTGTTTGTAGAACTGCGACATCATCGCGAAGTCGAGGCTGCGCACCATGAAGTTGGAGAGATGCGCGCGGATCGTGGTCATCAATTGCGTGAACACGTGCGAAACGACGAGCCCGGCGATCAGCAGGTGCAACAGGCTCACGTTCTGGTGCACGACGACCCCGTCGAGGATGTTCTGGATGATGAGCGGCGGTATGACGCCCAGCATCTGGATCACGAACGTCGCGAGGAACAGGTGCGCGAGGATCTTCCGGTAAGGGCGCAGATAGCCGATGAAGCGCACCCAGGGCGAGCGCGACTCGGCCGGCGCCGCGGCCGGCCCGCTCGCGGTAAACAGCAGGCAGGTGCCGCTCCAGCCGCGCTCGAACGCCTCGACGCTCAGCTTCCTGAAGCCGAGCGCCGGATCGGCGATCCGCACCCACGACTTCGACACGCCGTACACGACGACGTAGTGGTAGCCCTCCCAGTGCACGATGAACGGCAGGTCGAACCCGAGCAGCGCCTCGTACGTGCACTGCACGCCGCGCGTCGCGAAGCCGACCGCCTCGCCGGTGCGCGCGAGACTGTCGAGCGTCGCGCCCTGGGTCGTCACGTTCGCCAGATCGCGCAGCTTGCCGAGCGTCATCGCGACGCCGTAGTGACGGCAGATCATCGCGAGGCACGCGGCCCCGCAATCCATTTCCTCCGCCTGCTCGACCAGCACGAAACGCTTGATCATGCGCTCGCCGAACGCGGCGTCGGCGCCGATGTCGATCTGCAGCGGATGGCGGCGCCGTTCGGCGAGCTTCTTCTGCCGCTGCAGTTCCTGGTCGACGAAGCGGATGCGCTCCTCGAGCACCTCGCGTAATTTCGGGTTGCGCTCGAGCATGAAGTGCACGGTCTTTTCCGGAATGACGAGCAGGCGCGTATCGGTGACGGCGGTGACGGTCGCCGCCTGCTCCTGCCGCAGCAGGCACGCGCGCTCGCCGAAGATCTCGCCTGCGCCGAGCGTCGCGAGCGGATAGTCGTTGCCGTCCTCGCGGCACGAGACGCTGACCTCGCCCTGGCGCACGACGTACAGCCGCAGGTCGCCGCCCGGGCCCTGCCGGACGATCTCCTTGCCGGCCGGCACGCGCTTCACGCCGACGCTCGACACGTATTCCTCGAGCTCGGCGCGCGTCAGCTTGCCGCGCAGGTCGAACAGCCGCGTCACGAAACCGCCGGCCGAGCTGATCGCGACATAGCTCGTCACGAACGCCTGCGCGGCCGGGTTGTCGCGCAGGATCGGTTCGATCGCGCTGCGCGGGATGCACAGCACCTCGGTCTTCGTCGACGCGCGCACCGACACCTCGTGCCAGTATTCGCGCAGCATCGCCATTTCACCGAACACCTCGCGTTCCTTGCGCACGCCGACGCTGGTTTCCTTGCCGCGCTCGTCGGCGATCAGGCGCACGGACCCGCTGCGCAGCACATACAGGCCCTCGGCGAGGTCGCCGCGATTGCAGACGGTGTCGCCGAACCCATAGGTGCGCACCTGCGCATGGGCGGCCATGCGATCGAGTTCGTCGTGCGAGAAGAGCGACAGCGGCTCCACCGACGCGAGAAACGCCGCGAGCGACGGGGTGCTGGCCGGGGCGGGGGCTTGTGCGTCCATCGATGCGGTTCTCCGTGATCAGCGTGCCTCGATGATGTGTTCCTGCGCGCGCTCGGCGAGCCACTCCTCGCGCAGCAGGCGGCGCACCTCCGACGCGACGTCGGCGTCGAGCGCGGCCGGGTGTTTCGCGGTCACCGAGAAGATCTCGAAGAACGCGCCGTCCGGCGCCGCGAACGGCCCGAGCAGATCGCCCACGTGCGCGTTGAACACCTTGGCCTCGATATCCGTCTTCAGCGAGCCGCGCAGCACCTTGCCGATCACGCCGCCGCGCTCGCTCGTGTCGGCGATCGAATGCTCGCGCGCCATGTCGCCGAAGCAGCTCGGGTCGTCCTCGAGGATCGCCATCATCTCGCGCGCCTTGCCTTCCGAGTCGAGCACGATGTGGCTGACTTCGATGCTGTCGAACTTCGGCGAATTGAGCTTGAAGTACGCGTCGACGGCCGCATCGCTGCACACCGTGTCGAGCGTCTTTTCCTGGTACAGCGTATCGGTGATGAAGCGCTCGAACTCGTCGAGACTGACGCCGAACACGTCCAGGTAGCGGTTCATGTCCGCGGCGCGGTGCAGCCCGCGCACGCGGCGAAACTGGTCGGCACGCACCTGGATCTCTTCCGGCGTGACCTGCATGCCCATCTTCCTCGCCGCGATCACCGTCAGCCGGTCGCGAACCTGCTGTTCGACGAGGCCCTCGAACTGCCCGCTGAGCTTCAGCACGCGAATGAAGTCGTCGGTGCCGATCACCTCGTCGTCGATACGCACTATTGCCGTCATTTCGTTCCCCTTGATCCCTGTCAGCGGCGGTTCGCCCTGATGCGCCGCCGGTGCCTCGCCTCACCGCTTGCCTGCGTTCCGCTACGCCGTGGCGGCGCCCGTCAGCCCGCGATCTGCCTGAACGGGTCCAGCGCGAACCCGATCAGGCGGCGCTCGCGCACCACGATTTCCGCCGTGGCCGTCATGCCGTAGCGCAGCGGGTAGGTCGTGCCGGCAATCGTGTACGCGTTGCGCACGAGCGCCACCCGGCCCTCGTAGACGGGTTCCTTCGTCTGCGCCTGCGGCTTCGTCGCCGGCGAAATGTATTCGAGCGTGCCGTCGATCACGCCGTAGCGCTGGTACGGAAACGCATTGAACTTGAGCTTCACGGGCAGGCCCTCGTGAAGGAACGCGCGGTCCTGCTCCGCGATCGCGACCTTCACCACCGGCCGCGCATCCGACGGCGCGATGCTGCCGAGCGGCGTGTTGGCGAGGATCTTGTCGCCGGGCTGCGTCGTGGTCACATCGGTGATCACGCCGGAGACGGGCGCCAGCACGAGCAGGAAATTGTCCTTGTCGATGTTCTCGAAGCGGATCCGCGCGGCGGCATCCGCGGCGAGGCGCGCCGTCTGCACCTGCAGACGCAGCTTCTCTTCGGTGTTCGCGATGTCGCGCACGGTCGCGTCGTACTGGATGCGCAGCCCGGCGAGCGTCTCGCCGCTGCCTTCGAGTTGCGCCTTCGCCTGCGCGAACTCGTGGCTCTGCTGCGCCTCGAGCTGCGTGAGCCGCGCCTGCGCGACGCGGTAGCTGTCCTGGGCCTGCAGGTAGGCGCTGCGTTTCTGTTCCACCTGGCTCTGCGACACGCCGCCGCCGCCCGGCAGCGCGAACAGGCGCGCGTACTTGTCCTGTTCGTCCTTCGCGAGATCGAGTGCGTGGCGGGCGTTGTCGATATTGCTGCGCGCTTCGTCGATCTGCGCGTGCTGCGATTGCGCGAGCTTGCTGGTGCCTTCGGCAATGCGGTTCTGGTGCAGGTGCTCCTCGACCTCGATCTGTTGCTTCAATGCGTCGGCCTTGCGCTCCATCAGCTGCTTCTTGTCCGGAAACTGCTTCCATTCGCGCTCCGCGTCGTCGAGCTTGAGGCGCGCATCGAGCGCGTTGGTCGCCGCCTCGATCGCGCCGCGCGCGTTGATCCGGCCGATCACGTCGTTCTTTTCGACCGGCTGGCCTTCGGCGATGTAGATGTCCACCAGCTCGCCGTCGACGGGCGCGTAGATGCGGCGCACCTCGGACTCCGGCGCGAGCGCGCCCGGCGCCGTCACGATGACGTCGGCGCGGCCGACGAACGACCACAGCAGCGCGCACACGACGAGCCCGACCATCGCGATGATGGTCGCCTGCGTGAGCCGCCACGGCCGCGCCGTCAGGATCGCGATCCCTTCGACGCTGTGATCCTCCAGCGCCTCGCCCAGCGAGCGTGGCGGCTCCGGCGGCGGCGCCTGGCGCGCGCGCTTGAGCAGACTATCGAGCTTCACTGCGCCCTCCCGACGAAGCGAGCCGCTCCAGCGTCGCGACATGGGTGGCGAATTGCGGCGTCGCGAAGCGGAACTGCCTGAGGCGATCCAGTACGGCCGGCCCGTGGCCGGCCCGCGCGTCGCTCTCGAACTGCAGGTACTGCTGCAGGTCGGCCCGCACCGCGTCGAGGCCGCCGAGGCGCGGATAGCGCTGCTCGTCGTCGGCGAGCAGCGCCGGGAGACCGTCGAGCCGGTCGTCGTCGAGCGCCGACGCGATCGCGCGCTGCAGCCGCTCGAGCGCGGCCACGTAGACGGAGTTGTCGCTTTGCAGCCGGCGCAGCTGACTGAGCGCGTCGGCATACAGCACGCCGAACGCGGGAACGTATGACGAAATCCGGTCGAGCAGCCGCTGATGCGCACCCGGGTCGTCGTTCCAGCGGCCGGTCAGCGCCTTGATCGGCGCTTCGTCGCGATAGATGCGGATCGGCGCTTCCGCCCCGCCGCGCCCGGCGACGAACGCCTGCAGCTCGCCGATCCACGCGACTTCGTCGACGAGCGGGCGCGCGTCGGCGTTGTGGCGCGCCAGCGTGCGCATGTCCTGCACGACGGCACGGGCGCGGTCGAAGGCGCGCGCGTTCATCGCGGCGATCCACTCCGGCACTTTCGACCGGACGAGCGCCTCGGTGCCCAGCGCGACGAACGCCGGGTCGTCCGGATGGCTCGCCAGATGGCGGTCGGCGAGTTGCGCCGCCTGCGCGGCGTCGCCGCGCGCCAGCAGCGCGTGCATCTCGCGCAGCGGCGCGTCCTGGAAATACAGCGTCGCGACCAGCAGGCCGACCGCCGCGAGCAGTGCGCCGCTCCACCCGCCGAGCCGGCGCAGGTTGACGTGCCCGCTGCCGCCGAACGCCTCGCTCAGCTCCGACAGGAAGACTTCGATCCTGCCGCGCCGGCGGCGCGCGTCATGCGCGGTTTCGGCGGCGCCGTGCGCGGCGTGCGGGTTGACCTCGTCGTCCGACTGAACGGCCGGCACCGTGCAGAAGATGTCGAGGAACGAATGCGCGGTATCGACGAAGGTGGTCCGGTCGGGGTCCGCGGCGGCCACATGCGCGGCGGCGCCGGGCGACGATGCGGCCGTCACGGTGGAGTCCGGCCCCGGCTCGCGCTGCACCCCGACGCGATAGACGAAATGATCGCCGCCGAAGGCGAGCAGCGCGCCGTCGCCGAGCGGCACCGCATGCTCGTCGAGGCGCCGGCCGTCGACGAACGTGCCGTTCGTGCTGCCGAGGTCTTCCACGAAGACGTCGCCGTCCTGCACGTAGATGTGCGCATGACGCCGCGACAGGTAGTTGACCTGATGCGGATACGCGTTCCGGTAGCAGGCGAACGTGTCGTCGGTCTTGCTCACGAGGAACGGGAAGGCGGTAATGATGACCGGTTGCAGGCCGAGATCGCCGCGCTCGGGCGTGAGTGTGACGACGGCAGGCCGCGCCGGCCGATGCGTCGCGCGCGGCACGAACGCGGCGCGGTACGCCAGCGCGCCGGCGAAGCGCAGTTCGTCGCCGTCGCGCAGCAGGTGCGGCTTGTCGCCGACCTCGACACCGTTGACGGCCGTACCGTTCTTGCTGCCGAGATCGGCGACGTAGGCCGCGCTGCCTTCGAAGAAGATGCGCGCATGGCGGCGCGACAGGTCGGCCACCAGTTCGGGCCTCGCGGACGCGAACGGCGTGTTGGTCCGCCCGACGGCGAACAGCGCGTGGTCGATCCGGATCTCGCTCAGCTCCGGATGCGAAACCGGCTTGAGCACGATGTCGAACTGCCGGTCGAGCGCGGCGCGTTGCTCGGCAATCGAAGCGGCGTCTGGAACCATGATTCGGCCAACGATCGACATGCGCCCGCCAATGGAGACGCGGCGCAGGCAACGCGACGCGCTTTCGAACCACCTGAGTGAAGCCGCACCGCCAACGCACGTGGCGGCACGATCGTGAAAAAAGTTTAGGCGACGGATGGCGGTAGTCAATCGGCTGGCGCCGATCGCGCGGCTGCGCAGGGCTGGCGTGTTCATTGCAGCGCGTGGCCGGTCGGCTCGCTGCCTGCATTCGAGATTTCGACCGCGCGCCAGCCGCCGCCGATCGCCTTGTAGAGCGTGACCGTGTCGCTCAGAATCTGCTGATGATTGGCGAGCAGCGCGAGTTCCGCGGATGCCACCGAACGCTCCGATTCGAGCACCTCGAGTTGCGAGACGAGCCCTTCCTTGAGCTGCGCCTCGACCTGCGCTGCGACGGTGCGCAGACGCGCGCTCTGCTGCTGAAGCTGTATGCGCTGCTGCTTGTGCGCGTCGAGATCGACGAGTGCATTTTCCACCTCCTTGAACGCGGTAAACACGGTCTGCCGGTACTGCTGCTCGGCGACCTTGGTCTGCGCCTCGGTCGTCTTGATGTGCGCGCGCACGCCCGGGTCGAACATCGGCAGGTTGATGCTCGGCAGGAAGCTGAACGTGAAGGCCTTGAAGAGATCCGACAGCGCGAACGCCGCGGTGCCGCCACGCCCGGTCAGGCTGATCGACGGCAGCTGCGCCAGCTTCGCCGCGCCCACTTCGTCATACGATTCGAGCACGCGGTACTGCGCGGCGACGACATCCGGCCGGCGCGCCAGCAGTTGCGCGGGCAGCCCCATCGGCACGTCCGGCAGCTTGACGCGCTGCCGGAGATGGCCGGCGGGCATCCTGAATTCGCCGGCCGGCACGCCCAGCAGCGTCGCGAGCGCGTTCTCGGCCGTGTCGCGCGAGCGGTGCAGTTCGATCAGTTCGTTCGCCAGCCCGTTGATCTCCGCGCTCTGCCGCAGCACTTCGGTCTGCGGCGCGATGCCGTTCGCCAGCATCGACTGGTAGATCGCGAGGATCTTCCGGTTCTTGTCGAGCGTGCGCTGTTCCTGCTCGATCTGGTCGTCGAACTGGAGGATCCGGAAATACGTACTCGACACGTCGGCGACGAGCGTCAGGTAGCCGGCGCGCCAGTCGGCCTCGGTCGCGCGGTATTCGGCCTTCTGCGCCTGCACGCCTTTCTCGACCTTGCCCCAGATGTCGATCTCCCAGTTCACCTGGCTGCCGAGGTTGTAGGACTTCGACAGCGTCTGATGCGTGTTCTTCTCGAAGTCCACGCCCGCGCCGAGATCGGCGCTCGGCAGCGCGCCCGCCTGGACTTCGCCGACCTGCGCACCGGCCACGCCGATGCGCGCCGCCAGCACCTTGATATCGACGTTGCCCGCGATGGCCTTGTCGATGAGCGCGTCGAGCGTCGGATCGTCGAAGCTCTTCCACCACTCGGCGTTGACCGCGTCCGACGCGGATACCGGCCCGCGCGCATGCGCCCAGGTGGTCTTTGCCGGCATCTCGGGGCGCTGGTAGACGGGCACGTTCAGGTCCATGCAGCCGGACAGCAACGCCGCGCATGCGCCGGCGGAACCGGCGATGCGGGCCAGCGAACGCATGAGGCCGCGGCAGTTGCGCGTGGCAGTCGGCGACAGGCAGGTGTTCACGATCGACTCCTTGGGCGGAACGCGGCGACGATGCGGAATCGGCGGAAGTGTTGGTGTCGATGCTGCAGCGTGGCACGCTCGCGTCTCATCTCGCATGGCGCGTGCCAGCCGCTCGCGGGGGCGGCGGCAATCGTGCCGGCAGGCTTGCCGGCGCGGGTCCGGGTCACGAAGACGGGAATTGGCACGACGTGCGCGCGGCACCGGGATCAACGGTGCGTGATGGGGCGTCGCAGACAGTTCGGGCTCGGGATGTCGGGTGTGCGCCGACACTTGGCGCATCGGGCGGCCGCGTCGCCGTCCGGCGCCCGCCCGCTCACCTGCTCGCGTGAGCGCGAGCGCGCGTACGTCAGCGATCGCCGATCGGCGTGCGCGACGTCACTTCACGTAGATCGTGATTTTCTTCGAGTAGACGGGGGGATTGTGCGGCACGTGGTTGGCGTCGCCCATCAGGAGCTGCAGCGTGTGCTTGCCCGGCGGAAGCTCCAGCGTGGTCTCGGTCTCGCCCGCGCCGAAATGCAGGTGATTGCGGTCGGACGGAATCGGCTGGTCCATCGGCGGCAGGTCCGTATCGACCAGCAGGTGATGGTGGCCCGTGTTCGGAAACTGCACGTGCGACGGCGCGACACCCATGTCGCGCAAGCCGAACCACACGCGGAACGGACGTCCGGCCGGCATCACCTGGCCATCGTTGGGCCAGCCGATGTAGACGACGGCCTTCGGGGGATGCGTGCCGGTCTCTGCGGTCGCCGCCCCCGTCCATAGCAGCGTCACGGCAACGGCGAAGAGGATGAGCTTGTTCATGGCGGCAATTCCCGGTTCGGGCGGCAGGCGCGGGATGGCGCGCTACTTGACCGTGATCGTGATCTTCTTCGAATACACCGGCGGATCGTGCGGCACGTGGTCGTGGTCGCCCATCAGCATCTGCAGCGTGTGCTTGCCGGGTGGCAGCTCGATACGCGCCTCGGTTTGACCGGCACCGTAATGGAGGTGATTCCGGTCCGACGGTATCGGCTGGTCCAGCGGCGGGAGATCGGTATCGATGAGCAGATGATGGTGGCCCACGTTGGGCCGCTCGATGCCTTTCGGGCAGATGCCCATGTTGCGCAGGCCCATGCGCACCCAGAACTTGCCGCCCGTGATCGTTGCGCCGTCGGACGGCCAGATGATGTAGGCCTCGGCGCCGGGCGGCGAAGTCGTACGCCCGGCGGCGAACGCGATCCTCGGCGCCAAGACGGTGGCGGCCAAAGCCAACAAGGTAGCCCTTCTTCGCATCGTGTTGCTCCTCGCGTGGATGGCGGCGCGCGGCGTCGGACAGTGGAGCGTGTCTAACAGCTTAGGACGTAATCGACAGGAAGGCACATAACGATGTTCCAGGGTAACGGGCCGGCCGCGATGCGCGGATCCGTATGTCCGTTTTTTGCAAGACCCGCGGGTGGATCCGGTGATCGCCGCCAGGCGCACGTGCTATCTTGAATGTGTCCCGGCCGCGCCCGTGCCTGCCGCAAGCCGGCATTGCGCTCGCCGCGACCGAACACCCGGCAATGGCTGCGCTCCGCCTTCGGCATCGGGTCCGACGGCGCACCCTGGGGGGCTCAACATGTGGCGAATACTCCTGCCCGCATGCCTGCTTGCGTCGATCTCGGTGGCATCGAGCACGTGCTCCGGCGAGGACATGCATGCTTTTCCCGCACCGCCGTCGGCGTCCGCGCGCGCCCCGTCAGTCGAACCGCGGCGCGTCGCGCTCGTGATCGGCAACGGCGCCTATCGTGATCATCCGCTCGCCAATCCCGTTCATGACGCCGATGCAATGAGCGACGCGCTGCGCGCGCTCGGCTTCGACGTCATCACGTTGCGCAATGCGACCCGGCAGCAGATGCTCGACGGGCTTGCCGCGTTCGAACGCCACGGCGCGGCCGGCGGCACCGGGCTGGTCTATTTCGCGGGCCACGGCGCCAGCGTCGGCGGAGCGACATGGCTCGCGCCGGTCGATGCCGACGTCGGCGCGCCGGCCGGCCTGTCGCGAACGGGTATCGACCTGCAAACCGTGTTCGATGCGACGTCGCGGCCGCGCGGCGACCGGATTGATCTGATCATTCTGGATTCCTGTCTGATCGCGCCTCCCGGTGCCGGCCACGTGGCGGCCCGCGAGCCGCCGCCGCATACGCTCGTCGCATACGCGGCAGCGCCCGGCGCAGGCGCCGCCGACGGTACGGCGCATGGTGTCTACACGGCAGCGCTGCTGCAGACGCTCGCGGTGCCGGGGCTCGGGATCGCACAGGTCTTCGACCGTGCCGGCGCGATGGTCGAACGCGCCACCGGGTATCGGCAGACGCCGTGGATCGCGTCTTCCCTGTCCGGTGCGGCAGCGACGTTGGCGTTCACCGCGGCGCGTCGCGCAGGAATCGCCGACGCGTATTCCGGCGGCGGCACGGCGCAACGATCCGACGTGCTGGCGGACGTCGGCATCGTGGCGCTCGATAGCCGCGGCGTGATGCCGAAAGACAGCGCCGAACAGTACGAAATCACGTTCTGGGAGTCGATCAAGGACAGCAAGGAGGCGGGCGACTACGAAGCCTATCTGAAGACCTACCCGAACGGCCGCTTCGCGCAGTTGGCGCAGGCTCGTCTCGCACGACTGCGCGCGGCCGCGTCCAAGGCGCCCGCGGCCTCCGCGCCCGCGCAGACGGCGAGCGCCGCGCCGGCCCCCGCCGCCGTTTCGGCTCCGGCTCCGGCTTCGGCTCCGGCACCTGCGCCGGCGCAGCCCGCGCACACGTCCGGCTCGACGCCGAAAGCGCCGCCGCCCCCTGCCGCGGCGGCCCCGTCGGCACCGCCGCAGAAAGGCGGCGCGACGGCCGCCAATGAAATCCACGATTGCCCTGCCTGCCCCGCCATGCTGGCGGTCAGTCCGGGGGCTTTCACGATGGGCAGCAATTCGGGCGATCCGTCGGAAAAGCCTGCGCATCGCGTGACGCTCGATCACGCGTTTGCGCTGGCGAAGTACGGCGTGACCGTTGCGCAGTGGAACGCGTGCCGCGACGCGGGCGCCTGCCCGCGCCTGCCCAACGACAGCAACACGGCGGCGAACGCGCCGGTGCGCGACCTGAGTTGGGACGATGCGCAACTGTACGTCAAGTGGCTGTCGAAAATCAGCGGCAAGTCTTACCGGCTGCCGACCGAGGCCGAATGGGAATTCGCGGCCCGTGGCGGCACCGCGACGCGCTACTGGTGGGGCAACGAGATGCGCCCGGGCAACGCCAACTGCAAGGACTGCGGTCAGCCGTGGCATGCCGACGCACCGGACAACGTCGGCTCGTTCGCGGCCAATCCGCTCGGCTTCTACGACATGGGTGGCAGCGTATGGGAATGGGTCAGCGATTGCTGGCACAACTCGTACAGGAATGCGCCTGCCGACGGCCGCTCATGGGACGAGCCGAATTGCCAGGTCCGCGTCATCCGCGGCGGCTCGTGGCGGGATGGTGCAGGCTACATGCCCGTTTCGACACGCTTCAAGTACGACAGCAGCGTACGTTATTCGGCAAACGGGTTTCGGGTGGCGCGGGACTTGAAGTAGGCGGATCTCGGCTCGCGAACGGCCGGCCGCCGTGTCAGCGACGGGATGTTGGTCTGGAATGCAATGCCTTCGATGACGGAGATGATTTCGGCGTGTCAAGCGAAGCGCCTCCGTCCGTCGCGAGCAACGCGTTCAACACCCGCGCGTCCGTCAACCGCTCCAGCGACAGGCACGTTTCACTCAACGCATCGATCTGCGCACGCTGCTCGAGCGCCATGCCGGCCAGCGCCCGAAACTTCGCCAGCAGCGCCGCGTCGGACAGCGGATTGCGCGGGTCGCCGAGCGCGATCGGCACGTGACGCGATTCCCGCCGTCCGTCCGCGCGATGCAGGATCACGGTCGGCTCGTCGAGATCGCCGAGCGCCGGATCGACCTCGATCGCGATGCGTGCGAGCAGCGCCGTGATGCGCGCATCGGTGCGCCTGTCATCGCGATAAGCGTCGATTCCCGTGTCGCCGAACGCAAGGGCCGCTGCCACCGCGTACGCGAGACTCATCTGCGCCGACGACAGCGTCGACAGCTCGCAGCCGCCGCACATCCGGGCGACGAATGCGCTCGCGCGCACGACCACCCGCTCGATCTCGCCGGCTTCGAAGGTGCGCCCGTCCGCAAGCTGCAGCGCCGCGTCGACCGCGGCGTGCGCGCTGCGGCACGACGCGTGCGGCTTGATCGAGCAGCGCATCACCTTCCAGTGCGCGCCGAGGCCGTCGGTCAATGCGTCGGGCACCTGCGATTGCGCGGCGAACGCGCTGAAGAAGCCGCCCCACACGTCGTCGAACACCTGCGCGGGGCCGCTCACGCCTTCGCGCGCGAGCAGCGCCGCGAGCACGCCGCCCTCCGCCGCCCGCCCGGCATGCAGCCGCTTCGTCTGCGAACCGTCGTGGATGAAGCCCCACAAGCCGCCGGAGAAACTCGCCGCATGGCCGAGCGCGTCGCGCGTGCGCGCGGCGTCGAGTCCGAACACGCGCGCGCTCGCTGCCGCCGCGCCGAACACGCCGCAACTGAGCGTCGAGTGCCAGCCGGCACCGTTGTGGGCGGAGTACCCGCCGGCCGCCTCGAGCACGCGCCGGCCGACGTCGTAGCCGAGCACGACCGCCGCCACGCATTCCCGGCCGGCCACCGGGCGGCCCGCGCACGACAGCGCGGCCAGCACGGCCGGCAGCACGACCGCGCCCGAATGATCGCAGCCGCCGGAATCGTCGAGCTCGAGCGCGTGTGCGGCGATCCCGTTCACGAACGCCGCATCGCGCGCGCCCGCGGCCCGCCGGGTGCCCCACAGCGTCGCGCCGCCATCCCCGACCGTGCCGGTCAGCGCCCGCGCACTGCAGGTCTCGACGGCGAACGTACCGGCCAGCGCCGCCCCGAACGTGTCGAGCACATGACGCTTCGCTTTCGAGACCACGTCGTCCGGCATTGCGTCGGCGGCCGTCTGCGCGACGAACGTCGCAAGCCGCGTGGCGCGCGTTTGCGTCACCGTCTTCATCGCGCCGACGCCTCCGCCACGCAATGCGCGAATACGTCGACCGGATGGCCCGGCGGATTGCCGGGCACCCGGGCACGCCACCAGCGTGCGATGTCGCGCCCGGTCGCGAACCAGACGTCGCCCGCGTCACGCAGATGCGCAAGCAACGCGCGCAGCAAGTCGATGCGCCCCGCGGTGCCGATGATCTCCGGATGCAGGCGCAGCACGCAGCAGAGCCCGAAGCGGCGAAACCCGTCGACGTCGCGCCGCCAGTTGTCGAGCACGTCGCGGTACGCGGCGATGCGCGGCTAGCCGGCCGGCACGGGTGGCGACAGGTTGAACTCGAAGTAAGGCTCGTCCTCGAGCTCGTAGTGCAGCGGCAGCTCGACGAGCCGGGCGCCGTCCGCGCGATCTTTGCCGCGCGGATGCACGTACGGCAGATCGTCGCCGCGCCACGACGACGACCACGTGAAGCCTTCCGCGACGAGCCAGTCCGCGAAGCCGTCGGCCCAGTTGCCGGTGAACGAGCGAAAACCTTCCACGTCGCGGCCGATCGTGTCCGCGAGCGCCGTGCGCCCGATACGGCACGCGTCGATCTGCGCGGCGAGCGGCAGCACGTCGAAGTCTTCGCAGCGATAGCCGCTCACGCCGAGCTCATGCCCGGCGGCCGCGATCGCGCGCACGGCAGCGCCATGCGTTTGCGCGACGCGGCCGGGCACGAACCAGCTCGTCGGCACGCTGAATTCGTCGAAGGCCGCGAGCAGCCGATCGACGCCGCGCGTCGCGCCGTAGCGCCATGCCGACAGCGATTTCTCGCGGCCGACGATGCGCGGCTCGCGCGTCTCGATGCCGTGTATGTCGTTGAAATCGACCGTGATCGCGACCGCGCAGCGCGCGCCGCCCGGCCAGGCTGGAAGTGTCGTCACGGGCTGCTCCGTTGCGTCGATTGCGTCGATTGCGTCGTTTGCCTGCCGTGCGCGTGCTGCGCGAGCCACCAGTCGGCCACGTCACGACAGCGCGCGAACCAGACGCCGTCCTGCGCGCGCATGTGTTCGAACCACGCTTCGAGTAACGCGAGGCGCCCCGGCTTGCCGCAGACTTTCGGATGCAGCAGGGTCGTCAGGCACAGCCCTTCGCGATAGACGCCGTCGAATTCGCGTGTCCAGTTGTCGAGCGTCGCATCGTAGCCGGCGATCCGGTCGAGTCCGGCCGGATAGTCGGGGTTGCGGTGATACGCGAGCGACGCGTAATCGTCGGTCTCCCAGCGGCCGGGAATCTCGACGAGCGGCGGCTCGCCGTCGGCGCCGGGCAGCAGGTACGGACGGTCGTCGCCGCGCATCGAGCTCGAATAGCGCACCCCGGCTTCGCGCAGCACGCCCAGCGTCGCCGCGCTCCAGTCGCCGGACGGCGTGCGGAATCCGACCGGCCGCACCCCGAGCGTGCGCGCGAAGACGTCGGCCGACTGTGCCATGATCTCGCGCTGCCGCGCGGGTTCGAGCGTCCAGAACGCTTCGTGCCGGTAACCGTGATAACCGATCTCGTGGCCGCGCTCGACGATTGCCGCGCATTGCGCGGGCCACGTCCGCGCGATCCATGCGGGTACGAAGAACGTCGCGGGCAGGTCGAACGACGCGAGCACGTCGAGCAGCCGGCCGAGCGCGCGCCACGGCCCGTAGCTGCCGAGCGTGAAATACGCGGGGTTGCGCCAGATCGATCCGTTCAGCATCGCGTCGCCGGTCGGGCCGTCGAGGTCGAACGCGAGCGCGACACACGCGCGCCGCGCGTGCGGCCAGCGGGGAGCCAGGTCAGTCATCGCGCGCTCAGTGCGTGCCGTTGATCGTCGCCTTCGCGACCGCGTGTTCCTGCAGCCCCCATTTCGCGAGCAGCTTGTGATACGACCCGTCCGCGATCATCTGGTTGAGCGCCGTCGTCAGCGCACTGCTCAGCGCGGTATTGCTCTTCGCGACGCCGATGCCCGTGTATTGCGACAGGAACGGCTTGCCGACCGGTGCGTACGCGTTCTGCTCGAGGCTGTTCTGGTACGGCAGCGTCTCGCCGCCCTGCACGGCCGCGTCGATGCGGTTCTGGCGCAACTGCATGCGCGCGTCCGACGAGCCGTCGGTGCCGACGACGACGATCGCCGGCTTGCCGGCCTTCACGCAGTTCTCCGCGCTCCACGCGGTCGTGTTGTCGGGGAACGACGTGCGCCGGCTCGACCCGACGCGCTTGCCGCACAGCGCGTTCATCTGCGCGAACTCGCCGGCGCGCGTCTTCAGCACGTAGAACTGCGGGCCCGTCTCGATGTAGTCGACGAACGTCACCGCGTCGCGGCGCGTCGGCAGGTCGGTCATGCCGGACAGGATCATGTCGACGCGCTGCGTCGCGACCGCGCTCATCATCTGGTCGAAGCTCGTCTCCACCCAGTTCAGCTTCGCGCCCATCTTCGCGGCGAGCGCCTCGCCGAGATCGACGTCGAAGCCCGCGAGCTTGTCGGTCGCCGGATCCTTGTATTCGAACGGCGGATAGTTCGGCACGATCGCGACGTTCAGCGTGCGCTTCGCGTTCGCGGCCTGGGCGACCGCGAACGACGCATGGAGCGCGAGCGCGCCGAATGCGACAGCGGCCAGCGTGCGGGTCAGGACGGATGCTTTCATGGGGATGTCGCCTTGTCGTGGTGGTGTAATGGGTACTGCAGGGCTGCGTTGCCCGTCTCGTCGACGGTTCGCTCGATCGGGCGCCGCGGTGCGGTGCGCCCGGTCCGTTCAGGCAATCACGGCCGAGATGAAGTCGCGGGTGCGCGCCTGCGTCGGCGCGGACAGCACCTGGTCGGGCGGTCCGCTCTCGACGATCCGGCCGCCATCCATGAAGACGACGCGATCGGCGACCTCGCGCGCGAAGCCGAGCTCGTGCGTGACGACGATCATCGTCATCCCGCTCTTCGCGAGATCGCGCATCACGGCCAGCACGTCCCCGACGAGTTCGGGATCGAGCGCCGACGTCGGTTCGTCGAACAGGATCAGTTGCGGATGCATCGCGAGCGCCCGCGCGATGGCGACGCGCTGCTGCTGGCCGCCCGACAGCTCGACGGGGAACGCGTCGCACTTGTGGCCGAGCCCGACGCGCGCGAGCAGCGCGCGCCCTTCTTCCAGCGCTTGCGCGCGGCGGCGCTTGAGCACCTGTACCGGGCCCTCGATCACGTTCTCGAGCGCGGTCTTGTGCGGAAACAGGTTGAAGCGCTGGAACACCATGCTGGTCGCGAGCCGCTGCCGCGCGACCTGGCGCTCCGACAGCTCGTGCAGGCGGTCGCCGGCACGCCGGTAGCCGGCCAGCTCGCCGTTGACCCACAGCGCACCGGCGCTGATCGTCTCCAGCTGGTTGATGCAGCGCAGGAAGGTGCTCTTGCCCGAACCCGACGGTCCGATGATGCACAGCACTTCACCCTGCACGACGTCGAGCGTGATGCCGTGCAGCGCCTGGAAATCGCCGTACGACTTGCGTACGTCTATCGCGCGAACCACTGCGTTCGTCATGACGTTCTCCCGATGGGGTTGGATCGTGTCGTTCATTTGCGGCCCGCCGCCCGGCCCGCGCCGCGCGCGAAGCGCCGTTCGACGCGCGCCTGCGCAAGCGACAGCACGGTGACGACCGCGAGATACCAGATGCCGGCGACGATCAGCAGCTCGATCACGCGAGCGTTCGCGTAGTAGATGTTCTGCGCGTTGTGCAGCATCTCCGCGTACTGGACGACGCTCGCGAGCGAGGTCAGCTTGACCATGCCGATCAGCTCGTTGCCGATCGGCGGCACGATCACGCGCATCGCCTGCGGCAGGATGATCCGGCGCAGCGCCTGCAGGCGTGCCATGCCGATCGATTTGGCGGCCTCGTACTGGCCGGTGTCGACCGACAGCAGTCCGGCGCGCACGACTTCCGACGTATACGCGCCCTGGTTGATGCCGAGTCCGAGCACCGCCGCGAGGAACGGCGTCATCACGTCGACGGTGCGGAATTCCGCGATCCCCGGGATACCGAGCGTCGGGAACACCAGCGCGAGGTTGAACCACAGCAGCAGTTGCAGGATCACCGGCGTGCCGCGAAACAGCCAGATGTAGCCCTGCGCGATCGCGCCGAGCACCGGGTTCGACGACAGCCGCATCACCGCGGTCGCGACGCCGAGCACGATGCCGAGCGTCATCGCGAGGACGGTCATCACGATCGTGTTGCCGAGCCCCGTCAGGATCGAGCGCGCGGTCAGGAACTGGCCGACGACGCGCCATTCGATCTGTCCGCGCGCGAACGCGAACGCCACATAGGCGAGCGCGGCAACGATCGCGATCGACGCGACATAGCGGCCCCAGTAGCGCCGGCGCACGCGCACCAGCCCGGCGATATCGTCCGCGGCGCGGGCGGCCGGCCCCGATGCGCCGTCGAGCCGGCTCGAATCGGAGGCGCTCAGCATGACGGCCCCCGGTAGTCGGCGGCCCACGCGGCCTGGCGTTCGATCGCGGCGCTCAGGCGGCCGATCTGCTCGCGCACGCGCGCGGGAGACGTGCCGCCCGCACCGCCGCGGGCCGCGACGGCCGCGTCGAGCGTCAGATGCGCGCGCACCGCCGGGGCGAGGCGCGTGTCGACGGCCTGCAGCTGTTCGGCGCTCGCATCGGCGAGCTCGATGCCGTCCCGCTCGCACGCGCGCACGAGCGTGCCGGTGATCTCGTGCGCTTCGCTGAACGGTACGCCCGTCAACGCGAGCCAGTCCGCGACCTCGGTCGCGAGCGTGAAGCCGAGCGGCGCCTGGCGACGCATCTCGTCGACGTTCACGCGCATCGTGCGGATCATTCCCGCCATCGCGGGCAGCACGAGCTCGAGCGTATCGATCGAATCGAACGCCGCGATCTTGTCTTCCGCGAGATCGCGGTTGTACGCGAGCGGCAGCGACTTCAGCGTCGCCAGCAGCCCCGTCAGGTTGCCGATCAGGCGCCCCGCCTTGCCGCGCGTGAGTTCCGCGATGTCCGGGTTCTTCTTCTGCGGCATGATCGAGCTGCCCGTCGCGTAGCCGTCGTCGAGTTCCACCCAGCGGAATTGCCGCGACGTCCACAGGATCACCTCTTCCGACAGGCGCGACAGATTCACGGCCAGCATGCTCGTGACGAACACGAATTCGGCGACGTGATCGCGCGCGGCCACCGCATCGATCGAGTTCTCGCAGGGCGCGTCGTAACCGAGCTCCTGCGCGGACAGCTCGGGCCGCACGCAGATGGCCGAGCCGGCGAGCGCGGCCGCACCGAGCGGCGAACGCGCGGTGCGGCGGTCCCAGTCGACCAGCCGGTCGGCGTCGCGGTACAGCGACTGCGCATGCGCGAGCAACTGATGGCCGAACACGATCGGCTGCGCCGGCTGCAGATGGGTGAATCCGGCGGTCACCGTGTCGACGTGCCGGCTCGCCTGGCCGACCAGCGCGTCCTGCAGGTCGAGCACGCCGCGCACGAGCGCGCGCGCCTTGTCGCGCAGGTACAGGCGCAGGTCGTTCGCCGCCTGGTCGTTGCGCGAGCGCCCGGCGCGCAGCTTGCCGCCCAGCGCCGGCAGCCGCTGCGTGAGCACGCGCTCGAGGAAGGTGTGCACGTCCTCGTCGGTGAGCGACGGCGCGATCGCGCCGGCCGCGTAGTCGCGCGCGATGCCGTCCATCGCGGTCAGCAGTTGCGCGAGCTCGTCGTCGTTCACGATGCCGGCGCGGTTCAATTCGCGCGCATGCGCGCGGGAGCCTGCCAGGTCGTACGGCACGAGGCGGAAGAAACTCGGATCGGAGCGCGACAGGTCCTGCAGCGCGTTCGACGGTTTCGACTGGAAGCGGCCACCCCACAGGCGCTCGATCGGTTCGGTAAGGCTCATTGCGGTCGACCTCGACTCGGTTGGATTGCCCCTACTGTAGGCATTCAATTTTTTTTGTTGTAGCGAGAAATTGAATCCGCTTTAATGAAATTTTTCTCAGCATCGTCGCGTCCGACGAGCCTCCCGATGCGCAATCGCCTGCCGCCGCTGAATCCTCTTCGTGCGTTTGAAGCCGCTGCGCGGCGCGGCAGCGTGTCGGCGGCCGCGGATGAACTGCACGTCACCGCGAGCGCGGTCAGCCACCAGATTCGCATTCTCGAGAGCACGCTCGGCGTCGCGCTATTCGTCAGATCAAAGGCCCGCGTGAAGCTCACGCCGCAAGGCGAGGCGTTGCTGGAACCGGTCGGCGCCGCGTTCGACCTGATCGCGAACGCCGCCGTCAGGCTCGATTCGCCGGTGGCCGCCGGCGATCTCGTCGTGTCGACGCCGCTGTCGCTGACGTCGCGCTGGCTTGCCCGGCATATCGGCGACTTTGTCGAGCGTTATCCGGGCATCCACCTGAAGGTGATTCCGTCGAACGACGATCGCGAGGTCTATTCGCCGGACGTCGACGTCTGCATCCGCTACGGGGAAGGCAACTGGCGCAACCGGGCGGTCGAGCTGCTCGCGCATCCGGCGCTGTTCCCGGTCGTGAGCCCGGCGTTGATGAACGGGCCCGATGCGATCCGCAAGGTGCAGGATCTCGCGGGGCGCACGCTGTTCTGCGAGCATGCGGGCTCGTGGATGCGCTGGCTGGCCGAAGCGAAAGCCGACCGGCTGCCGGGCATCCGCATCCTCGAGATCGGCAACGCGCACATCGGTGTCGAAGCCGCGGTGCATGGCCAGGGCGTCGCACTCGGCGACAGCCTGTCGGTGCGCGACGACCTGATCGACGGCACGCTCGTGCGGCCCTTCAGCGAAACCGTGCCGTCACGCCATGCGTACTATCTCGTCGCGCGTCACGAGATGACCGAGGCGCCGCTCGTGACTGCGTTCACGGCGTGGCTGCGCGCGCGCGTCGCGTGATGCGCGCACGTGTTTGCGACGAGGCGGGAAGTCAGGAAACGAGACTCGTCAGGTCGTCCCACACCATCACGATGTTCTGCGATCGCCAGATCGGCCCCGCGTCGACGTACTCGCCGGCCAGCCGGCCGTTCAACGACGCGTAAAAGGCGATCGCGGCGTCGTTTCCCTTGACGACGCTCAACGCCGCGCCCTGGTACCGCATCGTTTGCAGATGCGTTGCGAGCCGGGCGAGCAGCGTGCGGCCGATGCCGCGACGCTTGAACCCGGGATCGACATACAGGAACTTGATCTCGCCACGGCCGCCGAAGATCGGCTCCGACGGCGCGCCGGCCGCGCCGATGCCGACGATCGTGCCGTCGGTTTCCGCCACGAGCACCAATTGGTCGCCCGCGTTCGACGCCAGCTTTTCGCGCCATGTCCTGCCGCGATGGCGCTCGTCGAGGACGGCGTGCGCCTGCGCCGGCGCGAGATCGCGATAGGTATGCCGCCAGACCTTGACGTGAAAATCGGCGATCGCCTGCGCATCGTCGAGGTGGGCAGACCTGACGGATATTACGGACATGGAAGACTCTCTCGGCTGGCTTGGCACACGCGGGCGCGGCGCACGAGCCGGATTGTCGACGATCGGGGCGACCGTGTCAGCACCCCGCGGGCGTCGCGAATCAGCGCGCAACCGCTTCCGTGTTCCGGACGCTGCCCAGAAACCGCGTCAGCTCCACCGTCTGCGGCCGCTCGAAAATCTCTTCGGCCGTCCCGCTCTCCCACACCCTGCCCTGGTGCATGAACACGATCCGGTCGCTCACCGCCCGCGCGAAGTTCATCTCGTGCGTGACCATGATCAACGTCATGTCCTCGCGCGCAAGCTGCGCGACGACGCCCAGCACCTCGCCGACGAGCTCGGGATCGAGCGCGGACGTGATTTCGTCGCACAGCAGCACGCTCGGCTTCATCGCGAGCGCACGCGCGATCGCGACGCGCTGCTGCTGACCGCCCGACAGCTGTTCCGGAAACGCGTCGAACTTGTCGCCGAGGCCGACGCGCTCGAGCATCAGTTCCGCGATCGCGCGCGCCTGCTGGCGATGCGACTTTTTCACGACCGACTGCGCGAGCATCACGTTCTGCCCGGCGCTCAGGTGCGGAAACAGGTTGTACTGCTGGAACACCATGCCGACCTTCAGCCGCAGCGCACGCAGGTCCGCGTGCCGCGCATCGACGCGTTCGCCGTCGATCGAGATCGTGCCCGCGTCGATGCTCTCGAGTCCGTTGAGCGTGCGCAGCAGCGTGCTCTTGCCCGAGCCGCTGCGGCCGATGATCGAGACGACCTGCCCGCGCTCGACGGAGAAATCGATGCCCTTGAGCACATGATGGGTGCCGAAGTTCTTTTCGAGACCACGGGTTTCAACGAGCGGCATGCCATCTCCTTTGCAACGTGCGCGCATAACGGGTAAGCGGATAACAGAGCGCGAAATAGATCAGCGCGACGAGGCCGTACACGACGAACGGCCGGAACGTCGCGTTCGAGATCGCGATGCCGACCTTCGTCAGCTCGGTGAAGCCGATGATCGACACGAGTGCCGTATCCTTCACGGCCTGCACGCCGAAGCCGACCGTCGGTGCGATCGCGATGCGCGCGGCCTGCGGCAGGATCACGTGACGCAACTGCTCGACGTAGCTCATGGCCAGGCTCGCCGACGCCTCCCACTGCCCTTTCGGCACGGCCTCGACGCAGCCGCGCCAGATCTCCGCGAGATACGCGCTGGTGAAGAACGTGAGCCCTGCGGTGGCCGCGATCCACGGCGGCACGTCGAGCCCGACGAGCGGCAGGCCGAAGAACACGATGAACAGTTGCATCAGCAACGGAGTGCCCTGGAATATCTCGATGTACAGCTTCGCGATGCCGCGCAGCAGCGTGGAGCTCGACACGCGCATCACGAGCAGCCCGAGACCGACGACGCCGCCGGACAGGAACGACACGATCGACAGTACGATCGTCCAGCGCGCGGCCAGCAGCAGGTTCGCGAGAATCTGCCCGAACGTGAATTCGATCATCGCGCACCTCGCACGCGACGGGAGAACAGGCGGCGCCCCATCGAGCCGAGCGTGGCACGCAGCAGCAGCGCCATCGCCAGATACGCGAGCGCGATGACGAAGTACGTCTCGAACGCGCGGAAGTTGCGCGACTGAATGTAGCCGGCCGCATAGGTCAGGTCGGCCACCGAGATCTGCGACACGACCGCCGAGCCGAGCATCGTGATCACGATCTGGCTCGACAGCGCCGGAAACACCTTGGCGAGCGCCTGCGGCAGCACGACGTGGCGCAGCATCTGCGCGCGCGACATCGCAAGCGCGGACGCCGCCTCCAGATGCCCTTTCGGGACGGCGGCGACGCCCGCGCGCACGATCTCGACCGAGTACGCGCCGAGATTGAGCGTCATCGCGAGGATCGCGGCCGTGTATTCGTCGATGTGCACGCCGAGCGCGGGCAAGCCGAAGAAGATGAAGAACAGCTGGACGACGAACGGCGTGTTGCGGATCGCCTCGACGTACGCGCCGATCAGCGGGCGCAGCCGCACGGCCGCGCGCGCGTCGGCGCTGTACGCGGCCGCGCCGAGCACGCCGAGCGCCACGCCGAGTACGGTCGCGACCGCGGTGAGCGCGAGCGTGATCGCCGCGCCGCTCGCGAACACGCCGGCGTATTCGGCGAGCTCGCCGAATTGAAGCTGGTAGCTCATGACGATTGAGTAAAGTCGGGTTCGGACAACGACACCCGCCGCGCCGGCGATGCCGGCCGCGGCGATGTATCAGGCGACACTGCGATTCGTCACAGTCCGGCCGGCAACGGCTGGCCGAGCCACTTCTTCGACATCGCGCCCAGCGTGCCGTCCTGCTTCGCATGGGCGATCGTGTCGTCGATCTTCGCGAGCAGGCGCGGTTCGTTCTTGTTGACGCCGACGAAGCACGGCGAATTCTTGATCACGAACTTGACCTCGGGCCGGCGCGGCGGATTCTTCGCGAGAATCGCCGCCGCGACGATGTTGCCGGCCGCGATCAGTTGCACTTGCCCCGACAGGAACGCCTGGATCGTAGCGTTGTTGTCCTCGAAGCGCTTGATCGTCGCGTTCGGTGCGAGCTGCGACAGCGCGATCTCCTCGAGCGCGCCGCGGGTGGCGCCGACCGTCTTGCCGTTCAGGTCGGCGGGCGCGCTGACCTTCACGTCGGCCGGCCCGAACACGCCCTGGAAATACGGTGCGTACGCGCTCGAGAAGTCGATGACCTTCTCGCGCTCAGGTGTCCTGCCGAGCGACGAGATCACCATGTCGACCTTGTTGGTCGTCAGGTACGGAATCCGGTTCGCACTGTTCACGGGTACGAGCTTCAGTTTCACGCCGAGCGACTTGGCGAGGAGTTCGGCCATGTCGATGTCGTAGCCCTGCGGCTGCATGTCCGTGCCGACCGAGCCGAACGGCGGATAGTCTTCGGGCACCGCGACGCGCAGCGCGCCGTTTTTCGCGATGGTGTCGAGCGCGTCGGCATGCGCCGGCGCAGCAGCCAACAGCGCCATCACGGGGGCGGCGATCAGCGCAGCCAGCCAGGTGCGTCGGGGGAACGGTCGAGTCGTCGGGCTCACGGTGAATCTTCCTTGTCTGGTATGTCGTCGGGCAGCGCGCAACCGTTGCGCGGCCGCGGGTACTCCAGCAAAAACCGGGCCACCGGTGCGAAACGCTTGCCGTACCGGCACTCGATGGAAATTCCGGCGCACCGCATTCCCCATTTCGGTGCGTGGGCCGGCACCGGCGCCAGCGGCTGCCCTCGCAGCGCGCGCCGGCGCACCAAATTACCTAACCGGTTCATTCCGCGAAGCGGGGCCGGTGCTTGGGGGCGCATGCCGGTTCCTGGGCATTGATCGGGCACGCGCGTCAAGCGAGCAGCCCCTCGAAACGCATCCCCGCCCAAGTGACACAGATCAAGGGGAAACCCGGTAATCGTCGGATATAAGTGAATCCGAAGCGGCGACGCCCCGCGGGCGGCGCCATCCCGAATTCCCGCATTTCCGTATTCGACGAGGCATTCCATGCGCGCTGCCGCGCTTCCCGTTCGCTGTCATCCTGCCGTCGTGCGGCGCATGCGTGCCATTGCGCTGGCGGCGGGCATGGGGCTGCTGTCGGGCTGCCTGTCGCTTGCGCCACCGGACGAGCGTCCCGCCGCACCGATTCCCGCGTCCTTTCCGGAGCCGTCCGCCGACGCGACACCCGCGGCGCCCGTGCCCGACTGGCAGGCTTACTTCGTCGACCCGCGCCTTCGCGCGCTGATCGGCCAGGCGCTCGCCGACAACCGTGATCTGCGCGCGGCGGTCGCACGCGTCGAGCAGGCGCGCGCGGTGTACGGCATCCGCGGCGCGGATCAATGGCCGACGATCAGTGCGGGCGCGGCCTACGCGCGGTTTCGCACGCCGGGCGGCTTTCTCACTCCGGCGCCCGTCATCGGGCAGGTCTATCAAGTCCAGCTGGCCGAGACGCAATGGGAGATCGATTTCTGGGGCCGCGTGCGCAACCTGAAGGAAGCAGCGCTTCAGCGCTACCTCGCGAGCGACGCAGCCAGGCAGGCGGTGACGCTGAGCGTCGTCACCGGTGTCGCGGACGCGTATCTGACCCTGTGCGAGATCGACGAACGCATCGCGCTGACCCGCGCGACGATCGACACGCGCCGCGAATCGCTGCGGATTTTCCGGCTTCGTCACGCGGCCGGCGCGATCTCGCGCCTCGATCTCACGCAATCGGAGATCCTGCTGCAGCAGGCGGAATCGCTCGGCGTGCAGTTGCAGCAGGCCCGCGCGACGGCGGCCGATGCGCTGGCGTTGCTCGTCGGTGCGCCGCCGGCGCTGGGCGCCACGCCGCTCGCGCTCGACGACGGCGCGGTGCTGCCGTCGCTCGCGCCGGGCCTGCCCTCGTCGCTGCTGACCCGGCGCCCGGACGTGATCGCGGCGGAGCGCGAACTGCAGGCGAGCCGCGCGAACATCGGCGCGGCGCGCGCGGCATTCTTTCCGCGCATCGCGTTGACGAGTGCGATCGGGTCGGGAAGCAGCGCGCTGCACGACCTGCTGTCGCCAGGGTCCGGCGTGTGGTCGGTGATTCCCAACGTCACGCTGCCGCTCGTCGACGGCGGCCGCAACCGGTCGAATCTCGCACTGGCGCGCGCGCAACGCGAAGAAGCGCTCGCCCGCTACGAGCAGACGCTGCAGCGCGCGTTCCGCGACGTGTCCGATGCGCTCGCCGCGCGCCATTGGCTCGCCGACCAGGTCGCCATCGAGCGCGCCACGCTGGCGTCGCAGGCCGAGCGGGCGCGCCTCGCGAAGCTGCGCTACGACAGCGGGGCGACCCGCTTCCTCGAAGTGCTCGATGCGCAACGGGACCTGATGAACGCCGAGCAGCAGCTGGTCACGACCCGTCGTGCGCTGCTGTCGAGCCGCGTCGCGCTGTACGGCGCGCTCGGCGGCGGCGTGATCGACACCGGCAAGACTGCCGCGGCAACGGCGCCCCTTTCGACTGATTCGGACAACACACCATGAAAACCATCCCGCGCCCTCTTCTGATCGGTATCGGTGCGGCCGTGCTTGCGATCGGCCTCGCGTACTACGGGTGGACGCGCTGGCACGACGGCCAGGCGGATGCGGGGCTCGTCAGCGGCAACGGCCGCATCGAGGCGACCGAAATCGACGTCGCGACCAAGCTGCCGGGGCGCGTCACCGCGATGCTCGTCGACGAAGGCGACTTCGTGACGGCCGGCCAGCCGCTCGCACGCATGGACGTCGTCGTCCTGCAGGCGCAGCTCGACGAGGCACGGGCGCGCGAGCAGCAGGCGGTGAACACCGCGGCGAGCATCGACGCGCAGGTCGCGCAGCGCCGCAGCGACAAGGCCGCGGCCGCGGCCGTCGTCGTGCAGCGGGAAAGCGAGCTGGACGCGGCCACGCGGCGGCTCGCGCGGTCCGAAACGCTATCGCGCGACGGCGCGTCGTCGATGCAGGAGCTGGACGACGATCGCGCGCGCGCCGGCAGCCTGCGCGCAACCGTGAACGCCGCGCGGGCCCAGGTGCAAGCCGCTCAGGCCGCGATCGACGCCACGCAGGCCCAGCTCGTCGCGGCGCGCTCGGCCGTGACGGCCGCTCAGGCGACCGTGGCGCGCGTGCGGGCCGACCTCTCGGACAGCGAACTGACCTCGCCGCGCGACGGGCGCGTCCAGTACCGGATTGCCGAGTCGGGCGAAGTCCTGCCGGCAGGCGGCAAGGTGCTCAACGTCGTCGACCTGTCCGACGTGTACATGACGTTCTTCCTGCCCGAAGCGGTCGTCGGCCGGGTCCCGCTCGGCGCCGACGTGCGGATCGTGCTCGATGCGGCACCGGAATACGTGATTCCGGCCCGCGTGTCCTACGTGTCGAGCACCGCGCAGTTCACGCCGAAGACGGTCGAAACGGCCACCGAGCGGCAGAAGCTGATGTTCCGGGTGAAGGCACGCATCGATCGCGACCTGTTGCAGCGCCACCTGAAGCTCGTCAAGACCGGGTTGCCGGGCGTGGCGTGGCTGAAGACCGACCCGCACGCGGGCTGGCCGGATCGCCTCGCGATCAGGGTGCCGCAATGAAAGCGGCGCCGCCCGTCGAGACGGATGCCGGCGCGACCGGCGCTGCGCCGGTGTCGGCCGATCCGGGCTGGGTCGCACGGCTGTCCGGCGTCTCGCTGCGCTACGGCGACAAGGCCGCGCTCGACGACGTGACGCTCGATATCCCGGCCGGCCGCATGATCGGGCTGATCGGGCCGGACGGCGTCGGCAAGTCGAGCCTGCTCGCGCTCGTTTCCGGCGCGCGCGCGATCCAGCAGGGCCGCGTATGGACGCTCGACGGCGACCTGTCGTCGCGCCGCCATCGCGCGCGCGCGTGCCGGCGCATCGCCTACATGCCGCAAGGCCTCGGCCGGAACCTGTACGCGACGCTGTCGGTCGAGGAAAACCTGCAGTTCTTCGCGAGACTGTTCGGCCACGATGCGGCGGAGCGGCGCCGAAGGATCGACGCGCTGACGCGCAGCACCGGCCTGCAACCGTTCCTGGACCGCCCGGCCGGCAAGCTGTCCGGCGGCATGAAGCAGAAGCTCGGCCTGTGCTGCGCGTTGATCCACGATCCCGACCTGCTGATCCTGGACGAGCCCACGACCGGCGTCGATCCGCTGTCGCGCGCGCAGTTCTGGGAGCTGATCGGTCGCATTCGCGCCGCCCGCCCGGCGATGAGCGTGCTGGTCGCCACCGCGTACATGGACGAGGCCCGGCGGTTCGACCGGCTGATCGCGATGGACGCCGGCCGCGTGCTGGCCACCGGCAGCCCCGGCGAGCTGCTCGAGCGCACCGGTTGCGACACGCTGGAAGCCGCGTTCATCGCGCTGCTCCCGGAGGCGCGCCGGCACGGACACCAGCCGGTCGTGATCGCGCCGTTCGAGGCCGATCGGGCGGCCGGCTACGCGATCGAGGCGGACGGGCTGACGATGCGGTTCGGCGATTTCGTCGCGGTCGACCACGTGAGCCTGCGGATCCGCCGCGGCGAAATCTTCGGCTTTCTCGGCTCCAACGGCTGCGGCAAGTCGACGACCATGAAGATGCTCACCGGCCTGCTGCCCGCATCCGAAGGCACCGCAACGCTGTTCGGCCGGCCGGTCGCCGCGAACGACATCGACACGCGCCGGCGCGTCGGCTACATGTCGCAAGGGTTTTCGCTCTACGGCGAACTGACCGTCCGGCAGAACCTCGTGCTGCACGCGCGCCTGTTCGGCGTGCCGGAGGCGGACGTGCCCGCGCGCGTGACTGAAATGGTCGCGCGCTTCGGGCTGGCCGACGCCCTCGACGCGCTGCCCGAGCGCCTGCCGCTCGGCATGCGGCAGCGGCTCTCGCTCGCGGTGGCGATGGTGCACAAGCCCGAGCTGCTGATCCTGGACGAACCGACGTCGGGCGTGGATCCGGTCGCGCGGGACGACTTCTGGCGGCTGATGATCGAGCTCGCGCGCAACGATCGCGTCACCATCTTCATTTCGACGCACTTCATGAACGAGGCCGCGCGCTGCGACCGCATCTCGCTGATGCATGCGGGCCGCGTGCTCGCGAGCGCCGCGCCCGAGGAACTGGTGCGCCTGCGCGGCGCCGCCACGCTCGAAGACGCGTTCATCGGCTACCTGAGCGACGCGCAGAAAGCGGATGGCGCGGACGGTGCGCCGGCCGATGCGCGGTCCGACGCCGGCTGGCTCGCCGCGCCGCCCGCGGCGGCCGGCGCCGGTCGTGCGGCGGCATGGTTCAGCCCGGCGCGCGCCGGCAGCTATCTGTGGCGCGAAGTGCTGGAGCTGCGACGCGACCCGTTGCGCGCGACGCTGGCGCTGTTCGGCTCGCTCGTGCTGATGTGCGTGATCAGCATCGGGATCAGTCTCGACGTCGACAACCTGACGTTCGCGGTGCTCGACCGCGATCAGTCGATCCTGAGCCAGGACTATGCGCAGAACCTCGCCGGTTCCCGCTATTTCGTGCCGCGGGCGCCGCTCGCGGACGACCGCGACATCGAGCGCCGCATGCGCAACGGCCAGCTGTCGCTCGCGCTCGAGATCCCGCCCGGTTTCGCGCGCGACGTCGCGCGCGGCCGCCGCGTGGAGATCGGCGCATGGGTCGACGGCGCGATGCCGATGCGCGCGGAGACGATCCGCGGCTACGTGGCCGGCATGCACGAAAACTGGCTGCGCGACCAGGCGAAGCGCCGGCTCGGCGTGTCGCTCGCGCCGGCCGTCGACATCGCGATCCGCTATCGCTACAACCCGGACGTCAAGAGCCTGCCGGCCATGATTCCCGCGATCATGCCGATGCTGCTGCTGATGCTGCCCGCGATGCTGACGGCGCTCGCCGTCGTGCGGGAACGGGAGCTCGGGTCGATCGTCAACCTGTACGTGACGCCCGTCACGCGGGCCGAATTCCTGCTCGGCAAGCAGGCGCCGTACGTGATGCTGGCCATGCTGAACTTCCTGCTGATGGTCGTGCTGGCCGACCTCGTGTTCGGCGTGCGGATCAAGGGCAGTTTCGCGACGCTGGCGGCCGCGGTGCTGATCTTCAACGTCGTGGCCACCGGCATCGGGCTGTTCGCGTCGACGTTTACCCGCAGCCAGATCGCCGCGATCTTCATGACGATCGTCGGCACGCTGATTCCCGTCGTGCAGTTCTCGGGCCTGCTCACGCCGCTGTCGTCGCTCGAGGGCAGCGGCAAGTGGGTCGGCACCGTCTATCCGGCCACCTACATGCTCGCGATCAGCCGCGGCGTCTACAACAAGGCGCTCGGGCTGGCCGACCTGTCGTCCCAGTTCTGGCCGATGCTCGCGGCCGCGCCGGTCATCCTGGTCATGACCGGCGTGCTGCTGCGCAAGCAGGAGCGCTGACCATGTCGCGCCTGCTCGTCATTTTCCGGCTCGGGGTCAAGGAACTGTGGAGCCTCGCCCGCGACCCGATCCTGCTCGCGCTGATCGTCTACACGTTCAGCGCGTCGATCTACGTCGCGGCCACCGCGCGCCCGGAAACGCTGCACAAGGTGCCGATCGCGATCGTCGACGAGGATGCGTCGCCGCTGTCGGCGCGCATCGCGGCGGCGTTCTTCCCGCCGCAGTTCGCGCCGCCCCCGCTCGTCGACGCCGGCGCGGCCGATCGCGGGCTCGACAACGGCGACTACACGTTCTCGCTCGACATTCCGCCCGACTTCCAACGCGACGTGCTCGCCGGCCGTCACGCGACGGTCCAGCTGAACGTCGATGCGACCCGCATGACGCAGGCGTTTACCGGCGGCGGTTACGTCCAGCAGATCGTGTCGGGCGAGATCGATGCGTTCGTGCGGCGCCAGCGCGGCACGTCCTTGCCGCCCGTCGATCTCGCGATGCGGATGCGCTTCAACCCGAATCTCGACGAAGTCTGGTTCGGCGCGCTGATGGAGCTGATCAACAACGTGACGATGCTGTCGATGATCCTCACCGGCGCCGCACTGATTCGCGAGCGCGAGCACGGCACGATCGAGCATCTGCTCGTCATGCCGGTGACCGCGGCGGAAATCATGCTCGCGAAGGTCTGGTCGATGGGGCTCGTCGTCGCGGCGGCGGCCGTCGCGTCGCTGACGTTCGTCGTGGGCGGCGCGCTGCACGTGCCGATTCCGGGATCGGTGCCGCTGTTCGTGGCCGGCATGGCGCTGCACCTGTTCGCGACGACGTCGATGGGGATCTTTCTCGCGACGCTCGTGCGCAGCATGCCGCAGTTCGGCATGCTGCTCGTCCTCGTGCTGCTGCCGCTGCAATTGCTGTCGGGCGGCCTGACGCCGCGCGAAAGCATGCCGCCCGTCGTGCAGGACATCATGCTGGCTGCGCCGACCACGCATTTCGTCGAACTCGCGCAACGCATCCTGTATCGCGGTGCCGGGTTCGATGCGGTGTGGGCCCAGTTCGCGGCGCTGTTCGCGATCGGTTGCGTGCTGTTCCTGCTGTCGCTGACGCGGTTCCGCAAGACGATTGGTCAGATGACTTGAGCGGCGCGTCGATTCCGTGATGCCGGGATTCGTCGGTTGATACAGATCAATCGCGCCGGCGCGCGGCACGCGATCATGGCACATGTCTTGCGCAACCGATGGCATGCGCCGACGGCAACGCCGTCCACGGCGGCCGCTTCCCGGGAGAACGTCATGATGGGCCTGCGATACCGAAACGCGTTCGCGACGCTCTGCGTATTCATCGCGCTCGCGTCGCTGCTGGGCGTCGTGCATGCGATGCTGATCGACGAGCGGGTCGTGCCGTACGCGATCGTTGCACTGGTGTCGGGCATCGTGGCGTTCGTCGCGCAGCTGGATCCGGCGCCGCCCGGGCGTTAGCGGCACCGCCCGGACGCATTGCATTCGGGGCATCGTAAGCGGCATCTTACGCGTCGCGTTCAAGCCGTTCGTCATCGGAATCCCGCCATTCGTGATTTCGGTCAACCGCCGCGCGCGCGTTCGGGATGTAATCGACTTACTGTTCCGTCGACTCCCGGGGAGGCAACCCATGAAACTGACTTTTCTCGGTGCGACCGAAACCGTGACCGGCTCGAAATATCTGCTCGAGCACGGCGGCCGGCGCGTCCTGGTCGATTGCGGCCTGTTCCAGGGGACCAAGAACCTGCGGCTGCGCAACTGGCGCGCGCTGCCGTTCGCGCCCGACACGCTGGACGCGGTCGTGCTCACGCACGCGCATCTCGATCACACCGGCTATCTCCCGGTGCTGGCGCGCGAAGGCTATCGCGGGCCGGTGTACTGCACGGCGGCCACGGCCGAACTCTGCGACATCATGCTGCGCGACAGCGCGCGGCTGCAGGAGGAGGAAGCCGACTTCGCGAACCGGCACGGTTATTCGAAGCATCATCCCGCGCAACCGCTCTACACGCTGGACGACGCGCAGCGCGCGCTGCGCCTGCTGCAACCCGTCGCGTTCGACGAATGCACCGCGCTGGGCGGCAGCCTGTCGTTCCGCCTGCTGCCGGCCGGGCACATCCTCGGCGCGGCGAGCGTCGTGATGCACTGGGATCACAAGGTGCTCGCGTTCTCCGGCGATCTCGGCCGGTATCACGACCCGATCATGCAACCGCCGCGCCCGCCCGCGCATGCCGACTACCTGGTGGTCGAATCGACGTACGGCGACCGGCTGCATCCGGCGTCGGATCCCGAAAACGAGCTGGCCGGGATGTTCGACAAGACCTTCGCGCGCGGCGGGGTCGTCGTGATGCCCTGCTTCACCGTCGGCCGCGCGCAGGAGATCCTGCACTACATCGCGCGGCTGAAGGCGGCCGGCCGCATGGCGCGCGTCCCGGTGTTCGTCGACAGCCCGATGGCGACGGACGTGACCGAAATCTATCGCCACCATATCCTCGAACACCGGCTGACGGCTTCCGAAGCGAATGCGCTCGGCCACGCGGCCACGATGATCCGCTCGGTCGAGCAGTCCAAGGCGATCGCCGAACACCACGGCCCGATGGTCATCATCGCCGGCAGCGGGATGGCGACCGGCGGGCGCGTGCTGCATCACCTGAGCCGCCATGCGCCGGACGCGCGCAACACGATCGCGCTGGTCGGCTACCAGGCCGCCGGCACGCGCGGCGCGGCGCTCGCCGCGCACGAGCCGACGCTGAAGATTCACGGCGAGTACGTGCGCGTGCGCGCGCAGGTCGAGTCGATCACGACGCTGTCGGCCCATGCCGACTACGAAGAGATCCTGAAGTGGCTCGGCACGATGCAGGGCGCGCCCGTGCGGACCTTCGTCACGCACGGCGAACCCGCTGCCGCGGATGCGATGCGCCGGCGCATCTCGGAGCGCCTGCATTGGCCGTGCGAGGTGCCGACTTACGAGCAGTGCGTCGATCTGGACGCGATTGAATCAAACAACACGCAGGAACCCACCGCGCTGTCGTCCTGACTGGCACTGACTGCCGGCGCGTCGCCGGCGCAACGCCGGCCGCGCGTGACGGGCGGCGGAAGCACCCGGTTTCCGCCACGCGCGGCCCGCCACTCAGCCGATTTCGATGATGACCTTCAGCGCGTGGGTCTGCGCGGCGCGCCCGAACGTGTCGTACGCGCTTTCCACGTCGTCGAGCGAGAACCGGTGCGTGATCAGGCGCGCCGGATCGAGGCGCCCGGCGCCTACCGTCTTCAGCAGCATCGGCGTGCTGACCGTGTCGACGAGCCGCGTCGTGATCGAGATGTTGCGATCCCACAGCTTCTCGAGGTGCAGATCGGCCTTGACGCCGTGCACGCCGACGTTCGCGACGACCCCGCCAGGCGCCACGAGCGCCGTGCACATCTCGAACGTCGCCGGAATGCCGACCGCTTCGATCGCGCAATCCACGCCCACGCCGTCGGTCAGCTTCATCACTTCCGCAACCGGGTCGCCGCCGTGGCCGTCGATGCAGTCGGTCGCGCCGAAGCGCCGCGCGACCTCGAGCCGGTTGCCGTCCGGGTCGATCATGATGATCCGCGCGGGCGAATAGAACTGCGCGGTCAGCAACGCCGCCAGCCCGATCGGCCCCGCGCCGACGATCGCGACCGAGCAGCCCGGCTGCACCTTGCCGTTCAGCACGCCGCATTCGAATCCGGTCGGCAGGATGTCGGACAGCATCACGAGCGCGTCCTCGTCCGCGCCGGCCGGAATCCGGTACAGGCTGGTCGGCGCATGCGGGATGCGCACGAACTCGGCCTGCGTGCCGTCGATCCGGTTGCCGAGGATCCAGCCGCCGGTCGTGCAATGCGAATACAGTCCGCGGCGGCAGTACTCGCAGCGGCCGCACGACGAGATGCACGAAATCAGCACGTGGTCGCCCGGCTTCAGCGAATCGACCGCCGCGCCGACCTGCTCGACGATGCCCACGCCTTCATGGCCGAGAACGCGGCCCGGCTCGCACGTCGGCACGTCGCCCTTGAGGATGTGCAGATCGGTGCCGCAGATCGTCGTGCGCGTCACGCGGACGATCGCGTCGGTGGGCGACTGCAGTTCCGGTTTGGGCCGCCGTTCGAGCGCCTTGCGCCCGGGGCCGTGGTACACGAGTGCTTTCATCGCAACTCCTCCATCGAAAGGGGGGCCTGTTCAGGCATCGGGGCGGCGTCATGCCGGACTTGCGCCAGCAACACCGCGAGCGCGCAGGACGCGACCCGGACGGCAACGCCGTCGGCGCGGCTCGTCAGCACGATCGGCACGCGCGCGCCCACGACGACGCCCGCGTTCGCGGCGCCGCCCAGGTATTCGAGCTGTTTCGCGAGCATGTTGCCCGCTTCGATATCGGGCACGACGAGGATGTCCGCACGGCCGGCAACCGGCGAGTCGATCCCCTTCTCGCGCGCGGCCCGTTGCGATATCGCGTTGTCGAACGCGAGCGGGCCGTCGACGACCGCCCCCGTGATCTGCCCGCGCTCGGCCATCTTCGCGAGGGCCGCCGCGTCGAGCGTCGAACGCATCGCCGGATTGACGGTCTCGACCGCGCACAGCACCGCGACGCGCGGGCGCGCGACGCCCAGCGCATGCGCGACGTCGATCGCGTTCTGCGTGATGGCCGCCTTCTGCGCGAGATCCGGTGCGATGTTCACCGCGGCGTCGGTCAGGATGAACGGCCGCGGATACGCCGGCGCCTCGATCAGGAAGCAGTGAGACATGCGCTTGTCGGTGCGCAGGCCCGATTCCGCGGCGACGACGGCCCCCATCAGCTCGTCCGTGTGCAGGCTGCCCTTCATCAGCGCGCCGGCGCGGCCCGACGCTGCGAGTGCCACCGCGCGGGCCGCCGCGGCGTGGCTGTGGGGAACGTCCTCGATCGTCCATTTCGCGAGATCGACGCCCGCTTCGCTCGCCGCGCGCAACACCTTCGCGCGCGGCGCGACGATCAGCGGTTCGATCGATGCGCCCAGCGGCGACGCGTTGAGCGCGGCAAGCGCGACGAGGCTGGCCGTGTCGCACGGATGCACGACGGCCACCGTCAGCGGCGGCGCATGGCGCGCACGCGCGATCAGGGCGGGCAGTTCGCCGTCCGCGCGCGGCAACAGGCCGGGCAGGCACGCGCCGGCGGACGGATCCGGATGCAGGTTCAGGTTCATGTTCATATTCAGGTCTCCAGCACGTAGCTGCCGGGCGCCGCGCCGAAGCCGGCGGCCGGCACGCGTGCGGGCACCTCACCCGACGAATGCGCGTGCAGCCAGTCGTGCCAGCACGTCCACCACGATCCGTCGAGCGCGGGCGTTTCGCTCACGAAGTCGCGCCGGTTGCGGTAAGGCGCGCCGGGCTCGCGCGTCGCGCAGCGATAGTGGCGTCCCGGATGGCCGGGTTCGGACACGATCCCGGCATTGTGGCCGCCGGAGGTCAGCACGAACGTCAGCGCGTGGTGCGTGAGCAGATGGAGCTTGTAGACGGAACGCCAGGGCGACACGTGATCGCGCTCGGTCCCGACCACGAACGTCGGCACGTCGAGATCCGACAGCGCGACCGGCCGCCCGTCGACGCAGTAGCGGCCGGCCGCGAGATCGTTGTCGAGAAAGAGGCGCGTCAGGTATTCGGTATGCATCCGGTACGGCATGCGCGTGGTGTCCTCGTTCCACGACATCAGGTCGTTCGGCTTTGTGCGCGTGCCGAGCAGGTATTCGCTCATCATGCGCGACCAGATCAGGTCGCGCGCGTTCAGCAACTGGAACGCGGCGGACATCTGCGCGCCGTCCAGGTAGCCCTGCCGCCACATCAGCGCATCGAGCGCGGACAGTTCGCTCGCGTCGATGAAGAGGCCGAGTTCGCCGGGTTCGCTGAAATCGGTCTGGGCCGCGAGCAACGTGACGGAGCGCAACGTCTCGTGCTGCCGGCCGTCGCGCGCGAGCGCCGCCGCGCCGATCGCCAGCAGCGTGCCGCCGAGGCAGTAGCCGACCGCGTGGACCGCTTCGCCGCAGATCGAGCGGGCCGCGTCGAGCGCCGCCATGCACCCGTCGCGCAGATAATCGTCGAGCCCGAGCTCGCGCGCTTCCGCACCCGGATTGCGCCACGACACGGCAAACACCGTGTAGCCGGCATCGACCAGGAAGCGGATCAGCGAATCGTGCGGCTGCAGGTCGAGGATGTAGTACTTCATGATCCACGACGGCACGATCAGGATCGGCTCGCGTGCCACGCCGGCCGTCGTCGGGTCGTATTGCAGCAGCTCGCACAACGCGTTGCGCCAGACGACGCGGCCCGGCGTGATCGCCACGTCGCGCCCCGGCAGATAGGTGCGCGTGTCGCGGGCCCGCGTGCCGCGCGCGCGTTCGAGCAGCGCGTTCGCGTCTTCCAGCCAGTGCCGCCAGCCTGCCGCGAGATTCGCGCCGCCGCTGCGCATCGTCGCGTCGAGCACGACCGGGTTGGTCGCGAGGAAATTGCCCGGCGAGCATGCGTCGAGCCACTGTCGCGCGGCGAATCCGACCAGCTCCTCGTGGTGCCGTTCGACGCCCGGCACGCCGCGCGTCGCGTCGCGCCACCAGCGCTGGATCGACAGGAAGCCGTCGCGGTACGCGCGAAACGGCCATCCGGACCACGCGGGCGCGGCGAAGCGCGCATCGGCCTGCCCGGCGTGCACGGCCAAGCCGCCCGCGCCGGCATCGTCGGCCTCGCCCTCGCCTTCGCCTTCCGGGTTGGCCGCGGGTGCCACGGCAGCCAGCCACGCCTGCGTCGCAAGCTCGAAGCATTTTCCCGGCGACACGGCCAGATGCGCGCCCCAGTCGAGCGTGGCCAGCGCGAGCGACACGGGCGACAGCCCGAAGGTCATCGCGGCCACGTTCGCATGCGCGGCGCGGTTCCATTGTTCGGCGGGCGACAGCCGGACCGGCGTGCATCCGGCCGAACTCGACGCCGGTGCGTTCGTACCCGTTGGCCGCATCGACTCGTGCTCGATCGGCATGCGCATGACGGATGCGTTCATCGCATGTGCATGCCGCCGTTGACATCGAATTCCGCGCCGGTCGCGAAAGCCCCCGCGTCGGAACACAGGAACGCGACGAGTTCGGCGATCTCGCCGGGATTGCCGAGGCGGCCGACCGGGATCTGCGGCAGGATCTTCGTGTCGAGCACGTCCTTCGGCACCGTCTCGAGCATCGCGGTGGCCAGATAGCCCGGGGCCACCGTGTTGACCGTCACGCCGTGGCGCGCGAGCTCGAGCGCCAGCGCCTTCGTGAAGCCGTGGATGCCGGCCTTCGCGGCCGCGTAGTTCGCCTGCCCGTATGCGCCGCGCGAACCGTTCACCGAGCCGATGTTCACGATCCGCCCGAAGCCCGCCTCGATCATGCCCGGCACGAACGGCTTCGTCATGTTGAACATGCCGTCGAGGTTGGTGCGCAGCACCGCGTCCCACATGCTCTTGGTCATCTTCACGAAGGTGGCGTCCTGCGTGACGCCGGCGTTGTTGACGAGCACGTCGACGCGCCCGAACTCGGCCAGCACGCGTGCCGCGCAGTGCTGGCACGAATCGTAGTCGGCGACGTCGACCTCGAACGCGTGGAACGTCCGGCCCGCCTCGCGTTCGTGCGTGAGCCACGTCGCGACGTGGTCGTTGCGCTCCGTATGCGACACCGCCACCGTCATGCCTGCATCGTGCAGGCGACGGCTGATCGCGGCGCCGAGGCCCCCCATGCCGCCCGTGACGAACGCGACCCGGTCAGCGCACATGGTCGTTCTCCTGCGCGCCGGTCGTGCCGTTCAGGCGGCGGGCGGCAACCGGCGCCCCGTCGCTCGCGTCCTCGATCCCGCGCTCCAGCGCCGTCATCCAGTCGGCCCACGGCATGCTGGCTTCGTTGACCACGGCCAGTCGCCCCAGGTCGGGCAGCCAGTCGGTCTGATAACGCGACATCGCGCCCGCGCCGTATTCGCGCAACCAGGTGCGCCATGCGCCGGCGTTCTCGTATTGCGCACGCATGCACAGCTCGGCGGCATCCTGCCAGATCGCGACGCTCGCGATCGCGTAGTCGCGCATCACCTGCCGGGTCGCCTCGCCGAAGGCCGGCCACTCGTTCGTGTCAGCCAGCGCCTGCTGCAGGTGGCGAACCGCGGCGCGGTCCCGCTCGATGCGCCGCCCTGCCAGCGCATGCCATTCATGCTGCCAGTCGCTATTCAGCGCGACCATGCGCAGCGCGAGATCGCAGCCCGCGCGGCAAGCGTCGTTCGGTGTCGTCAAAGCGTACGTACTCATCGGCGTCCCTCGTTCGATCCGGTCAATGGGTTGGCATCGCGCCTCGTGCCGCCTGCCCGGGATCGGCATCGCGACCGCTTCACTGTGCGGGCATCGCGCAGGGGAGCCGTTGATCTGAGTCAAGTACGCGGAAACCCTGCTCCGTAGACTGGATTGCACTGGCGGTTACCCCGTCGATGGAGCGATTCCGATGAGCTACAAGAGCATAGTCGTGCACCTCGATACGAGCGCCCGCGCGCATTCGCGCCTCGAGTTCGCATTGCGCCTCGCGCGGCGCTTCGGCGCGCACCTGACCGGCCTGTTCGCGGTCTACACGCCGGAGCCGCATTCGTTCTACGTGATGGCCGGGTCCGCCGATTACTTCCGTGAGCGCCGCGAACAGCGCGACGAGCGGCTCGCCGCGCTGGAACGCCTGTTCCACGCCGAGACGGCCCGCGCGAAAGTGCCGGCCGCGTGGGTGCGAGCCGACGAGCGCGCGAACCTGGCCGTGCCGCGCGCCGCTCGCCTGGCCGACCTCGTGATCGCGGGCCAGAGCGACCCGAACGATCCCGAGACCTACATCGACGACCAGTTTCCGGAGAACCTCGTGTTGTCCGCCGGCCGCCCGGTGCTGTTCGTGCCGTGCGCGGGCGAATTCCCGTCGGTCGGCGAACGGGTGTTCATCGCGTGGGACGGCAGCCGGGAAGCGGCCCGCGCCGCGCACGACGCGCTGCCCTTTCTCGAACACGCGAAGCGCACGACGGTCGCGGCCGTGGTCGACGGCGCGTCGGAAGCGGCGGCCACGCGCATTCCGGCCGCCGACGCCGCGCTGATGCTGGCGCGCCACGCACGCGACGTGAACGTGCTCGATATCGATGCCGGCGCCGGCCCCGCGGTCGGCGACACATTGCTGTCGCGTGCTTATGAAACGGGTTCCGACCTCCTCGTGATGGGCGCCTACGGCCATCCGCGCTGGCGCGAGCTGGTGATGGGCGGCGCCACCCGCACGGTGCTGGCGTCGATGACGCTGCCGGTCCTGATGTCGCACTGAGCCGGCCGATGCGTACGCTCGCCCTGCTCGTCGTCAATGCCGGTTCGTCGAGCGTGAAGTTCGCGCTCTTTGCCTGCCCGCCGCACGGCGACCCCGCGCGGCGGCCGCTGCACGAGGGCGAAGCGGTCGCGGCCGGCAACAGCGTGTCGATCCGCTTCGACGCCGAGCCGGACGGTTCGCTGCCGCTCGGCACGGCGGACGATCCCTACCGCGCCGTGCTCGCGCGGATCGCGGCGTGGATCCGCGTGAAGTTGCCGCACGTCACGCTGGGCGCGATCGCGCATCGCGTCGTGCACGGCGGCGCACGCTACGTGGAGCCGACGGTCGTCGACGACGACGTGCTGGACGCGCTGCGCACGCTGACGCCGCTCGCGCCGCTGCATCAGCCGCACAGCCTCGATGCGATCGACGTGCTGCGCGACGCGTTTCCGGACGTCCCGCAGATCGCCGTGTTCGACACGGCGTTTCATCGCACGCTGCCGCGCGTCGAGCAGCTGCTGCCGCTGCCGCATGCGTGGTTCGACCGGGGCGTGCGCCGCTACGGATTCCATGGGCTGTCGTACGAATACCTGTCCGTCGCGCTCGACGAGTCGTTCGGCGCCCGTGCGCACGGCCGCGTGATCGCCGCCCATCTCGGCAGCGGCGCGAGCCTGTGCGCGCTGCGCGACTGCCGCAGCGTCGCGACGACCATGGGCTTCTCCGCGCTCGACGGATTGATGATGAGCACCCGCTGCGGAACGCTCGATCCCGGTGTCGTCCTGCACCTGCTCGAGGCCGGCAAGCTGTCCGGCGACGAGCTGGGACACATGCTGTATCACGAATCGGGGCTCAAGGGCGTGTCGGGCGCGTCGGGCGCGTCGGGCGACCCGCGCGTGCTGCTCGCGCGCGAGGCGGCCGGGGACGAAGCCGCCCGCGATGCGCTGGCGCTGTACGTCCATCGCATCGTGCGCGAGACGGGCGCACTGACCGCGCTGCTCGGCGGCCTCGACATGCTGGTCTTCACGGCCGGCATCGGCGAACACTCGGCGGTGTTGCGCGAGCGGATCTGCGCGTCGCTCGGCTGGCTCGGCATCGCGCTCGACGCGCGCGCGAATGCCGATCATGCGCACGTCGTGTCGTGCGCGTCGAGTGCGGTCACGGTGGTCGTCGAGCCGACCAACGAGGCGTGGGTCGCGGCGCGCGCCGCGGTGCGCGTGCTGCGCGCCAATCGCGACGCTTGATCCAGATCAGCGCGAGCGGCGCATACGCGCCGATGATGGTTCCATCGGCATCCGTTGAAGGGAAACGTCATGTACTCGAACATTCTGGTCGCGCTCGACGGCAGCGATACGTCGTCCCGCGCACTCGACGCCGCGCTGAACCTCGCGGCGGAGACGGGTGCGCGGCTGACCCCGGTCTACGTCGTCGACTTCCTGGTGCCGGCCTACGACACGTACGGATACGATCCGTCGATCCTGATCGATGCATTCCGCGAGGAAGGACTGCGCGTCACGGATGACGCGGCACGCCGCATGAAAGCGCGCGACGTGGCCGGCACGCCGCAGATCTCCAACGTCGCGCCGGCCGGCGAAGACGTTGCGCACCGGATCGTCGGTCTCGCCGGCGAGATCGGCGCCGACCTGGTCGTGATCGGCACGCATGGCCGGCGCGGTTTCCGGCGCATGTTCCTCGGCAGCGTGGCCGAGCGCGTGCTGCGTCAGGCCACGTGCCCGGTCCTGACGATACCGGCGAGCTGCGCCGGGCAGGCGCCCGCCGAAACCACCGCGGCATCAACCGAAAAGGAGCCGTCATGAGCTACAAGACCCTGCTCGTCCATCTCGACGACAGCGAGCGCTGTGCGACGCGCGTCGACCTCGCGCTCCAGCTCGCGCGACGCTGGAACGCCCATCTGATCGGCCTCTACGTGGTCTGCCAGGACCTCCTCGAGCCGCTGCGGCGGCCGGACGAACCGCTGAAGCTGGCCGTCTACGAACGCCTGTGCGAACAGCGGCGCAAGGAGGCCGAGGAGCGATTCCTCGCGGCCGCCGAGCGCGCGGGGCACAACCAAGTCGAGTGGCAGGCGCCGGCCGGCGAGGCGACCGCCGCCGCGGTCCTGCACGCGCGCCATGCCGATCTGCTGGTACTCGGCCAGGAAGACCCCGACGACCGGCTGACCTACGTCGCACGTCATTTCGTCGAGGACGTCGTGATGGGCAGCGGACGCCCGGCGCTCGTCGTGCCCTACGCGGGCGACGTGCGCACGCTCGGCGAGAACGTGCTGATCGGCTGGGACGGCGGGCGCGAAGCCGCCCGCGCGCTGGCCGACGCGCTGCCGCTGCTCGCCCGCGCGCGCTTCGTCAACGTCGAGACGGTCACCCGCGGGCAACCCGATCCGGACAAGACGCCGGCGGGCGTCGACGTCGCCGCGTATCTCGAACGGCACGGCATTCGCGCGTCGTTCTCGACCACGCCGCGCGAACGGCCGGTGAGCGTGGGCGCGACGCTGCTGAACCGGGCGACCGACCTGCATGCGGATCTGCTGGTGATGGGCCTGTACAGCCATGCGCGCATGCACGAACGCGTGCTGGGCGGCGCGACGCGCACGATCCTCGAAACGATGACGGTGCCGGTCCTGCTGTCTCACTGAGCGAACGAAAACGGGGCAGCCGCGCGCGGCTGCCCTCGTCCCGTCACGACCGTCACAACATGCCGGCACACGCGCCCGGCCCCTCCCGTACGACCAGCACCGGCCGGTCCGCGATGCGCACCAGTGATTCGGCGACGCTGCCGAGGAACATGCGCCGGAAACCGCGCCGGCCATGCGTGCCCATCACGATCAGGTCCGCGTCGCATTCGGCGGCGGCACGCGCCAGCACGTCCGATACGTTCTCTCCGCGCGCGTCGATCGTGTGCGCGATGCCGCGTACGCCGGACAGCCGGAACGCCGTTTCCGCGTCCGAGACCGCGACCGCGGCCTCGTTCGTGTCCAGCCCGGCCAGGTCGCGCTGGTCGGCCAGCCGCGGCGCATCCGACACCACGCACATGGCGATGACCAGACCGCCCGACTCGCGGGCGAGCGAGATCGCCTCGTCGAGCGCGAGGCGCGCGCCACGGCTGGCGTCGAGTGCCGCAAAGATCCTTTGGTACATGACGCCTCCCAGTTGTCGTCAGGGGTCGACCGGTTCGTGAAGCCAGTCTGATCCTCGCAGGCGACGCTCCGTTGACGCGGGTCAAACACGCGCGGCGCCGCCCCCTTGCGCGTCGGTCCCGATTGGCGAACGTCGGCAAAACGCGCACAATTCAGGGCGATATCGCAGTTGCGGCCTGCCCCGCCTTTCGTGCCCCGCGTCCGGGCCCGCCGCCAGCCAGCCGTCGACGAAATCCGCCAGGATGAACGGCAATGACAGTGAATGCGCCTCCCTTCAAGGCCGGGCCGGGTCCACACCGGACCCGGCCCGGGCGATATGCCGCCATGGCCGCGGTGCTGACGCTGGCGCTCGGCCTGGTTGCGACATTTGCCGCATCCCGGGTACTGCAGAACGACGCACAACACGCCGCCCACGCAAGGTTCGAGCAATCCGCGACGCGCGCGACGGCCGCGCTCCGCCGCAGTCTTCTCGGCGCCGCTGCCGTATTGCACGGCGCCCGAGGGTTCGCATCGGCACTGCCTGCGCCGCCATCTGGCGCCGCATGGCGCCGCTATCTCACCGGTCTCGATCTGGACGGATTGCAGTCGCCGGTCCACAGCATCGGGAGAATCGAGCCGAGCATCGCGGAGGACGATCAGGCGACCCGGCAGGCGCTGCAGCGCGCGGCGGAAACCGGCGAGGTCGCGCTTGCCGCGAACGCGATCCAGGACGGCACCGGTGCGACGCCCGCCCGGATGGAGCTGACGCTTTACCTGCCGATCTACGCCAATGCCGAGGACGGCACGGCGTCCGGGCCGCGGCACGCAACGGCGACCGGGTACGTTTATGCCGCGCTGAATCCGGATCGTCTCGTCGATCCTTCCCTGCTCGATCCGCTGCGCCTGGAAATCGTGGCCGACAATCCCGCGGCGCCCGCGTATTCCGGCGGTTCCGGCTTCGTCGTCGGCGGCGCCGCCGGCGCCCGCGACGTGCTCACGCGAACCGATACGCTGACGTTCGGCGGCACGCCGCTGTCGCTGCGCTACAGCGCGCCGCGCGCTGCCCCGGCCCGCGCCGCGACGACGGTCCTGCTGGCCGGCACCGTGCTCTCGCTGACGCTGGCCGCGCTCGTGCGGCAGGTCGTCGCGAAACGCGCGCTGGCCCCCGCCGGCGACAGCCAACCCACCGAGGCGCGGATGATGGGCATCATCCGGTCGTCGATGGAGGCCATCATCACCGTCGACGAGCGCCAGACGATCGTGATCTTCAACCCGGCCGCCGAACACGTGTTCGGCGTCAGCGCGATGGAGGCGGTCGGTACGCCGCTGTCCCGCTTCATCCCCGAGCGCTTTCGCGCCGCGCATGCGCGACACGTCGAGCAGTTCGGCGTGACGGGTGTGTCCGAGCGCCAGATGGGGCGGCAACGCGTGCTGTTCGGCTTGCGCGCCGACGGCACCGAGTTTCCGATCGAGGCGTCGATCTCGCAGATTCGCGACGGCACCGGCAAGCTGTACACGGTCATGCTGCGCGACGTGACCGAGCGGGTACGCGCGGAAAACGCCCTCGAGCAGTCGCGCGAGGAACTGCGCGAGCTGTCCGCCAACCTGCAGAACGTGCGCGAGGAAGAGAAGACACGGATCGCGCGCGAACTGCACGACGACCTCGGCCAGCAGCTCACCGCACTCAAGATGGATCTTTCGGCCGTCGAGCTGGGGCTCGCGGGCATCGTCGCCCCCGACACCGGCGTGCGCGAGCGGCTGGGCGGCATGCATCGCCTGATCGATTCGATCGTTGCGTCGGTCCGGCGCATCGCGGCCGACCTGCGGCCGGTGATGCTCGACGACCTGGGTCTCGTTCCGGCGATCGAATGGCTTGCAAACGATTTCACGCGCCGCTACAGGATCACGGTCGACCGTGAGCTGCCGCCCGTCGATACCGCGTTCACCGGCGCCGGTGCGACGACGCTGTTCCGCATCGTGCAGGAGGCGCTGACCAACGTCGCGCGGCACTCGGACGCGACGAACGTGAAACTGGCATTGAAAGTGGAAGACGGTTATTGCATGCTGCGCATCGCGGACAACGGTCACGGCGCGCCGGAGCCCGCCCGCAACGGGCAGGACCGCCCGTCGTTCGGCCTGATCGGGATCCGCGAGCGCGCGCACATGCTCGACGGGACGGTGACGATCGACAACCGGCCGGGCGCGGGTTTCACGATCACCGTGGCGTTGCCGCTGCACGCCATCCAGCAAGGAGAAGTGCCTTCATGATCAGGGTACTCATTGCCGACGACCACGCGCTCGTCAGGGACGGCCTGCGGCACATCCTGCAGAGCGCGAGCGGTTTCGAGGTCGTCGGGGAAGCGCAGGACAGCGCGTCGACGATCGCGCTCATGCGCGGCACCGATGCCGACGTGCTGGTGCTCGACCTGTCGATGCCCGGCCGCAACGGCGTCGAACTCATCAAGCAGATCAAGGACGAGAAGCCGGGATTGCATGTCCTCGTGCTGACGATGCATGCCGAGCAGCAGTACGCGGTGCGGGCATTCCGCGCGGGCGCCTCGGGCTACATGACCAAGGAAAGCGCCAGCGCCGAACTGGTCGCCGCATTGACCAAGATCGCGGCCGGCGGTGTCTACGTCAGCCTGACCATGGCCGAGCAGTTCGCGCAGAGCCTGAACGAGCCGACCGATCTCCTGCCGCACCAGCGCCTGTCCGACCGCGAGTTCGACGTGTTCCGGCGCGTCACCACCGGCGAGTCGATTTCCGAAATCGCGCAGGCGCTGTGCGTCAGCGTCAAGACCGTCAGCACGTACAAGACGCGCATCCTCGAGAAGATGCAGATGGCGAACGACACGGCACTCGTACGCTACGCGATGCGCCACAAGCTGTTCGAGGACCCGGACGAGCTCTGACGGCGGCATCGGGCGCGGTCGCGTCTTCGCCCGATGCCCTGACCTGAAGGCATCGGTGACGGCGGCCGGGCCGGCGCCGGCGGCGCCGCACCGTTCATCTGCGTCCGGCACCCCGCCGCGACGCTCGCGACAAGTTGCCGCACCCCTGTAGGAAACGTCCTACAAGACTTCCGTCTCACCTACCGCAACTTCAATTCCGGCTGATTTTCTTGACGCCGCGCAACATCCATACTGGCATCAGTAAAAACGAGCAAACGTGCCTCCCGGAGCAACGGCCGCAACATCGTCGAGACTGGCGTATCGGTCTCCCGGTGCGTCCGGCGGGGCTTTTCCGAGAGGAAGGCGGCAGAGACCAAAGCCGCCGGTACAACGGCCAGCGCGACCCCGCCCGACGGCGGGCCGCCGCTGTCCCCGAACTGGAGCCGATCATGCAGAGCAGTGCCGAAGCCACGACGACCATGCCGATGCGCCCGTTCATCCCGCTGCATCGCGTCGAAGCGGCGGATCAACCCAAGCGCGCCGCGTCCCGCTGTTCGACGTGCGCATTGCGGACCGTCTGCATGCCGTCCGATCTGTCGCCCGACGATTTCGCGCGCGTCGACGCGATGATCTGCACGACGCGCCACGTCAAGCGCGGCGAAACGCTGTTTCGCGCGGGCGATGCGTTCAACAGCATCTACGCAGTAAGAACCGGGTCGTTCAAGACCATCGTGATGCATCGCGACGGCGACGAGCAGATCACCGGCTTCCAGATCGTCGGCGAGTCGCTCGGGCTCGACGGCGTGTACACCGGGCACCACAACGGCGACGCGATCGCGCTCGAGGACAGCACGGTCTGCATCATCCCGTTCGGCCAGCTCGAGCAGATGTGCCGCGAAGTGCGGCCGATGCAGCACCACGTGTACCAGATGATGGGCGGCGAGATCGTGCGCGAATCCTCGCAGATGCTGCTGCTCGGCACGATGAGCGCCGAACAGCGGGTGGCCGCGTTCCTGCTGAATCTGTCCGCGCGCTTCAAGGCACGCGGCTACTCGGCCGCGGAATTCGTGCTGCGGATGACGCGCGACGAGATCGGCGAATATCTCGGCATGAAGCTCGAAACCGTCAGCCGCATGCTGTCGAAGTTCCAGCACAAGGGGCTCGTCGCGGCGCAAGGCAAGCAGATCCGGATCGTCGATTCGGAAGGCCTGCAGCAGATCTGAGCGCGCCGCGGCGCCGTCGAGCAGCTCAACCGCGCATGCCCAGCACGGCGGCGCCCGATACGCGGCCGCCGCGCAGGTCGTCGAGTGCGCGGTTCGCGTCGGTCAGCGCATAGCGCACCGCCTCGACCCGCAGCGGCATCGCGGCCGCGATCCGCATGAATTCGACCGCATCCGCGCGTGTCAGGTTGGCCACCGACGCGATGCGGCGCTCGCCCCACAGCCACGCGTACGGAAAGCCCGGGATGTCGCTCATGTGAATGCCGCCGCACACGACGATCCCGCCCTTGTCGAGCGCGCGCAGCGCGGCCGGCACCAGCGCCCCCACCGGCGCGAAGATCAGCGCGGCATCGAGCGGCTCCGGCGGCGCTTCGTCGCTGCCGCCGGCCCACGCCGCACCCAGCGACAGCGCGAGCTGCTGCGCGACGGTATCGCCGGGCTTCGTCAGCGCGAACACCTTGCGTCCCTCGCAATGCGCGACTTGCGCGACGAGATGGGCCGCCGCACCGAAGCCGTAGATGCCGATGCGGCGCGCGTCGCCCGCCATCCGCAGGGTGCGATAACCGATCAGGCCCGCGCACAGGAGCGGCGCGGCTTCCAGATCGGAGTAGCGCTGCGGCAGATGCACGCAATAGCGATGGTCGGCGAGCGCGCACTCGGCGTAGCCGCCGTCGATCGTATAGCCGGTGAATCCGGGGGTGTCGCACAGATTCTCGCGGCCGGACGTGCAATATGCGCAATGCCCGCACGTCGAGCCCAGCCACGGCACGCCGACCCGGTCGCCGACGGCGAAGCCCGTCGCGCCTTCGCCCAGCCTGCGCACCGTCCCGACGATTTCGTGACCCGGAATCAGCGGCAGCTTCGGGTGCGCGAGCTCGCCATCGACGACGTGCAGATCGGTCCGGCAGACGCCGCACGCGTGGACGTCGATCAGCAGCTGTCCCGCCGCGGGCGACGGATCCGGCACGCGCGCTTCGCGCAAATGCGGCGTCGTGCCGTCAAACATCATCGCAAGCATGCTCGCCTCCCTGCGCGACCGGTTTCGCGCGCTTCGCCATCCAAGGCTAGTCGCTCCGCCCCGCGTGCGTTCGGCGCGATGACCGGCGCTTGACGTGGGTCAACGGCCGCCGGACGGTTGCTGACACGATGAAGTGGCACGACGCCGCCCGCGCGGCGACCTGGAGATGATCGATGATATCCGTTCCCCCGCTTGCCGCAAGCGCCCATCCCGACCAGCAGCTGAGGGAGCTGCTGGGCTACGCGGTGCTGGCGCCGTCCAGCCACAATTCCCAGCCGTGGCGCTTCCTGGTCAACGGCGCCACGATATCGGTCTGCGCGGACCGCGTCCGCGCGTTGCCGGTGGTCGATCCGTTCGATCGCGAGTTGATCATCAGCTGCGGCGCGGCGTTGCTCAACCTGCGGGTCGCGCTCAATCACGCCGGGCTCGCCCATACGATCGGCACGTTTCCTTCCGAAGTCGATCCCGATCTGCTGGCGCTCGTCCGCGTCTGCGACGACGGCTATTCCGATGCGTCCCTCGGCACGCTGTTCGATGCAATTCCGGAGCGCGTCACGACGCGCGCGCCGTTCGAATCGACGGCCGTGCCGCACGAGATCCAGCAGGCGCTGATTGCTGCCGGCGTCGCGGAAGGCGCCGACGTCGCGTGCGTCGACGCGCTCGCGCACCGTGCGCGCGTGGCCGAACTGGTTGCCGAGGCCGACCGCCAGCAGTTCGCGGACCCGCACTTCCGGCGCGAGCTGGCGAGCTGGATCGATCCGCGCCGGCACGCCGACGGCATGCCGGCATTCGCGGCCGGCGTGCCGGCGCTGCTGGATTTCGCCGCGCCCGTCGTGACGATGGCGGTACGGACCTTCGATCTCGGCGACGGGCTGGCCGCGCTGCATCACCAGCTCGTCGGCGCGTCGCCGCTGATCGTGTGCATCGCGACCGTGCGCGACGATCGCGACGCGTGGCTCGCCGCCGGGCAGGCGCTCGAGCGGATCCTGCTCGTCGCGACGCGCGCCGGTTATACCGCGTCGTACCTGAACCAGCCGATCGAGACGGCCGGGTTGCGCGCCCACCTGCGCCACATGCTCGGGCTGCGCGGCGAGCCGCAGTTGCTGCTGCGCGTCGGGCGCGGCCCGCATACGCCGCATTCGCCGCGTCGCCCGCTCGACGAAGTGATCTCCTTCACCTGATCTCGACGAGGAACCGAACATGAACATCGTGCGTTGCGCCGCCCTCTGCGCGCTCACCGCGCTCGCCGGCACGGCCGCCGCGCAGACGACCGTGCCCGAGCCGACCGAACTCGTCAATGCGCAGCACTGCATGTTCTGCCATACGCCCGACAAGACGTTCCTCGGGCCGTCGTTTCACGAGATCGCCGAGCGCTACCGCGGCGATCCGCACGCCGCCGCGCAGCTGGAACGCAAGCTGCGCGTCGGCGGCCGTGCGCACTGGGGCGACACGCCGATGCCGTCCGCCATCGATCGCGGCGGCCCGCTGTCTCGCGACGACGCGCATCGGCTCGTGCAATGGGTGTTGAGCCAGTGACCGTCGCGTGGCGCTTCCGTTCATGTCGACCCTCGTCAAACGCGCGCCCGCCGGCATGACACGCGGCCACGCACGCCGCGGCCCCGCCCCCGCCGCGACGATCGCCAAGATGCGCGGCAAACGGCTACGCGCGAGGCCCGATGCCGTCGTCGGCAAGAACGCCATCCCGCGCCGCGCGCGGCGCGTCGCCCCATCCCCGAACCGCGTCTCGGCCGAAGCAGACGCGACCCTTCTGCGGGGTTCCGGCATGCGCGGCATCCGGCTGCAATTCGATTACTGGAAAGCCGAGGAGCGCCTGCAGAACGAACGGATCGGCCATGCGGTCGTGATCTACGGCAGCACGCGCATCGTCGCGCCGTCGGTCGCGAAGGCGCGGCTGGACGAAGCGAATCGCCTGCTCGCGGAGCGTCCGTACGACGCGAGCCGGCGGCGCGCCGTCACGATCGCCAGCCGGCTCGTCGAATACAGCGTGTATTACCGCGTCGCGCGCGCGTTCGGGCGCATCGTCGCCCATGCCGACCGGTGCACGCGCACCGCGCGGCTCGCGATCGTCACCGGCGGCGGCCCCGGCATCATGGAGGCCGCCAACCGAGGGGCGTACGAGCGCGGCGCGCCGAGCATCGGCTTCAATATCGAGCTGCCGCGTGAACAGGCGCCCAATCCGTACATCACGCGGGCGCTCTGCTTCCGGTTCCACTATTTCGCGATCCGCAAGCTGCACCTGCTCGAGCGCGCGAAAGCGGCCGTCTTCTTCCCCGGCGGCTACGGCACGTTCGACGAGCTGTTCGAAGTGCTGACCCTGCTGCAGACGCGCAAGATCGCGCCGCTGCCGGTCGTCCTCGTCGGCGAGGCGTACTGGCGCCGCGCGGTCGACCTGGCGTTTCTCGCGGACGAAGGGATGATCGACCGCCGCGACCTGGAACTGTTCACGTATTGCGAATCCGCCGAGGCGATCTGGGACGCGATAGGCAGCTGGTATGCGCGGCGTCGCGAACGCGCGCCGGCACGCTGCAACGGGTCTTCGAAGCCACGTTCCGTGTAGGAATCCGCCGACGAGACGGGTGCGATTCCTACCTCGACTTCGGGGCACGCTGATTGAATCGGGAGCGCGCGGCAACGATACTGAAACCACGGATACCGGCCGACCGGCACGCCGATCGCACAACAACCAGGAGAAGCGTCATGTCACACGCCGACTATCGTTCCGATTCGGGGATGCGGGCCGCCGCATCCGACACGGCCGACACGGCCGCGCTCGACACGCTGGCACTCGTCGCGCTCGCCCGGGACGCCGGCATGCTGGTGACACTCGACGGGCAGATCGGGCGCGAGCGCTACGAAAGCGTGACGGGATCGATCGCCACACTGGCCCGCTTCGCCCAGGCGCTGCAGCTTTCCGCGCTCAAGGTGGAGTGATACGCGACGGCGTGGTGTGGCGCCTCGGCATCTGTCGCCGGTGCGACACCCGCGTCGCCGCGCGGCTTCGCGCAGCGCGCGACGGGACCGACGCCTGCGTCGCCCCGCCCCGCTCACCGGTTCAGGTCGTGAAGGTGTTCGACTTGCGCATCTCGATCCACGTCATCCCGGCTCGCAGCGCGTCGATCGCGGCTTCGCGCTCGGTCGCATGCGTCCTGCAGTGCGCGAACGTCCGCTCGCACCTGCCGTCCGGCGATTCGAGCGTGACGTGGATCCGGCAGCGGAAGGCGCCCGTTTCGGCCGCGACCGTCTCGATCGCGACCGACCAGTCCGTTTCGTGAAGTTCGCCTGAAAGCGTCATTCGACCGCCCTCCCGGATCGCCGCGAACCGCTCCTGCGCCTGCCGGACTTACTCGACCACCAGATCGTCGATCACGGCACGCACGCCGCGCGCGGACCACGCGGCACCCCGCACGGCCTTGCGCTCGGAGAACGAGCCGACCTTGCCGGACAGCCGCACGGTGCCGTCGTGCACGTCGATCGCGATGTGCCTCGCCTCGCGCTCCGCATGGCGCATGATCGCGCGCTTGATGTTGCCGCCGATGTCGGCCGAACCGACCGTCCCCTGTACCGCGATGTGGTCGGTCACGCCCGTCACGCTGCGCATCTGCGAGATCGCGCGCACGGCCAGGTGGCTCTGGTACGCCCAGTCGACCTTGCCGGACAACGTGATCCAGCCGCGTTCGACCTGCACCTTGACCGCGTCGTCATGCAGCCCGACCGTCCAGTGCAGCACCGAACGCACCGCTTTCGCGATGTCCTCGTCGGTGCGCACGTCGTCGTCCGGCAGATGCACGGTCATGTCGACGACGAGCGCCTTGACGCCGGCCACGCGGTTCGCCGCGCGCTCGATCGCCAGCTTCTCCGCGTAGCTCGGCGGGTGCCCGGAAAGCGTCACGATCCGGTCGGCCACCTCGACGCCGATGCGGGTCGAATCGATCGCCGGGTCGGACTCCAGTTCGTCCTGGACATCCTCTTTCAACTGCTTGTCGGTTTTCATCGTCTGCTCTCCTGTAAGCCCGCGGCGTGCCTGTTGGCCGCACGCAGCCAGCGTTGCACACGCGCGGCTTTCGATCGCTGATGCAGGTCAACGGATGCCGGGCGCCGCACGTCGTAGCGCGGCGAAGCGGCGCGCGGATCGCTCCGCGCGTCGGCTCCTGCCGATGGGCGACGCGTGCCTGCCTCGCCCGCTGCCCGTCGTGCGATCAGCTGATCGTGAGTTTCTTCTGCCCGACCGGCGCCTTCTTCGGCAGCGTCAGCGACAGCACGCCATCCTGATACGTCGCCGTCGCGCTCGCATCGTCGATGTCGCCGGACAGCGAGAACGAGCGGCTGATCGCACCGCTGTAGCGCTCGCGCCGGATCACGCGCTCGCCTTCCTTCTGCTCGTTGTTGCGCTCGATCTTCGCGTGGATCGATACGGTATTGCCCGTCACCTGGACGTCGATATCGTCCTTGGCGACGCCGGGCAGTTCCGCATTGACGGTATACGCCTTGTCGTTTTCGGTGACGTCGATCTTCATCGATGCAAGATCGGGCTGGTCCGCCAGCGCCATGCCGCGCAGCGGCCTGAACAGCCCCTGGAACAGGTCGGATACGGGTTCGATCGAAAACGGATCGTAACGCGTCATGTTGCTCATGGTTCGTACTCCTCATATGGTGACATGCGGCCGGTGCGCTCGTCCCGACAGCAGCGGCCGCAATGAAGATCGGAGGGCGCGACACCCCATGTCGCGCATGGGACGATTGATCCTTGGAAATCCAGCGTACCTCCGCGCCCCGGCGCGCGCTTGACGCGCGTCAAGGGCTGCGGCCGGTTACGTACAGAAGCGGAAATAGCCGCTGTGAAGCAGGACCGGCCGGCCGCCGATTTCCTCGAGCAGGCAGCGGGCAGCGCGCTCGATGGCGGGACGATGGCGCGCAAACGCGTCGACGAGATCCTGCTCGCGAGGCGACGCCGCGCAGAAGTGATCTTCCAGCGCGGCCGCAGTGATCGAACAGCGTACGCGCCGGCCTTCCACGAGCGCCGGAAAGCTCAACGCCGGGTCGAATCCGCAATACGTCGGCTGTTCGGAAGGAAACGATATCTGCATGATGATCACCTGGGGAGGTAGGCGCTGGCCGACGGCGACACTAGGCCGCCGCGACCGTCGCGGGCGCGGCATCCTCACCGCGCACGAGCAGGACCGGGCAACTCGATGCGCGCAGGAAACGTTCGGCGACGCTGCCGAGCACCAGCCGCCGGACCCCGCGCCGACCGTGCGTGCCGACCACGGCCAGATCGATCGAACGATCGACGACGTAGCGCTGCAGGCGCGCCGCGACGTCCTGGCCGAAATCGGTCTCGATGAGGTCCGTCTCGCCGTTGACTGCCGCGCGCGAGATCGTCCGGTCGGCGTCTCGCAGGATCGCGGCGCCGTGGCGCCGGATCTCGTCGAGCAAGGCTTCCGGCTCCATCCGGCCGCCGTAGGCGAACAGCGTGGACTTGTCGACGACGAACACGGCGAACAGGCGGGCGCCGCACAGCCTGGCCATCCTGAGACCTTCGTCGAGCGCGCGATGCGCCGAAGGACTACCGTCCGTGGCAACCATGATATTCGTGTACATGCGAACCTCGCTGATGAACGGACGCGCCGACGGCGTTCGGCTTCGCTTCCATCATCGGCGCTCGCCGCGGGCAGGCGTTGACCAAGGTCAACGGTCGGGAGCCGCCGCGAAACCGGCACGCGTGGCGACTGGCGCTCGTCGCGGCATGCGGGCCGAAGCGGTCGGCGGTCGGCCGTTGGCCGGCATCCGGCCGACCGGGAGGCGAGGCGCCGCATTGCCGAGAACCGACGGCATCCGCCGCTAGCCCGGCGGGTTCTCGTCCGACCGGAAGCCTTGCTCGATTTCAAGGATCTTCCTGGCGCACGCAACGTATTGCCATCCCGGGCCGCCGTTGCTGTCATACATGCCCTTGCACATCGCCTTGAGCCGGATCACCGAGCCGCCGCCACCCGATTCCGCGCGCGACGCCCAGAGATAGACTTCTCCGGCCACATACGGTTGCGCCGTCTCGATCCGGTCCGCACTGAATCGCGTGATTCGGGTCGACGAATGATCCTGGACGTAGCGCCGCGTGCGGCTCCACGCACGGTCGCACTCGGACGGCGTCGAACACTGCAGCGAGGTGGCCTGACGCATCTCGAGCAGTCGTGTTTCCATCGTCCTGAAGGTCCCGGTTCGCTCCGCCCCGGCACATGCGCCCAGCGCGAGCAGCACAGCCATCGCCAACGCCCGTCGTTTCATCGTCAATGCCTCGTCCGGCCGTGAATTCCGCATACGGTCACGCGCCGCTTTGCGCGGGCGCTCGAACCGACTGTATTGCCGCCCCGGGGAATGCGGTTGACCTGCGTCAAGCGTCTGATCGCGCGTCTGTCGGGCGTCCGGCTTGACCGGCATCAAGTCGCGATACGCCGTGGTCGGCTGCAATAGGGTTCGTCGCGTCGGCAATTCCGGGCCTGCCGGCCGGATCCGGCGACATCGGGCGAACGAGAACGCGCATACTCGTTTCGTATCCAACCCGCCGGGCGCGGCAACGCGTACGCGCGCCCCGTATAACCGATCCGTTCATCATGTCCCGAGCGCCACATGTCCCGTTCGCGCCGAGCCGCGGAAACGCACGACGAAAGTCGAGACAATTCGATCGCGCGTTGCGCCGGCCAGATACCTATCCCCATCCCGCCGGCCGGATCGAGCGGATCGAAACCCATCTGTCCGTCGTTTATCTGGCCGGGCGCTACGCGTACAAGCGCATCAAGCCGGTGCGCTTCGCCTTCGTGGATCTCGTGCAGCCGGCGCGGCGGCGCCGCTGCGCGCTCGCGGAGTGCACGCTCAACCGGCCGTTCGCCGGCCCGCTGTACCTGGGCGTCTGGCCGCTCGTCACGCATGGCCGGCGGTGCGCGTTCGGTGCACCGGTGCCGACCGGCGGGCGCCGGCAGCGGACGGCGCCGGGCGAGTACGTGGTGCGCATGCGCCGGTTCGACGCGCACGCGATGCTGTCGGCTCGCAGCGCATCGCACGACGACGGTCTCGCGGACGCGGACGCCCTCGCCGATACGCTGGCCCGCCATCATCTGCACGCGTCGCGCCGTGCGCCGCGCGGCCATCCCGGCAGCGCGGCGAGCGTCGCGGCCCAGTGCCGGCCCTTGCTCGACACGCTCGACGTCGCGGTGCCGGACGAAGCCGTGCTGCACGCCTGGTACGAAGCCGAACTGACCCGCATCGCACCGCGGCTCGCCGATCGGCATGCGCTCGGTTTCGTGCGCGCATGTCACGGGGACCTGCATCTCGATAACATCGTGCGCTGGCGGAACCGGATCCTGATGTTCGACTGCGTCGAATTCGACGACGCGCTGCGCTGGATCGACGTGGCGAGCGATCTCGCGTTCGCGCTGATGGATTTCTCCGCTCACGGACGCGAGGATTGCGCCCACCGCCTCCTTTCCGGCTGGCTGGCGCGGACGGGCGACCATGCTGCACTCGGCGTGCTGCCGTGCTACTTCGTCTACCGTGCGCTGGTGCGCGCGCTGACCGCCCGGCTGCGCGGCGACGCAGCGGCACGCGCCCGCTATCTGCGCATTGCGTCGGCGATGGCCGACGCACGACGCGATGCGCAGCCGGCGTTGCTCCTGTGTCACGGGGTTTCCGGTTCGGGCAAGTCGCTGGCGAGCCGTGCGCTGGCCGAGCGGCTCGGCGCCATCCGGCTGTCCAGCGACGTCGAGCGCAAGCGCCTGGCCGGGGCATCGGCCGGCACCCGCCTGCCCGCCGTTGCCTATTCGGATACGGCGATCGACGAGATCTACGACCGACTGCTTTCGGAGGCTCGCGTGGTCATCGACAGCGGCTACACGGCGATCGTCGATGCGACGTTCCTGCGCCGGCGCAACCGGACGGCGTTCATCGCGCTCGCCGCCCGGCTCGGCGTGCGCGTCGCGATGCTCGATTTCACTGCGAGCCGGGCAACGCTCGCCGCGCGTGTCGCTGCCCGGGCGGCACGCGGACGCGATGCCTCCGATGCCGATGCCGCCGTGCTGGCCCGGCAGATCGAGCATGCCGATCCGCTGACCGAAGCTGAAGCAGCGATCGCGATTCGTTTCGACACCGATTGCGATGCCGCGGCGTATGAAAGCGGCGCGTTCTGGGCGCCGTTGCTCGCCGCGCTGCACGCGTAGGCACGCGGCGCGGCTCGTGCCGGACGCCAGGATGGCGCGATCCGCCCGCACGAAGGCGGCTCGCTCGGCTTTCGAGGTGGTTCGCCCCCAACTTCGCCCGGGGCGGCTTCCCCCCGCTGCGGTTCGTTCACTTGCTGCAAGAAATCGACCGGGTTTCCGTTCGATCGCCCGTCGCACTAATCTGCAACACACTTTCAACCAATCGAACAAGAATCGACGAAAAAATGGGCGAGCAAAATCTCCGGTTCGCCATTAAAATGCACCGCTTGGTTAATTTCTACAGCTAACCAGGCTGCACGATCAGGACCTGCGAAGCCCGCGCATGCATGCCGTGCGGCGCCTTCTCCACGTGTTCGAACGGGGCCACCCACGGCGCCCTCTTCCCGCCTTTCGATGCAGCCCGGCGCAAACGGATAAGAAGACACTCATGTCCAAGCAATCCCCTGCAGAGCCGATTCGTGCTGCCGCCCGAGTCGGCCTGACCGCCGCGGGCGCGGTCTCGCTCCTTCTCGGCCTTTATTTCGTCATCGGCGGCGGCATGCTCGTCGCCCGCGGCGGGAGCGCGTACTACCTGCTGGCCGGGCTCGCCCTGTGTGCGACCGGCGTCCAGCTCGCCCGGCGCCGCGCCAGTGCGGTCGCGATCTACCTCGTGATGCTGATCGCCACGGTGCTGTGGGCCGTGTGGGAAGTCGGCTTCGCGTTCTGGCCGCTCAACGCGCGGATCTTCATGTTCTCGATGATCGGCATGCTGCTCGCGCCGGCCTGGCCGCTGCTGCGCCGTGCCGAAGGCCGGGCACCCGCACGCGGCATGGCATGGGGCATTGCCGCACTCCTGCTCGCCTGCAACGGCGCGTTCGTCTACGGCATGTTCGTGCCGCACGGCACGTTCGGCACCGAGACGCCCGTGCCGGCGGCCGGCAATGCAGGCACCGACGACTGGACGGCCTACGGTCACTCGGACGGCGGCGACCGCTTCACGCGCTACGCGCAGATCGATCGCGACACGGTGAAGCACCTGCAGGTCGCGTGGACGTTCCGCACCGGCGACACGCCGCTCAGCCCGGACGGCGGCGGCTCGGAGGATCAGCAAACCCCGCTGCAGGTCGGCAAGACGCTGTTCCTGTGCTCGCCGCACAACACCGTGATCGCCGTGGATGCCGCGACGGGCGCGGAGAAATGGCGCCATGCGTTCCCGACCAAGACGACGGTCTGGGTGCGCTGCCGCGGCCTCGCGTACTTCGATGCGGACAAGCCGCTCGTGCAGCCGACCGTCGCCGGATCGACGCCGGTCCTGCCGGTCGCCGCGTCCGGGGATCCGGCCGTGTGCCGCCGCCGCATTTTCATGAACACGATCGACGCGAAGCTCGTCGCGCTCGATGCGGACACCGGCAAGCTGTGCGACGGCTTCGGCGATCACGGCATCGTCGACCTGAAGGCCGGCCTCGGTAACGCGAAGAGCCCGTTGTACCAGCTCACGTCCCCGCCGACGGTCGCGGGCACGACGGTGGTCACGGGCGGCCGTGTCGCCGACAACGTGTCGCTCGACATGCCCGGCGGCGTGATCCGCGGCTTCGACGTGATGACCGGCAAGATGAAGTGGGCATTCGATCCGGGCAATCCGGACGATCACGCGCAGCCGGCGCAAGGCAAGACCTTCGTGCGCTCGACGCCGAACGTGTGGGCGCCGATGACCTACGATGCGACGTCGAACACGGTCTACATGCCGGTGGGCAACGCGGCGATCGACCTGTGGGGCGTGAAGCGCACCGCGCTCGACGAGAAATACGGCGCGTCCCTCCTCGCGCTCGACGCCACGACGGGCGCGGAAAAGTGGCACTTCCAGACGGTCCACCACGACCTCTGGGACTACGACGTGCCGATGCAGCCGACGCTGATCGAGTTCCCCGCGGAAGGCGGCAAGCGCGTGCCGGCGCTGATCGTCGGCACCAAGATGGGCCAGCTGTTCGTGCTCGACCGCGTGACCGGCAAGCCGCTGACGCAGGTCGTCGAACATCCGGTCAAGACCGCGTCGATTCCTAACGAGCCGTATTCGAAGACCCAGCCGCTGTCCGTCGGCATGCCGCAGATCGGCGCCGACGTGCTCAAGGATTCGGACATGTGGGGCGTCACGCCGATCGACCAGCTGATGTGCCGCGTGATCTTCCGCGGCATGCGCTACGACGGCCTCTTCACCGCGCCGGACACCGATCGCTCGCTCAGCTTCCCGGGTTCGCTCGGCGGCATGAACTGGGGCGGCCTGTCGTACGATCCGAACGCGGACATGATCTACGTGAACGACATGCGCCTGGGCCTCTGGGTCCACCTGGAGCAGGAGAAGAACCGCGGCGGCGCTTCCGACGGCAACGAATCGGTGAACGCGGGCATGGGTGCCGTGCCGCTCGGCGGCACGCCGTACTCGGTGCTGAAGGACCGCTTCCTCTCGCCGATCGGCATCCCGTGCCAGAAGCCGCCGTTCGGCAGCCTCACCGCGGTCGACCTGAAAACCCGCCGCATCGCATGGCAAGTCCCGCTCGGTACCGTGAAGGACACGCGCCTTCACGGCGTGCAGATGAACATGCCGTCACCGATCGGCATGCCCACCATCGGCGGCTCGCTGACGACCGGCGGCGGTCTCGTGTTCTTCGCCGCAACGCAGGACTACTACCTGCGCGCGTTCGACAGCTCGACGGGCAAGGAACTGTGGAAGGCACGATTGCCGGTGGGGAGCCAGGGCACGCCGATGAGCTATACAATCGGCGGCAAGCAGTACATCGTCATCTCGGCAGGCGGTGCGCGCCAGTCGCCCGATCGGGGCGACTACGTGGTGGCTTACGCCCTGCCCGACAGCAAGTAAGCGCCGGAATCGACCGGATCGCGTGCGGGACGGGGCGGCGAGGGTTGCCGCACCGTCCCGCATTCAGCGCGTCACCTCACTGTCTTGACTGCATGCTACCGTTGTCCATGACTCGTTCCTTTCCCGCCTCCCGCACCCGAAATCACGACCTCACGCCGGGACGCTGCCGATCGCGCCGGCCGGCGGCCGTCACACGTTTCGCACTGCGCATCGGTGCGGCCGCAACGGCCATTGCCGCACACGCGTCGGCGGCCCATGCGCAAAGCAGCGTGACGCTGTACGGCACGATCGACACGAGCATCGAGATCACGAATCCCGGCGCGGGTTACGTCGCCCGGATGGATTCCGGCGCGTATCGCGGCTCGCGCATCGGCGTGCGCGGCGCGGAGGATATCGGCAACGGCGTGAAGATCCAGTTCGATCTCGAGAACGGCTTCGGCTCGGCGGACGGCACCCTGGCCACCGCCAACACGTTGTTCAACCGCCAGGCCTGGATCGGCGTGAGCTCACGCTACGGCACGGTGCGGGTCGGCCGTCAGTATTCGCCGATCTACATCCCGTTCAAGGGGCAGCTCGATGCGTTCGGGGCCGGCACGATCGCGTCGGGGCTGAACAATCTGTCGAAAATCACGCCGTACGAAAGCAATGCGATCACGTACCTGTCTCCCGAGGTGCACGGCTTTTCGACCACGATCATGGCGTCGTTGCGCGACGCGAAGGACGGCGACGGCAACGGGCTGGCAGGCCACATCGAGACGTTCGCCTGGCATGACGGCCCGCTGCGCATTTCGTACGCACACCAGCAAACCCACGGCAGCGGCGCACTGCGCGCCAACCTCGGCGGCGTGTCCTATGCGTTCGGCCCGGTGACGGCTTTCCTGTCGTACTTCAATGGCGACGGCGGAACGCCGCGATATCACAGCGACGGCGTGTCGGCTTCCGCACGCTACGCGGTGAACGCGCGTTTTCGCGCGTCGCTGGGTTATACGTGGCTGCGCGACCGGTCGGGCCGCGACAACGATGCCGACCAGTTCAGCGCGGCATGCGAATACGATGTGTCGAAGCGGGTGCTGGTCTATGCGAGTGCCGCGTGGCTTCACAACCGCGGCCAGGCCACCTACACGCTGAGAGGCGTGAACGTGACCGGCCTCACGCCTTCGTGGCCGGGTGCGTCGGTGCGCGGTATCCAGTTCGGCGTGATCGATCGTTTCTAGACGACGCGCACGTCCGCGGCCGATGTCGCGATCGACGCGACGCGCCCCTTTCGCTAAAAGAATTTCGCAAGCCACCCCGGCGCCGCCGCGCGATCGAACACCACGTGCAGCTCCGGGCTGAACGAGCCGAATTCAAGCCCGTGCCGCGTCGCCAGCAGCGTCAGCGCCTGGCTCGTATAAAACGAAATATGCCCGTTGCGCGGCACGCAGTACCACCATTGCTCGATCCCGCGCGCGAGGATCTCCGGCGTGATCAGGGACGTCTGGAACAGCAGTGCGCCGGCAGGCGCCCGGTAGCGGATGATGTCGGCGAACAGGCTTCGCGGATCCGGATGATGCTCGAAGACCTCGAACGACAGGATCGAATCGAACTGCCCCTGCGGCGCGACGGGATGGCTGAACGGATCATACGAAGTCACGTCCGCGAAGCCGCGCGCGGACAACTTCTTTTCCAGCAGCCCGAGCCCCGAGCCGAAATCGAGAATGCGGGTCTCGCGCATCGACGGAAAGCTCGTGCAGATCAGGTCGGCGTGCTGCTGCGGACGATGCTCGAGATACTCCGGATCGTGGCGCGCGTAGTCGTCGTTGTACACGTGACGCGCAAAATCGTCGTGCGTCCAGTGGTCGAAGGCCGGCGTACACGTGAATCCGCATTGCCGGCACGCGTAGTAGTAGATCGGCACGCCCACGAACGGATCGACCTTTTTCCCGGCGATCATGTCGGCGCCGCAGCGCGAAAAATCGACCACGCCGCAGATGTCCGCGTCGGCACCGCACACCTTGCAGGCGATCGTCGCCGGATGGTTGGCCGGAATGTCAATCATGTTGCAGTCCCCTGGTTGGCTTCAGGCGTACGCGCCACCCGCTCGGTCACGTCGCCCCGGCGCCCCGGCGCCGTCTGCCGGAACGGCGTGGCCGACGGCTACCGCGGCGAATCGTCCCGATCCGCGCACGATACCCGGTTTCTGGCGAACATTTGTTAAATAGCTTGAATAGCCGACAACCGGTCGACAATTTGCCTTAACATCCGGCCACACGATCGACCACGGGCTTCAGCAAGGACCGCGGTCACCATTTTCAACGGCGCGAAAACGGGCGCGGCTTTCATTCGAACGGACGGACCGACCATGTTCCAATCACCAGGAGACTCCTTCGTCGGCGGCTCGCTGCTCGGCCTGTGCGTCGAGGTGCCGCTCGCCGTGCTCGTTTCGCTGATGATGCATGGCGTCGACTGGACCGGGCCGCGCATCGCGATGCTCGTCGCGACGCCGGTACTGATCGCGTGCACCGTGCTGCTGACCCGCCCGGTGGCATTCAGCACCGTATGGAAGCACAAGCGCTCGCCGTTCGAGCTGGACGACAATGTGCGCGCGTCGATCTACGGCCGGCTGACCGGCATCGCGCTCGGCCTGGTGTTCGGCATCATGGTCGCGACGACGTTCGCCTGATTCGATCCGCGCGACAGTCACCTACCGGCGTGTGAAGCGCCGGTCGCGCATCACGCCGACGCCACCAGCGCGTTGAACGACGTATCCCAGAACGGCGCGACGTTGGCCGGCCCATCCAGCACGCCGATTCGCGCGAATACGTCCGCGACTCGTTGATGCTGCGCGATCACGTCAGGCGTGACGGGCAGCAGTGCGTAGTCGTCGCTGCGCTGCGCGAACATCGCCTCGAGATCGGCAACCGGCACGCGCGTTTCGCCGTTCTGCGCGCGCGCATACGCGCCGAAATGCCCGTTCGCCCACGCATACGCGCGCTGGAACCGCAGCAGCAGATCGCCGGTCGCCGCGCGCCGGCGCGGGTCGTCCAGCGTGCGCGGGTTCGCATAGATCGGGAAATTGCCGGACAGATAGCCCTTGCCCGTCTTCAGCACGCGCGCCCCGTAACGGTTGCGCGCGAGCTGGCCGTTGTAGCCGTAGATCGCCCACGCGTCGAGGTCGCCGCGGTCGTACGCGGACAACCCGTCGGTCGGCGACAGGTTGATCGGATGGATGTCGTCGAAACCGAGGCCGGCCTCCGCGAGCTGCCGGTACAGGAAATAGTGCGACGTCGTCGCGCGCACATACCCGACGCGCTTGCCCTTCAGGTCCGCGATGCCGAGGATCGGCGTGTCCTTGCGCGCGAGCGTGACCTGGTTGTTCAGATCTTCCCGCGTACGCGAGATGAACCGGACGCTGGCCTTCTGGCGTGCGGCGAACACCGCGGGAATCTCGCTGCCCGAGCCGATGTCGAGCGCATCCGCGTTCAGCGCCTCGATGTGCAGCACGCCGTTGTTAAGCTCGCGCCACTCGATCCGGTACGGCGTGTCGCTCAGGCCGGCCGCCTGCAGCAGCGCGCGCCAGCCGCCCTTGTAGGTCGCGACGCGCAGCGTGGTGCCGGCAAGATCGGCGTTGACGGTCGGCGCGGCAAGCGCGACCCGCGCGACCACGGGGCCCGCCGCGATCGCGGCGCCGGCGAGCAGCAGGCGGCGGCGTGCCGCCGAAGTTGACGCCATCGGATACTCCTGTCGATTGAACGGTAAAGGGAAAAAGGAAGCCGCCGTGCGCGACGGCCGACGTGCGTCAATGCAGCGAAGGAAAACCGTGGCGCTCGGCCAGCAGATCGAGGATGCGGCGCGGGTCGGTGACGAAGCGCGTCGTGCCGAGCGCTTGCGCGTCGTCCGGCGCCGGTTGCGCGCTACCGAGCACGAGCACCGGCAGGCCTTGATGCGCGTCGTCGAGCACGTCGATCACCGCGTGCCGCGGCCGTTCGAAACCGACCCGGCGCACGTCGAGGCGGCCGGCCCGCTCGGGCGCGCTCGCAAGCAGGCCTTCGATCGCCAGTCCGTGAGGACAGACGAAGTGTCGGCCCGGATACTTCGGATCGGCAAAGCCCGGTTCCAGCAGAAACAACACATCCCGACTCATTTCACACGGCTCCCATATTCGTGGTTCAACCGGGCTGCACGCAGCGTGCGCTGCGCCCGGCGCTGGCCGGCTCGCGGCCGGATGCCCGACTCTACTGCCTTGCATCGCGCGGCCCTACCAACGTTTTGCGGAATCGATATGCAGGCGTGCCTACCGCATCGGCCGCGCGTCTCACAGAGCCGCGTTGCATAAAAACATCGTCATCCGAACGGATCTCGTCGCGATATCCAACGATTTCATCGATCGATATGCGCACGACCGCGCATGGCCGTCGCGCGATGTTCGCCATCCATGCCGATACGTCCGCTGCAGCACGCGTGCCGGACGCGATCGCGGCGCACGCGTCGAGCGTGCAGCGGCACGCATTGCAATTCGCTCGCGCAGCGAATTGCAAACCACGGATCGAACGTTCGTCGACCGGACCGACGTCAATAGCATCGTGATCCTCGCAGATTCACCCATAAAAAAGAGGTTATTCATGATCAAGAAGTCGGTAGTCCTGGGTTTGGTTTCGATCGGTTCCATCGGCGCGCATGCGCAGAGTTCCGTCACGCTGTACGGCGTCGTCGACGCCGGCTTTGCCTATACGAACAGCCAGGGCGGCGCGAGCAACATCCAGCAGACGAGCGGCAAGCTGAGCGGCAGCCGCTGGGGCCTGAAAGGCAACGAGGATCTCGGCGGCGGCCTGGCGGCCGTGTTCACGCTCGAAAGCGGCTTCCGGCCGAGCGACGGCGGGCTCGGCCAGGGCGGCCGCCTGTTCGGCCGCTCCGCGTACGTGGGCCTGAGCAAGGCCGACCTCGGCACGCTGACGTTCGGCCGCCAGTACGAGCCGATCACCGATCTCGTCGCGCAGTACGCGGGGTCCGGATTCTGGTCGCCGGCCACCCATGTCGGCGACAACGACAACCTGAACCAGAGCTTCCGGATCAACAACGCGGTGAAGTTCCGCAGCGCGACGATCGCCGGTTTCACCGCCGACGTGCTGTACGCGTTCAGCAACCAGGCCAACGGCGGCGCGGGCACCGGCTTCTCGAACAACAACGCATGGGGCGTGTCGGCGAACTACGTGAACGGCCCGCTGTCGGCGGGCGCCGGCTACGTGCGGCTCAACCACCCGAACGCGACGTCGAACACGAGCGGCGCGGTTGGCGGCGCGACCACGACGACCGGCAACGACTACAGCGGCGCGTTCTTCTACGGGCTGAACGGCGGCGTGCGCAAGCAGCAGATCGGCGTCGCGGGCGCGAACTACGCGCTCGGCCGCGCGACCCTTGGCTTCGCGTGGAGCCACACGCAGCTCGACTATGTCGACGGCTCGTCGCGCAAGTTCAACAACTACGACGTGAACGGGCGCTACCAGATCACGCCGGCGGCGACGCTGATCGGCGTCTACACGTTCACCGACGGACGCGCGAGCGGCTTGCCGGGCACCGGCGGCCAGACGCTGAAGCCGCGCTGGCACCAGTTCACGCTCGGGTTCGACTATGCGTTGTCGAAGCGCACCGACATTTACCTGTCCGGCATCTATCAGCTGGCCGCGGGCGATGCGAGCACCGCAACGTCCGGTGGCTATCGCCGGATCGCGGCAATCTCGAACATCGGCAGCGCATCGTCGACGAATCGGCAGCTCGCGTTCGTCAGCGGGCTGCGCGTGAAGTTCTGAGCGTTCGCGCAGCCGGCGCGGCGCGATAAGCAAAGCGGGAATCGTTGTTTGCCGCGTCGCGCCCGGTTGCCGAGAATGTCCGTTTTTCCGGATGCTGCCGCGCCCGCGCGCGGCACGGCTTCTCTCATGACCGACTCTCCTTCCCGCCCACGCCGCACCGGCCGACGCGCGGCGCTGCGCCAGCTCGCCGGCGGCTGGGCCGCCGCGATGCTGCCGGCCGGCGGCGCGCTCGCGGGCCAGCCGCTCGCACCGCTGGACGTGCCGCCGTGGACGCGTACGCCGGGCGCACCGCTGCTGTCGCCGCCGTATGGCCTGCCGGGCGCGCACGAACGCGACGTCATCCGTCGCAGCGCGCGCACGCCGGCGTTGCCCGGCTCCGGCTCGTCGATGACGCCGCTCGCCGACCTGTTCGGCGACATCACGCCGAACGGCCTCGTCTACGAGCGCCATCACGCGGGCGTGCCCGAGATCGATGCGCAACGCCACCGCGTCGTCGTGCACGGCCTCGTGCGCGAGCCGCGCAGCTTCACGCTCGACGACCTGCTGCGCTTTCCGTCCGAATCGCGGATCCACTTCCTCGAATGCTCGGGCAATACCGGCAGCGAATGGAACGGCCCGAGCGGCCTGCCCGTCCAGTTCACGCACGGGCTGCTGTCGTGCTGCGAATGGACGGGCGTGCCGCTGTCGACGCTGCTCGACGAAATGGGCGTCGATCCGGCCGCGCAGTGGCTGCTCGCCGAAGGCGCGGACGGCGCGGCGATGACGCGCAGCCTGCCGCTCGACCGGATTCTCGAACGCGCGCTCGTCGTCTATGCGCAGAACGGCGAGCGGCTGCGCCCCGAGAACGGCTACCCGGTGCGGCTGATCGTGCCGGGCTTCGAAGGCAACACGAACATCAAGTGGCTGCGGCGGCTGAAGCTCGTGCGCGCGCCGGAGATGACGCGCGAGGAAACGTCGAAGTACACGAGCCTGCTGCCGAACGGCTGCGCCCGCCAGTTCGTGTTCGAGATGGACGCGAAATCGGTGATCACGCGCCCGTCGGCCGGCCACCGGCTCGCGTCGCACGGCTACTACCCGATCAGCGGCTATGCGTGGTCGGGGCGCGGCCGGGTGCGCGCGGTCGACGTCTCGACCGACGGCGGCCGCACCTGGCGCGCCGCGCGGCTCGCGGGCGACGTGCGCGATCGCGCGCTGACGCGCTTCGAAGCCGACTGGGTCTGGAACGGCGAGCCCGCCGACCTGCAAAGCCGCGCGACCGACGAAACGGGCTACGTGCAGCCGACCCGCGACGCGCTCGTCGCCGCACGCGGCGTCAACTCGCAATACCACTACAACGGCATCCAGAACTGGCGCGTCGGCGCGGACGGGGAGGTGCGCAATGCGTAACACGATCGTGCGTCGGCTCGCGTCGTGCGCGGTCGTGTCGGGCTCGCTCGGCGCGCTCGCGTTGTCGGCGCTACCCGCATTCGGTGCCGGCTTCGGCCTCGGTCAGCCGGTCGACCGCGCGGCGCTCGTCGCATGGGACATCGACGTCGCGCCCGACGGCAGCGGCCTGCCGCCCGGGGCGGGCACGGTCGCGCGCGGCGCGCACGTGTTCGCCGACAAGTGCGCGATGTGCCACGGCGCCGGCGGCCAGGGCGGCGTCGGCGATCCGCTCGTCGGCGGCCTCGGCTCGCTGGCCGGCGCGAAGCCGAAAAAAACGGTCGGCAGCTACTGGCCGTATGCGACGACGCTGTTCGACTACATCCGCCGCGCGATGCCGTACAACGCACCGCAATCGCTGAGCGCGGACGAAGTCTATGCGGTCACGGCCTACGTGCTGCACCTGAACGGCATCGTGCCGGACGACACGACGCTCGACGCGCGCACGCTGCCGCGCGTCAGGATGCCGAATCGCGACGGCTTCGTGCCCGACCCGCGGCCGGGACGACTGTGACGCGACGCGATCCACCGGCCGGCACGACGCAGAACGGCCCGGCAAGACTGCCGGCATCGCGTGCCGGATTTTTTCGTTCGGCGCCAGCGCGCCGCGCAGGGAGGAGCCTACCTTGACCGACACATCCGCCGCGGCCCGGGCCGACGCGCCGCTCGTGGCGTCGCCGTTCGTCGACGTCCGTTCGCCGGCCGATTTCCCCGCCAGCCCCGCGTCGCGCGTGCTCGCGCAGCCGCTGATGCTCGGGCTGTTCCTGCCGATCCAGGCCGGCGGCTGGAGCGCCTCGACGCTGCCGCGCTCGACCGACTGGACGTTCGACTACAACGCCGACCTGGTCGCGCGCGCCGAGGCGTTCGGCTTCGATCTCGTGTTCGCGCTGTCGCAGTGGTTGCCGAAAGGCGGCTACGGCGGCGTGTTCGACGGCCAGGCGCTCGACTCGTTCATGACGCTCGCGGCGCTCACCGCGCGCACCGAACGGATCATCCTCGTCGCGACGAGCCACGTGCTCTACGGGCCGTGGCATCCGCTGCATTTCGCGAAGTTCACGGCGACGCTCGATCACATCTCGCGCGGACGCTGGGGCATCAACGTCGTGACCGGCCACCGCGCGATCGAACACGAGATGTTCGGCTGGAACCGGATCGAGCACGACCGTCGTTACGAGATGGCCGCCGAGTTCGTCGACGCGGTCAGCCAGCTGTGGGCCCAGCCGGACAACTTCAGCTATGCGCCCGCGCTGTCGAGCTGGCGGCTCTCCGGCGCGTTCGTCACGCCGAAGCCGCGCTACGGCCGCCCGCTGCTGATCAACGCGACCGGCTCCGACGCCGGCATCGATTTCGCGGCCCGCTATTCGGACATCGTGTTCGTCACGAGCCCGGCCGGCCCTGACGTCGATCTCGCGCTGGACGCGCTGCCCGCGCATACGGCCCGCGTGAAGGCGGCCGCCGCCGCGCGCGGCAGGACGATCCGCACGCTGCTCAATCCGCTCGTGATCTGCCGCGAGACGGCGGCCGAGGCGCGCGCGTACCGCGACGCGATCGTCGCGCATGCGGACGAAGGCAGCTTCCACCGCTTCGACAGCGACGCCCATGCGTGGCGCGGCGGCTTCGAACAACGCGCGCAGGCGGCCGCGCGTGCGATCGGCGGCAACATCTCGATCACGGGCTCGCCCGAGGAAGTCGCCGACTACATCGTGCGGCTGCATCGCGCGGGCATCGACGGCATCCAGTTGAGCTTCTACGACTTCAGGCCGGATCTCGACTTCTTCGGCGCACGCGTGCTGCCGCTGCTGCGCGACGCCGGCCTGCGGCGCTGAACTCAGGCAGCCGCGGCCGCCGCGGCGCCGGGCACGGCCGACGCGCGCCGCGCCGCGGGGCGCCGCAATCCGAGGTGATCGCGCAGCGTGCTGCCGGCGTAGTCGCTGCGGAACAGCCCGCGACGACGCAATTCGGGCAGCACGAGCGCGATGAAATCGTCGAGGCCGCCGGGCAGGGTCGGCGCCATCACGTTGTAGCCGTCCGCGCCGTAATGCAAGAACCGTTCCTCGAGCGCATCGACGATCTGCTCCGGCGTGCCGACGAGCTGCCAGTGGCCGCGCGCGCCCGCGATGCGCAGGTACAGCTCGCGGATCGTCAGGTTCTCGCGGCGCGCGAGCTCGAGCGTCAGCGTCTGCCGGCTCTTGCTCGCATTCGTTTCCGGCAGCGGCGGGATCGGGCCGTCGAGCGGATAGGCGGACAGGTCGACGCCGCCGGTCAGGCCCGACACGAGCGCGAGTCCGACCTTCGGGTCGATCAGCGCCTGCAGCGCGTCGAACTTCTCCTTCGCCTCGCTCTCGGTGCGACCGACCACCGGAAAGACGCCGGGCATGATCTTCAGCGTGTCGGGGTCGCGGCCGAACGCGGCGAGCTGCCCCTTCACGTCCGCGTAGAACGCGATCGCGTCGTCGAGCGTCTGCTGCGCGGTGAAGATCACCTCGGCCGTGCGCGCGGCCAGCCGCGTGCCGGCCGCCGACGAGCCGGCCTGCACGATCACCGGCTGCCCCTGCGGCGCGCGCGGCACGTTCAGCGGCCCGTCCACCCGGAAGAAGCGGCCGCGATGAGCGAGCACGTGGCGCTTGTCCGGGTCGAAGAAGCGGCCGCTGGCACGGTCGCGCACGAACGCGTCGTCGTCCCAGCTGTCCCACAGTCCGCGCACGACGTCGGCGAATTCCTCCGCGCGCGCATAGCGTTCGCCGTGATCGAAATGCGCATCGCGGTTGAAGTTGCGCGCTTCGTGCGCGCTCGACGACGTGACGAGGTTCCATCCGGCGCGGCCGCCGCTGATGTGGTCGAGCGACGCGAACTTGCGTGCGATGTGGAACGGCTCGTTGAAGCTCGTCGACGCGGTGCCGACGAGGCCGATGCGTTCGGTGACGGCCGCGAGTGCCGACAGCAGCGTCAGCGGCTCGAACTGCGCGACGTAGCTGTGCGCGGTGCGGCTCAGGAATTCGACGTCGTCGCCGCGCGTGCCGACGCCGTCCGCGAGGAACACGAGGTCGAACTTCGCGGCCTCGGCCGCCTGCGCGAGCCGCACGTAATGACGAAAGTCGACACCGGCGTCCGCCTGCGAGCCGGGATGGCGCCACGCGGCGATGTGATGGCCGGTCGGATACAGGAACGCGCCGAGGTGCAGGTGGCCGGTGCGGGTCGTCATCGGGGAGCTCCGGGAAAGTGGGCTGCGGGCGCAGCGGAATCAGAACACGCGTCCTTCGGTCAGGTGCGTGGTCACGCCGTTCAGGTCGTAGTCGCCGATCACCCGCGCCTTGTGCAGCAGCGGGTTGTGGCTGAAGATCGTGCGCAGGTTGCGCCAGTGCCGGTCGAGGTTGTGCACGCGCGCGGTCGCCGACGCGCCGCCCACTTCGAACAGCCGTTCGGCCGCGTACAGCGCGAGCTTGCCGACGATCAGCTGCGTGCGCGCGGTCGCGAGCGCGCTGTCGAGCACGCGTTCGTGCGCGTCCGCCGCGCCGGCCTCGATCGCATCCGCGGAGCGGTCGAGCGCACGCGCGTTGTCGCGCACGAGCGCGTCGATCGCGTGGCTGTGCGCCGACAGCTCGCCGACGATCTGCTGGATGAAATGATCGTCGCGCGCGCTCGCCGCCGGGCTGTGCAGCACCGGCCGGCCATGCTCGAGCACGTAGCGGCGCGCGTCGGCCGCCACGTTGCGCACGATGCCCGCGCCCGTCGCGACGAGATGAAGCTGCCGCAGCGCGCCGCAATGGCGGCCGACGAGCGTCGAGCCGTCGCGGGCCGCGACTTCGTCCGCGAATACCTGCACGTCGTGCAGCAACAGGCTGCCGCTCGCGGTCATGCGCTGGCCCATGCCGTCCCAGTCGTCGAGCACCTGCACGCCGTCGCGCGCGACCGGGATGATCACGGCGAGCGCGTCGCCCTGCTCGTTCTCCACGTTGATGCGCGCGAAATCGGCAAACGCGGTGCCGGTCGAATAGTATTTGCGGCCGGTCACGCGATGGTGCGCGCCGTCGCGGCGCAGCACGGTCGTGTTCTCGCCTGGCCGCGACGTGCCGCGCTCGGTCGACGCGCCACCGAAGATCGCGCCGGCCAGCGCGCGCTCGAGCTGCACGTCGTTGAACGGCGTGCGCGGCGACAGCCGCAGCGTCTCGGTCAGGTCGTAGTGGATGCGCAGCGCGTGCGCGAGATTCGAATCGGCGGCCGCGAGCGTCGCGATCGTCTCGAACAGGTCGACCAGCGTGCCGCCCAGGCCGCCGCGTTCGACCGGAATCCTCAGCACGCCGAGCGCGGAACGGCGAAAGAGTGCGAAGCCTTCGAACGGCAGTTCGCGACGCGCCTCGCGTTGCGCGGCGTCGCGCCCGATCGCCGTCGCGAGTTCGGGCAGTGCGGCGAGCGCGGCGCGCAACGCGTCTTGCGGTTCGGCACCATGACGGGCATTCATGCAGCGGTTCCTCATCGTCGAAAAGCGACGGCCCGCCGCACGATTGCGCAGGCCGTCGCCGCAGCCCGCAGGCAGCACCGAAAAGTATAGGGACGCATCCGGTGCGCGTGAAAAACCGATTTCAGCTTTGGTTATGCGTGCGCCGGGAATGCGCACGCACATCGATACGGTCAGTGCGGGATGCCCCAGCGGCGCACCGTCACGCGTTCGAGCGTATCGAACACGAGATGCTCGACGAGCAGGCCGATCACGATGACGGCCGCGAGGCCCGCGAACACGCGGTCGGTATACAGCTCGTTGCGGTTCTGGAAGATGTACCAGCCGAGCCCGCCCTGCCCCGCGCTCGCGCCGAACACGAGTTCGGCCGCGATCAGCGTGCGCCACGCGAACGCCCAGCCGACGCGCAGCCCCGACAGGATCGACGGCAGCGCGGCCGGCACGAGAATCAGCGCGATCTGGCGCAGGCCGGTGAGGCCGTAGTTGCGCCCGGCCATCTTCAGCGTGGCCGGCACGCCGGCGAACCCCGTGTACATGCTGAGCGCGAGCGGCCAGAGCACCGCGTGCACCAGCACGAACAGCAGGCTGCCGGTGCCGAGCCCGAACCACAGCAGCGCGATCGGCAGCAACGCGATCGACGGCAGCGGATTGAACATCGACGTGAGCATCGACAGCACGTCGCGGCCGATGCGCGTCGACACCGCGAGCGAGGTCAGCACGAACGCGAGCAATACGCCGAGCGCATAGCCGCGCAGCAGCACCGACATCGAGATGCCCGTCTTCACCAGCAGTTCGCCCGACGCGATGCCCTGCACGAACGCGGTCAGCGTCGCGCCGAAGGTCGGCACGAGCAGGTCGTTCGCGACGATGCGCGCGATGATTTCCCATGCGGCGATCAGCACGAGCGCGATGACGGCGCGGCGAAACCCGCTCGCGCCGACGATGCGGCGCCACAGCGGTGCGGGCGCCGCACGTTCGGCGTCGGGCGGCGGGTCGAGCGCGCGCACGTATTCGGCGCGTACGGGCGGCAGCGGCGGCAGGACCGGATCGATCGTGCTCATGATGCGATGCCCTCCGTGGCCGGTGCTGCACGCGTTTCGTCCGCTACATCGGTATCGAACAGCAGATGATGAATGCGCGCGACGCGGTCGCGGAAGTCGCCGCTGCCGACGCTGTCGAGCGAATGATCGTGACTGTTGAGCTCCGCGCGCACGCGGCCCGGATGCGGCGACAGCAGCAGGATCCGGTTGCCGACGACGAGCGCCTCCTCGATCGAATGCGTGACGAACAGCAGCGTGAAGCGGAACTCGTCCCACAGGCGCAGCAGTTCCTCCTGCATCTTGCGGCGCGTGAGCGCGTCGAGCGCGGCGAACGGTTCGTCCATCAGCAGCACGCGCGGCTGCATCGCCAGTGCACGCGCGATCGCGACGCGCTGCTTCATGCCGCCGGACAGCGTGTGCGGATAGGCATCGGCGAACGCACCGAGGCCGACCTTGTCGAGATAGTGCAGCGCGCGCTCGCTTGCTTCGGCGCGCGACAGCTTCGCGGCCGCGCGCAACGGAAACGCGACGTTCTCGACGACCGTCTTCCACGGCGGCAACTGGTCGAATTCCTGGAACACGACGATGCGGTCGGGGCCCGGCCCTTGCACGGGCCGGCCGTCGAGCGCGATCGAGCCCGACACGGGCTCGATGAAGCCGGCGATCGCCTTCAGCAACGTGGACTTGCCGCACCCCGACGGGCCGAGCAGCACGAAACGGTCGCTGCCATACACGTCGAAGCTGACCTGATGGGTCGCGCGCACGATCCGCGCGCCGCTCCGGTATTCGAGGCTCACGCGATCGATCGCCAGCAGGCGCTCGCTGTGCGCGCCGGCCGGCGCGGACGCGGATGCCGGCCTGCTCGCCGCGTCGGTGTCGGTGACGGGTTGGGCGGGCGGTACGGCAGCGCCGCGCGCCGCGTACGGCGGCAGCCCGATTCGGGGAGAAGTGGCGTTCACGATCGAAACTCTTGCGGGTAAAGCATCAACATACGGCGGCACCGCGCGCGGCCCAACCAACGATTGCACATATCGAAACCGCGTCGACGCATAAGCGTCGATCGCGGCGCCGCAGCGCCACGCCCGCTCAGCTGCCGCCGGCCGTCGCCGGATCGTCGAAGAAGTAGTCGCGCCACGACTTCGGCTCGTTGCGGATCGCGCCGGTGCGATACATGAACTGCGCGAGCTTCAGCGTGTTCTCCGGGGCCGTCTTGAACTGCACCTGCGGATTGCGCAGGATCTTCAGCAGCAACGCGCGATCGATCTTCGAGCCGTTCACGCGGATATAGGTATCGACCGCGCGCTCGGGATCGGCCGCGATCTGGTGCGCGGCGTCGGCGAGCGCGGCGACGAACGCGCGGTACGTCTTCGGGTTCTCGTCGCGGAATTTCTCCGTCGCGTACAGCACCGTCGCGGAACTCGGGCCGCCGAGCACGTCGTAGGAATTCAGCACGATGTGTGCGTTCGGATTGCCCGCGAGTTCCTGCTCCTGGAACGGCGGATTGCCGAAGTGGCCCGTGATCACGTTGCTGTTCGCGAGAATCGCGGCCGTCGCGTCGGGATGCGGGATCGCCTGCGTGAGCGGATCGAGCTTGTCGAACTGCTTGTCGCCCCACTGCTTCGCGGCCGCGTACTGCAGCACGCGCGACTGCACCGACACGCCGACGGCCGGCACCGCGATGCGGTCCTTCGCGCCCAGGTCGGCGATCGTCTTCACGTTCGGGTTGCTGCTGACGAGGTAGTACGGAAAATTGCCGAGCGACGCGACGCCCTTCACGTTCTGCCGGCCGCGCGTGCGATCCCACACGGTCAGCAGCGGCCCGACGCCCGCGCCGGCGACGTCGACCGCGCCCGACAGCAGCGCGTCGTTCACGGCCGCGCCGCCCGACAGGCGCACCCAGTCGACCTTGATGTCGAGGCCGGCCTTGCGCCCTTCCTTCTCGATCAGTTGCTGGTCGCGCGCGACATTCAGCAACAGGTAGACCACGCCGAACTGCTCGGCGATGCGGATGCGGCCTTCCGCGTGCGCGGCTTGCGGCGTCCCGGCGGCGGCCAGTACGAGCGCCGCGGTGAGCGTGGCGGCCAGTGCGCGGCGCGCGGCCACGGTCGTGCGGCGCAGGGCCGGCGAAAGCGGAAACGACATCGGAACTCCAGTGAGAATGAGGCGGCGAACCGGGACGTGCCGTTCAGAACGGCGCGTCACCTTCGATCGTGGTGCGGTACAGCTTGCGGCGCAGATGGTCGGGCGTGCCGGCCGCGAGATGCATCAGCGAGCGGTTGTCCCAGAACACGAGGTCGTGCTCGCGCCAGTGGTGCCGATACAGATGCTCCGCGCGCACGCTGTGCGCGAACAGTTCGTCGAGCAGTGCGCGGCTTTCGTCTTCGGGCAGATCGACGATGCGCGTCGTGAAATGCTCGCTGACGAACAACGCCTTGCGGCCCGTTTCGGGATGCGTGCGCACGACCGGATGCACCACCGCCTCGACCTGCGCGATCTGCTCGGCCGACAGGTTCGGCCGCCACGGGCTGCGCGCCTGCAGCTCCGCGTAGCGGGCAAGATACGTGTGCTCGGCACGCCGCCCTTCGACCGCGCGGCGCAGGTGCGCGGGCAGCGTGTCCCACGCGAGATGCATGTTCGCGAACAGCGTGTCGCCGCCCTCGGCCGGCAGCTCCTGCGCATGCAGCAGCGAGCCGAGGCTCGGCTTTTCCTTGTACGACAGGTCGGAGTGCCAGAAATGGCCGGCGTCGCCGAGCCCGATCGGCTTGCCGTTCTCGACGATGTTCGACACGATCAGCACTTCCGGATGCGCGGGCAGCGCGAACTGGTGCAGCACGTGGATCTGCAGCGGGCCGAAACGGCGGCTGAACGCGATGTGCTCGTCCGGCGTGATGCGCTGGTCGCGAAACACCAGCACGTGATGGTCGAGATGCGCGCGATGGATGCGCGCGAAATCGGCGGCGCCGAGCGGTTGCGACAGGTCGATGCCGACGACTTCGGCGCCGAGGGGCGCATCGAACGGGACGATGTCGAATCGCTGCGCGCCGGCCTCCGGCGGCAGGGCCGGCCGATGGCCGGCGGGCGTCGATATTGCGGCGCGGATGGCGGAAGTCGTCACGGTACAGCCCTTGATTCGGTAAAGATGCGAATCTACGAGCGCGTGCCGCACTGCGTCAACGAAGCGATTCGGATACGTTTATCTGCTGCAGCGATAAAGATCGCTGCTCGGACGGCGGGGCCGGCGGGCGGGCGTCCGCCACCCGACGCGGGCTTTCTGCAGTATTTACAAATGCAGCGCCGTCCGGCACCGCCCGCGTGGGCCGGGCCGATGCCGCGGCGTCGCCGGGCATCGGTGCCGGTCCGGCACGCAGCTTGCGCGCGCCGGACCGGATATGGCCGCGGCACGGAATCGCCGGCCGCCAACGGCATTGCCTGGTCGTGAGCGATGAAAATAGTCCCTCCCCTGCTGGAATCGGCGCCAATGCGGGCCGATCACTTCGTCCAGTTCTACGAGTCCGACGCGCAGCTCATGTCGGAAGTCGCCGTGTTCGCGGCCCAGGCGCTGAGCGCCGGCGGCAGCGCGATCGTGATCGCGCGGCCCGCCTGCCTCGCGGCGGTGCACGAGCGCCTGCACACGCTCGGTGCATCGGCCGGCGGCGCGGCCAGCGGCCGCATCTTCATGTCGAGCGCGCATGCGCTGCTCGACAGCTTTATGAATGGCGACCTGCCCGACCCCGCGCGCTTTCGCCGCTCGATCGGCACGATCGTCGAAGCGGCGATCCGCGCCGGCCGGCCCGTGCATGCGTTCGGCGAAATGGTCGCGCTGCTGTGCGCGCGCAACCGGTACGCCGCAGCGCTGCGGGTGGAAGCGCTATGGAACGCGCTGATCGAGCGGTACCGCTTCTCGCTCTACTGCGGCTATCCGCACGATGCGTTTGCGAGCGCCGAGCAGTCGGAGACGTTCCGCCACGTATGCGCGCTGCACCGCCGCATCCTGCCCGTCGCATCGCTGCGCGACGACGAAGGCGGGCTGTACCCGACGCTGGCGCTGGCGCAGCAGCGCTCGCGCGCGCTGAGCGACGAGATCCGCCGCCGCGAGGATGCCGAACAGCAACGCAACGGCGTCCTGATGCACGCGCCATTGCCGATCGCGCTGCTGTCGGGCCCCGCGCACCGGATCGTGCTCGCGAATCACCGCTTCTCGGCCTTGTGCGGCCGGACCGACATCGTCGACCAGCCGCTGACGGCGGTGCTGCCCGGCGGCGATGCGCCCGAGATCGTGCGGGCACTGGAAGCCGCCCGCGCGCAGGGCTGCTCGACGACGATCGGCGAGCACCGCGACCGGCCCGAGCCGGACGGCGCCCGCGTGTATCGGCTGCATTTCAATCCGCAGCCGCTCGCGGACGGGCTGGGCGTGATCGTCAGTGCGGTCGAGGTGACCGAGCACGTCGCCGCGCGCGAGAAGCTCGTCGCCGCGAACGCGGAGCGCGACCGGCTGCTGGGCGAGCTGCGCGACGCGAATCAGGCCAAGGACCAGTTTCTCGCGGTGCTCGGCCATGAGCTGCGCAATCCGCTGACGCCGATCTCGCTCGCGCTGGAGCTGATCCGCAACCGCGACGGCCACGCGACGCCGAACGAGATCGCGATCATCCAGCGCCAGCTCGATCACATGGTCCGGTTGATCGACGACCTGCTCGACGTGTCGCGCATCACGCGCGGCAAGATCACGCTGAAGAAGGAGGCCGTGCGGCTCGCCGACATCGCCGACCGCGCGGTCGAGATCGCGAGCCCGCTGCTCGAGCAGCGCCGCCACCGCCTGCAGGTCGACGCCGATCCGGACGCGCGCTGCCACGGCGACCCGGTGCGGCTGTCGCAGGCCGTCGCGAACCTGCTGACCAACGCGGCGAAATACACGCTGCCGGGCGGCGACATCACGCTGCGCGCGGCGCGCGGCGCGGACGACACCGCGATCGTCGAGGTGTGCGACAACGGCGCCGGCATTCCGCGCGATCGTCTCGACAGCATCTTCGAGCCGTTCTACCGGCTCGACGGCGAAGCGAAACAGGCGCATGGCGGCCTCGGCATCGGCCTTGCGCTCGTGCGCAGCCTCGTGACGCTGCACGGCGGCACGGTGCGCGCGGACAGCGCGGGCCCCGGCTGCGGCAGCACGTTTACGATCACGCTGCCCGAATACCGGCCGAAAACGGTGGCGGTCACCGTGCCGCAGCCGCCGCCCGGCATCCGCGACCTGGCGCCGGGCCGCACCGGCCGGCGCGTGATGCTGGTCGACGACAACGAGGATGCCGCGTCGACGCTCGCGCAATGGCTGCGCGAGGCCGGTCACGAGGTCGCCGTCGTGCACGACCCGGTCACCGCGCTGGCCGCGTACCGCGCCTATCGCCCCGACGTCGCGATCCTCGACATCGGGCTGCCGGTGATGGACGGCTACGAGCTGCTGCGGCGGCTGAAGGCGATCACCGAGGTCACGCCGTGCATCTTTCTCGCGCTGACCGGTTATGGCCGCAACGCGGATCGCGAACGCTGTCTCGCGACCGGGTTTCTGCAGCATTTCGTGAAACCGGTCGACCCGGCCGCGCTCCATCTCGCGATGAGCCGGCCGGGGACGGACGGCGATGCGCACGACGGCGCCGGTGCGGAAGCCGGGCGCTGAACGCTGAACGCTGCCGGATCCTGAATGCCGAATGCGGCACGAGGCACGCAACCAGCCGACGTTCCGGCAAGCGCCGTGCGGCTCAGTTCTCCTCGGAACAGCGGATCGACGTCAGGCCGGCCGATTCGACGATCCGGATCAGTTGACGCAGCATCGCATCGGCGTCGGCCGGTTCGCGCCACTTCACGAGCAGTTCTTCCTCGCGCAACGCACGCGCGGCCGTTTCGCGAAAACCGCGCGTGCGGCACGCGAAGCCCGCATTGTGCAGCCCGGTCGTCAGGCGCTCGCGCGCCGTCGAGCCCAGTTCGTACTCGACCGTGACCAGCGCAGTCCTGACGCTGCGCACGCGCTGCTCGACCAACCGCAGCGGCCATACGACCAGGAGGGCGAGCGCGAGCCCGAGCGCGCCGAGCGACAGCTGGCCGCCGCCGATGCACAGTCCGACGACGGTGACGAACCACAGCGTCGCGGCCGTGGTCACGCCGGATACGAGGCCGTCGCGATGCAGGATCGCGCCGCCGCCGATGAAGCCCATCCCGGTCAGGATGCCGAGCGGCAGGCGCATCGGGTCGAGCACCGAGAACCCGTCCTGCGGCTTGCCGGCCTGCAGCAGCAGCGCATTGACCTGCAGCATCGCCAGGCACGCGGCGAGACAGACGAAGATCGTCGTGCGCAGCCCTGCCGTCTTGCCGGATTCGCTGCGATCGAGGCCGATCAGCCCGCCCGCGACGAGCGCCAGGACGATCCTGACGAGGACCGCATCCCACTGAAGTACGACCGGCATCGGCTCCATGCGCGCCTCCCTGCAAATCTTCTTGCGTGATGCGTCGCGGCGTGGCCGCGGACGACGCTTGCGGCGCGCAAGGTTCGGGCCTGGCTCGCGCGCGTGTCACAGTGTCGGCGTGTCGCCGCGCGCACGGCTAGCGCCCTGACCGCTTAGTCGTCACACGCGCATGCGACCGGGCCGCCGTCACGGTCCCGCCCTTCTCCGCATCCGTTCGGATACGAAAATCGCCTGCGTCACGATTTCGCGCCTCCCGGTATCCGATCGGGTACGAAACGGCGCACCGGCTCCCCGGTTCGCCGCTCCGTTCCTGTACGGATACGAAATGATGCCCCGGCCGGCGAGTTGTGCAATACTGTTCCCGATCAGATACGGAGCATGGAGAACGTCATGTCGGAGTCCCAGTCCGTCGACACGATCGGCGCGCTCGCCCACCTCATCCGCGCGGCGCGGCTCCAGCAGGGGTTCACGCGCGACGAACTCGCGAACGCGACCGGGCTGTCGCCGAAATTCATCAGCCAGGTGGAAGGCGGAAAGCCGACCGCGCAAATCGGCAAGGTCATGCTGCTGCTCGGCGAACTGGGCGTGCGCCTGTACGCCGAGTCGTCGGTCGAGATTTCGGAAGCCACCGCGCTGAAGGCCGCGCAACGCCGCAGGAGCAGCCATGGCGGCTAGAACGCTGATCGCGTCCGCCAACGGCGTGCGCATGGGCACGCTGACCGACGACAAGGGCATCTGGTCGTTCGCGTACGACCCGCAATGGCTCGCGTCCCCGGCCGCCTATCCGCTGTCCCCGGCGTTCGCGCTGCGCGCCGGCCCCTACACCGACACGTCGACCGATCGCCCGGTCCAGTGGTTCTTCGACAACCTGCTGCCCGAGGAAGGCATGCGCACCTCGCTCGCACGCGAGGCGAAGGTCGACGCCGCCGACGCGTGGGGCCTGCTCGCGTACTTCGGGCGCGAATCGGCCGGCGCGCTGACGCTGCTGGCCGACGGCGAACGGGAAGCGCCCGGCAGCCTGCAGCCGCTGCCGCTCGACGAGCTCGAACGCCGGATCCGGGCGATGCCCGAGCGAGCGCTGACGGCCACCGCGCCCAAGCGCATGTCGGCGGCCGGTGCGCAGCAGAAGCTGCTGCTGGTGCTGCGCGGCGATGCACCCGACTACGCGCTGTACGAGCCGGTCGGCAGCGAGCCGTCGATGCACCTGCTCAAGCCGGACATGCGCGCGGCCGGCTACCCGCACTCGGCGATCAACGAATTCTTCTGCATGAAGCTCGCGCAGAAGATGGGGCTCGACGTGCCCGACGTGCACTTCCTGCGCGCGCCGTCCGCGTGCTACGTGATCGACCGGTTCGATCGCGACGTCGCATCGGCGCCGGCCGCACGCGTGCATACGATCGACGCGATGCAGTTGCTCAACTACGACCGCGGCTTCAAGTACCAGCGCGCGAACGCGCAGGAGCTCGCCCGCGCGATCGAGCGCACCAGCACGCGCGCGCTGGCGCGCCTGTCGGTGTTCCGCTGGACCGTGTTCAACGTGGTGGTCGGCAATGCCGACGCGCACCTGAAGAACCTGTCGTTCTTCGTCGACGCGCGCGGCTACCGGCTCGCGCCGTTCTACGACATCGTCAGCACGGTCGTGTATCACACGCCGACGCACCGCCCCGATCATCGCGGCGATCACTGGCCGCACTGCGAATTGACGATGCCGCTCGGCAACGCAACGCGCTTTGTCGAAATCGATGCGGCCGCGCTGATCGCGTTCGGTCAGGCGCTCGGGCTCAGGGAGAAAGCGGCGGCAAGCGAACTGCAGCGCTTTCTCGAACCGCTCGATCGCCACGTCGCGCAGACGCTCGAGGAAGTGCGGGCAATCGCGCGCCCGGACGCCGGCGAGACGCGGCTGCTGAATTCGATCGCGGCGATGCCGATCGCGGAGATGGGGCGCGCGCTTCGGCCGACGCACGGTTGAGGACGGGCATGAAGCATGCACATGGGTGCGCCGGTCCAGGTGGATCGCCAATCCGACGTCCGACGTCGGTCGGGTGCCCCATTCCGCGATCGTTGCCGCCGTGCCCGCCCCGCGCCGGCATGTCGGCAGACGCGAACCTGCGCCGGCCGTACGGCCGGGCGCCGAACCGCTCGGTCAGCGGATCGGCGGCGTCGAACTCAGCTTCTCCGACAGCATCCGTTCGTACACGCCGAAGTGCAGATCGACCTCCTTTTGCGTGACCGGGGTGACCGTGATGTTGATCTGCTCGGGCAACAGGCCCAGCACGACCGCGACCGCGGCTTCAAGTTGCGGTGCACAAGCCTTGTCCTCCGCCATCGTCGTGCCGACCAGCACGTCGTAGGTCTTTTCCTGCCGGCAGACGATCTCGACGAGTCGCGCCCGCGCGCTCATGTTGTTGTCGATCGCCAGCCTGACGACCTCGGTCACGGTGCGCATCGTCTCGGTCGGAAAGCCCTTCGTCGAGCGCAGCCGGATACGATGCCTGCCCAGCGTAAGCCAGTCCGTATCGAATTCCATGGCGTCCTCCGCATGCAGTTCCAAGCCGCTGCGATGATAGGTTCCAGCACCGGAATTTCAAGTGCAAAAATCTGCCGCCGCCCCTTGAAATTTTCCGCAGAGTGCCTATCTTGAGTTTCGCTCAGGCAGACGCGCGAACCGTTTCATCCCGCGCGCTGCGTGTTTCGATTTGTTTGCCGGCAGTCCGGCAGGCGAACTGGAGCGCGTAGGCCCGTTCGCCTCCCGATTGCCATCCAGGAGGATACGATCATGAGCGATCTTTACTTCGGAACCGATCTCTTCAGCGAGTTCGACCGCCTGCAGCAGCAGATGGCGCAACTCTTCGGCGGCTTCCCGTCCAGCATCCGCGCGAGCCGGCTCGGCGCATTTCCTCAGATCAACATCGGCGCGACGGACGAGTCGATCGAGATCGTCGCCTTCGCCCCGGGCGTCAGCGCCGCCGAACTCGACGTGTCGATCGACAAGGGCTTGCTGACCCTCAGCGGCGAACGCAAATCGACGCAACCCGACACTGAAAGCGAGACGCGTACGTACGCGCAGGAGCGCTTCGTCGGCGCCTTCCGGCGCGTCATCGAGCTGCCCGACACCGCCGATCCCGACAAGGTCCAGGCGCGCTACGAAAATGGCTGCCTGTCGATCAGTATCGGCAAGCGCGAGTCGTCCAAGCCACGCGCCATCACTGTCCAGTAACTCGAGGAGCCGATCATGAACGACATGACCAAACTGGCTGAACGCGACCCGTCCGCAGTCACGCGTCGCGACGCGGAACAGGCCACGCGCCGGATCACCCTCACCCCGGCCGTCGACATCTACGAGAGCAACCAGGGCGTCACACTGTGGGCAGATCTGCCCGGCGTGACGAAGGACAAGCTGGACGTCAAGGTTCACGACAGCAGCCTCTCGATCGAGGCCGAGGCGGTGGTGCCGACGCCGGCCAATCTGCGCCTGCAGCATGCCGAGGTCCGGGAGCCGCACTTCGCGAGGACGTTCACGCTGTCACCGGACTTCGATACGTCGAAGATCGAGGCAAGCCTCCAGGACGGGGTGTTGAAGCTGACGATCCCGCGTCGCGACGAGGCTCGCCCACGGCGCATCGAAGTCAGGACCGGCTGACCCTGCGGCAATGGCGGGTCGGGAAGATGGGCGGCGGGGAAAGCGCCGCCGCCCGTCGCGAACCAGGAGCGGGAGGCACCGGTTTCCGATGTCGCTCAGGAGTCCTGGAGAGGGCATGCGGTCCTTGTCCGCACCGTGCCCATGCGACGATCGCGACACGCACGTCCGCACCGGATGGCTACATCGCCATCGTCCGGATCGAACGGAACGATGAGGTGTCGGCCGACCGGCATCCGCCGCGTTTCGGCGAGCGCTGGACAAGCGCGGCCGAAACGCAGCGCGATGTGCTCGAGTACGCGGTGAAACTGATCGATCGCGACATGCCCGGCGCAGCCGAGGCTCGGGGCACGCATGCTGCCCGAGGGGCCGGCCGCCACGCTCGAAACGGATTGAAGCTGAATCGGAGGATGCCATGAATACCGATCCGAAAAAGTGGAACCCCTTCAAGTTCCTTCGCGGAACTGCCCGCAAGTCCGATGCGGAAGGCCCGGAAAACCCGCCGGCAAGCGAACAGTGGCGGGCCGCGTGGCCCGACATTCCGCGACTGTTCTCACGTGAGCCGTGGCGTGCGGTGGAGGAATTCCTTCATGACCCGCTCGCAGGCCGTGGCGCGCTCGAACGATGGTTCGGCGACTTCAGTTCATCGCGCTTCCAGCCGCGCATCGACGTCGTCGATGAAGGACCGGTGCTGCGCGTGACCGCCGAACTGCCCGGAATGGCGCGCGAAGATCTGAGGGTGAGCGTCGAGGACGGGGCAATCGTGCTGCGCGGAGAGAAAAAGCAGGACGTACGCAGCGAGGAAAACGGCTGTTACCGGCTGGAGCGCGCCCACGGAAGCTTCATCCGCACGATCCCGATGCCGGACTACGCCGACCCCGATCGCACGTTGGCAAAGTTCGATAACGGTGTACTCACGTTGACCGTGCCAAAGTCGGAGCCGACGCAGACCGCAAGTCGCACGATCGAAATCCGCTAGGGCAAACACGAAAAGTGCCGTGGTGGCGGGCGGATATCGGACGAACCGGGCCGTTGGCTCAGTTGGTGGAGCGGCCGACTTTTTTGTCCGTTGGTCACTGGTTCGAATCCGGTACGGCCCGCATGAAACCAAAAATCCGCTGCCCCCCGACAAACGCCGCTTGCCATAGGCGACGAACGCACCGCGTCCACGGATGATGGTCAGCCAGCCGCTGTGGAAGTGTCGTGGCAGACGTGCCCGAAGCGGGACACTTGCGACGCATATCGCACGGCGTCGTCCTTTGGACCCGGCTCGATCTCGCACCAGAATTCCTGATGACGGGCACCGAGACGGCGGGCCGCCTCGTAGCGATGAAAGTGACTGGCGAGCCAGAACCGGCACCCGTCGAAGAACACCTTCATGGCCGGCCGCGCCGCGCGCATCGAACCACGGCGGATAGCGGTCATGGCTTCCTCCAGCGCTTCGTCGGCGAATGTTTGCGCGCCGCGCAGTGCATCATCGACCGAGAGTTGCAGGAACTTGAGGTAGTCCCTCCCGAGCACGCCGGCAGGAAGCCCCATCGACGAGCGGACAGGCGAACGCGGTTCATTGGCCATGACAATGTCCGATTCAGCGGGTTGGCAAGACGATCGGGACGCGGGTTGATGTCGCCGCATCCCGAGCCGGCCGGTCGGGCAAGTTCATTCGTCGGCCATGAGATGGCGGATGACCAGCGCCGGATCGGCGATATCCAGAATCAGCCGGCGCAGTATGCGCCTGCGCATGTGCTCTTCGTCGAGACTCCAGGGCGCGCCCTTGGCGCTGAGATAACGCGCGAGCGCGTCCCGGTTGTCTGCGCCTGCGGGCAAGTCGAGCCGGACGGCCAGCAGTCCCGCCACCACGTCGTCGAGCTCGATGTCGAGCGGCTTCGAGTCGATGCAAAGTTCGAGTTTCATGTCGGTCACCCGCAAAAAGCGGCGCCGCTTCAGCGGGGCAGCGCGCGGCGCCGAACGTGTTGCGCCGGCCGCGACTGTTGGCCGGCGCGTACGAGACCCGCTGCCCGGGTCAGTACTCGAGCGCCGGTTCGGCGGACTGCGCCGGCTTTTCGTCCTTCGGCGCGTCTGCAACCGTCGCGTCGGTCGTCAGAATCAGCCCGGCGATCGATGCGGCGTTCTGCAGCGCCGTACGCGTAACCTTGGTGGGATCGACCACACCCGCCTCGACCAGATCGCCATATTCTCCGGTGGCCGCGTTGTAGCCGAAGTTGCCCTTGCCTTCGAGCACCTTCGCGATGACCACCGAAGGCTCGTCCCCCGCGTTCGAGGCGATTACGCGCAGCGGCGCTTCGAGCGCGCGCAGCACGATCTGGACACCGGCGTCCTGGTCGCTGTTGGCGCCTGTCAGGCTCGCCACCATCGAACGGGCGCGCAGGAGCGCTACGCCACCACCCGGCACGATGCCTTCCTCGACCGCCGCGCGCGTGGCATGCAGCGCGTCGTCCACCCGGTCCTTCTTCTCCTTCATCTCGAGCTCGGTCGCCGCCCCGACCTTGATGACGGCCACCCCGCCCGCGAGTTTCGCGACGCGCTCCTGCAGTTTCTCGCGATCGTAGTCGCTCGTGGCTTCCTCGATCTGCGTGCGAATGGACTTCACGCGCGCTTCGATGCGCTTCTCGTCGCCCGCGCCGTCGATGATGATCGTGTCGTCCTTGCGCACCTCGACGCGCTTGGCACGGCCGAGATCCTCGAGTGCCGCCTTCTGCAGCTGCTTGCCGGTTTCTTCCGAGATGACGGTCGCGCCAGTCAGGATGGCGATGTCCTCGAGCATGGCCTTGCGCCGGTCGCCGAAACCGGGCGCCTTGACCGCCACCACCTTCAGGATGCCTCGCATCGCGTTGACCACGAGCGTGGCCAGCGCTTCGCCATCGACATCTTCTGCAACGATCAGCAGCGGCTTGCCCGCCTTGGAGGCCGCTTCGAGGATCGGCAGCAGATCCCGGATGTTCGAGATCTTCTTGTCGTGCAACAGGATCAGCGCGTCGTCCAGGTACGCGGCCTGCCGTTCCGGATCGTTGATGAAGTAGGGGCTGACGTAGCCGCGGTCGAACTGCATCCCTTCAACCACGTCCAGCTCGTTCTCGAGCGACTTGCCATCCTCGACCGTGATGACGCCTTCCTTGCCGACCTTCTCCATGGCGTCGGCGATGATCTTGCCGATGGTCTCGTCGGCGTTCGCCGAGACCGCCGCCACCTGTGCGATCTCCCTGTTCGTGGAAATCGGCTTCGACAGCTTGCGCAGTTCGTCGAGCACCGCGGCCACGGCCTTGTCGATGCCGCGCTTGAGATCCATCGGATTCATGCCGGCGGCGACGTGCTTCATGCCTTCCTGCACGATCGCCTGGGCGAGCACGGTGGCCGTGGTGGTACCGTCGCCGGCCACATCGGCGGTCTTCGACGCGACTTGCTTGACGATCTGCGCCCCCATGTTTTCGAAGCGGTCCTTCAGTTCGATTTCCTTCGCGACCGACACGCCGTCCTTCGTGAGGGCAGGCGCGCCGAAGCCGCGCTCGATCAGCACATTGCGGCCTTTCGGCCCCAGCGTGACCTTCACGGCATCGGCGAGAACGTTCACGCCCTTGACGATACGGGCACGGGCGCTGTCGTGGAATTGGACGTCTTTTGCACTCATGTTGCTGCTCCGGATAGTAGTCGTTGACTCGACCCGTCGCGAACCGCCAGTCGGGTGTTCGCGACCGGCTCGGGATGTCAGGCGGCCTCACGCGAGGCGCCGACGTCGGCCTCGAGGAGGCCCATGACGTCTTCCTCGCGCATGACGAGCAGTTCCTCGCCGTCGACCTTGACGGTCTGGCCTGCGTATTTGCCGAAGAGAACCTGGTCACCGACTTTCAACTGGAGCGCGCGCAGCGTTCCATCCTGCAGCAGCCGGCCGCTGCCGACTGCGACGACTTCGCCTTGTTCTGGTTTTTCTGCCGCGGAATCGGGTATCACGATGCCCGAAGCCGTCGTCCGCTGCGTCTCGATTCGCTTGACGATAACCCGGTCGTAGAGGGGACGAATCTGCATTTCCATCTCCTGAGCGATTAAAGGATCACCAATAAGGGAATCCGGCTGCGGGCACCGAGGCGCGTGGAACGCCGCCGTGCAGCCGAGCCAATGTCTGGCGGATTGCGAAATAGAGGCGGCCGTCGCGCGCTTCAAGGGGGTGTGAAAACGGCTATTTGTAACAAATTGTTTCGGGGCGGCAGCGGAATGGGATTGCCCTGCCGAGGCGACGTACGGTGCGGCCGCGTCCCTCGCAGCGCCCGGAGCGAGCCCGGCAATGTGCAAGCGGGGGAATGGGCGATGCTGAATGGATAAGACAGGATAAGTATTCTTATCACAATGCATCTGTTTTTATTAAAAACTCGAACACGAACAAATACGCCGGGCCAATCGATCCCCTGCCCGCTCGCCCGTGTTTGCCTCGCACGGCATGACGAAACGCGAAGGCACGCGAAGACACAGGAACACGGCAGACGTACGCGGCAAATCACGCGAACGAAGCACCGCTGCGGCGCGTCGCCCGCGCGCATGCCGCAATGATTGGCCGTCGATATTCCGCGGCGGCCTCATCGGTCGAAGATCAGGCAGACCGCGCCGCACGCCCGATGCAACGCACGCGAGATTCAGCCGTGAAAGGCACCCCGCCTCACCCGGCAGTCGACTGAAGCGGCAATTCAGGACCTTTGCAGGATGTCTGTCGCCTGCTCGGCGTCGGCCAGCGAGTCGAGCGCGAGATAGGCAATGAACTGCGAACCGAGCACGGCGGCGGATACGCCGCGGAGATTGATCCCGCCGTCCGACAGTTTCTGGGTCAGCTCCGCGATGATCCCCATCTGGTCCAGCCCCATCACACGGATCGAGTGCAGGCTCGAGCTAGGACTGAATCCCGCCTGCGTGGCGGCACGAGTCTCCCGATCTCCCTGCAGCGGCGCGACGAATACCACCCCTTTGCCGGGTGCTTCCTGGGTGCGCCGGGCGACGATGAATTGCAAATCCACGCCGGCATCCCGCAACGCGTTCAGCACGTGTGCAAGACCGCCCGGCTTGTCCTCGATGGTGGCCGCCCATACGTCAACGCGTTCCACGAGCAGTTCCATGGCCCCTCCAAAAAGTCGGACCTCGATGAAGACAATCTATGTCGCGCATGACCGGCGAGCAAGGCCGCTTGTGCGAACGGCGTCATGCAGGTTCGCCTAGGAATCCGATGATTTCGCCGACGGGGGACGCAAGCCGAGCATGACCGCCTGCCGATGCCGCCATTGAAGCAGCGCGTCGCGGAACTCGTCGGATGATTGTCCGGGCGTAACCCGCCACGCTCCGGATTGAAAGGATCTCGCGGCGCGCCAGAACGACCGGGCCTCGGGCCCGTCGTCGATGGGAGTAATGGGCAACTGGTACGTTCGATGCAGATACGACAGGAAGGCGAGACCGTAGCCGCGGCGCCTCATCGTGGGGAGAATTTCCAGTCGATGGACATATACCCGATCGGTTCGCGGCGCCAGGCTGTATGTCGCCGCGCCGACGATACCGCCGGATGCCGCGAGGATCGCGACTTCCCACCCCGAATGCGGCACACCGTCGATGCCCAGATCGATCGGCGTCGATTGAAAACGAATCACGGGAAGCCGGCGAAATTTGCGTCGCGCAAAAAGGGACCGCAGGTAGGAAAGCACGTTCAGCCTTTCGTCATGTCCGCAGCGGCACGCTTGCTCATCTTCGCGCGCCACCGCAATTCGCAGCCGCACCCTGGCGCGTTGACGCTTCCCCTGTCGAACGCAACCGCCCATGACATGAACGACCCGGCATGGATGTGCGGATCGGCGCGACCGTGCGATTCGCGAGCGACGCCGACCAGAACTATTTCCGGTTCTTCAGGAACGTCTGTCCGGCTGCCGTGATCGAGACGCTTCCGCGGCCGTTCGTCGGATAGCGCACGAATCCTGCGCCGATGAGCTCGCGGGTAATGGACCAGCCAAGTGCGGGTGTATCGCGACCGTAACGAATATCGGCAAGGCGCTCCAGCGCCCAGATCGCGGATGCCGAGATGGTCGGAACGGTCGAAGCTTGGTTATCGCTCATGGCGTCTCCAGGGGTTTGATCATGATCAAGGGTGCCGCATGTATCGGACTCAATCGGCAAGACACGCACTCAGGCGCGTCCAGTCGTAACGGGCGCCGACCTCGATGCGTACGGCGGCATCGACGAGGTCGATGCCGTGGTGGCCGCAGTGCCGATCCGCACGTTCGATGAGTGCCTCGAGAGACGGCAGCGGTGCGTCGCTCTTCCAGGCGAAGGCGATCACGTTGCCCGCACCGTCTTCAGCCGGTGCGATTGCGACGGACGGGCCGAACGTCTCACGCAGCCTCGCGAGACAATCACCGAGTCGCGGATCGTCGCCGAGCAGATTGACGACGAGCACGCCGTCGTCGTTCAGTCGCGCGCGACAGGTATCGTAGAAGGCTGCGCTGCAGAGCTCGGACGGCGCGCCGTCCGCATTGAAACCATCCTGCAACAGCGCATCGAACGTGTGCGCGGTCGTCGACAGGTGCCGCGCCGCGTCCGCGCAGATGATCGTCAGGCGCGCGTCGTCGGGTGGAACGTGGAACCGGTCGCGAAGCGCGATCACTTCCGGATTGATTTCGATTGCGGTGAGACGGGTGTTCGGCAGGTTCCGATAGCAATACTTCACGAGCGAACCGCCGCCGAGCCCGATCAAGCCAACATGCGCGGGTTCCGGCTGAAACAGCAGGAACCCCATCATCGTGCGCGTATAGCCGAGTGCGAGCGCGTCCGGAGCCTCCCGCAGCATCGTGCTTTGCATGCCACGGCCGTCGAAGCACAGCGAGACGAGGTGCTCGTTTTCCACGACGACCGGCTTGTCGGCGATCTCGGCCGGGGAAGCCGCGCGCAGGCCCAGGAACGGAAAATCGACAGGCGGCACGCGGGTCAGCCCTCTTGAAGCAAGGGCAAGAGCGCACGAAGCGCCGCCTCTTCGTCCGGACCGCTTGCAAGGACTTGCGCGGATGCGCCGCGACGCACCTGCAGCGATGACATGGCCATGCCGTCCTTGGCATTCCCGCGCCGCCCATTGGCAATCAGCAGGATGTCGCTGTCGAAACGGCGCGCCGTGACCGCGAGCGCATCGCGCACGGCGGTCGCACCGTTCCGGCTCCAGGCGGGACCTGCTTCGAAATAGACGACGGTTGCCATGTTCCTCGCGTGTGGCGTGAGAGGGATGCTGGTATTCAGTGGGACGGGCCGATCCGGCAGGCCATCAGGAACGCCTGGAACTCGGTTTCCCATGCCGCGTTGCGCACGTCGATTTCGAAACCGGCGAGACGCTGCATTGCGCCGCTCAGATACACGGCACGGAGCAATCGAGGCGGCACGCCCTGCGCGAAACAGCAGCCATCCGCGTCGAGCAGCAGGCGCGGGTGGTGCCGGAACCGCGCACTGGCCACCGAGATGGGATCCATCACATGCCGAGCCGATTCCCGCGGATAGACGAACGCCAGATGAATACCGGCGGCCGCGAGCCGCTCGCCCACATCATGGAAGCGGTGGACCATCTGGAAGCCGCGCTCGCCGCCGCGCCCGACGCCCACCACGACAAGCCCCCGGCTCCCCGCGACCTCCGGCAGGGATATGGGCCGTCGATCGGGCAACAGCAGCATCCCATCCAGATCGAACATGTCGGCTACCTCCGCGAATCCGCCCTCAATTCCGGCGATCGGCGGCAAGGCTGAATTATAAGACAGCATTCATCGAATGTGTATTTCATTATAATGTTGTGTGCGCCCGTCCCTTGGTCGGCCCGCCTGCGAGCCGACGGCACGGCGCCCGTTCCGGCGAAGCAGGCATCAGCCCGCTTTTGCCGCCGACCGGCTCGAATCCGTCCGATGGAAGCCGCGAACGGTGCCCCCGCCTGCCCGCAATGCGCAATGGAATACACCTGCCCGAACGGCACACTGCATCTGTGCGCGGACTGAGGTCATGAATGGTCGGCGGGCGCCGGCATCGAATCCGCTGACGAATCGGCCAGGCGAGTCGTCAAGGACGCGAACGGCAATGCTGTCGGACGGCGGCGTGGCCGCGCGGATCAAGGATCTGCGCGTGAGGGGTCCATCGATCACGCTGAGAATGGGCGCCGAGGTAAAAAGCATCCGGATCGTCTGCGGCGATCCCGAGATCGACGGCAAGACCGACGCGGGCAGCTTCGTGCTCGCGGCGTGCTTTCGCCGGGAAGCGTGACGCCGCGCGCTTACCTACGGCGAACCCGCTTGTCGTCGCAGTGCGCTGCACGCGCTCCCCACCGACAACATATCTACCGGGATCGATCGGGCATGGAGCGCGGTTATCGGGATCTGCGCGGCGTGATCATCGATGCGATCGAAACCAATCCGGACGCGATCGCGCTACGCGATGTATTCAGGATTCCTGCAGACGATGCCCGGTTCAAGATGGCCCGTGCGGATGGCACGAAGTACGTGACACGGAAGGATGCCCATACCGACCCTGGCATGCGCGCGGCATGCGCACCGGGAAATCGACGTCCAGGCGGCTCGCGAACTCAGTCCGCGCTTCGCTTCACCCGTTTGCCGAGCGCGCTTTTCGTCTTGTAGCTCACGCCGTGTTGTTCGAGATACTCGCGAATCAACTGCCGCACGACTTGCGACGGCGTCAGGTCCTGCTCCGCGCAGAGCATGTCGAACGCCTCTTTCTTGGCGGGATCGATCAGGATAGTCAAGCGTGCGGTTTTCGTTTCCATTGCAGGGCAGAGTCGGCGATATGCTAATTTAATTATAATGCATCGGCCCTTGCGTACCACGCCGCAGAGCATTCGGCACGCGCGTGTGGCCCGGGCTCGGCGACAGCGCCTCTGGCAGGATCCGCCGCCGGCAACGCGCAGTCGGGTTTCGTTTCACCTTGTGCAGGCTCACGACCGGCGGTCAAGCCGATAGAGATAGTCGAGCACGTCGTCGACGACGGGCACGATCGCCAGCGTGACGAGTGCCGCGGCCAGCGGCACGGTCGACACGTAGCCGACATGCTTGAAGCCGATTGCGCCGGCCAGCCCCCCGACGAAGAACGACGCCAGCATCGTCGCGTGAATCCTGAGCTTCGCGCGGTTCGCGATCACCGTCTGCGCGTGCACGTCGGCACTTGAACGATTCCAGTAAAAGAGCTTGCCGAGTTCGATGCCGAGGTCCGTCACGATGCCCGTCATGTGCGTCGTGCGGATTTCCGCCCCCGACAGCTTGGTGATCATCGCGTTTTGCAGCCCCATGATGAAGCACAGCAGGATCACCGTGACCGGCATGAAGAACGCTTCCCAGAGCGCGAGATGGCTGCCGAGCAGCCCGAACAGGAGCAGCAGCGCCGCTTCGACCAGCAGCGGCAGCACGTACTGACTCTGCAGGCCACGGCGCCGCCCCCAGTTGACGAGCACGGCCGAGCAGCCGGCACCCACCAGAAACGACGCGAGCGAACCCACCCCGGCCAGCACGAGCCGGATGTCGCCGAGCGCGGTCTGATCCGCGATCGCCGACACGATCCCGCTCATGTGCGACGTGTATTGCTTGACCGCGAGGAAACCGCCGGCATTGGTTGCGCCGGCGACGAAGGCAAGCGAAAACCCGAGCTGGCGGTTCGCGGCCGCGCTGCGGTGTTTTCCCGTCAGGCTTCGGAAGTACTGCGCTGGCATAGGATCTTCCCTCATTCGCCCGGATCGGGAGACAACGACGCCCCGAGCGGAGCCCGGCGCGCCGCGGCACACCGCCACGGTCGCCCGTTCCATCCAGGGTGCCATGAGACTTTCATGATAACGGCATTATCATACCTTGTTATCCTGATTCGTCTTTCGGTGTCATAATGCGGGCAGGAACAGGTCGCGGAAGAAGCGGCCGTTCCATCACCTCGTCCAACCCGAGCGTACTGGAGACATTCCGGATGGCACCCGTGCCGGTCGTCCATTTCGTCCTGCTGGCCGTGGCCGCGTGGCTCGCGGTCGGCACGCTGGGGCTCGGGGCGCTGCGCCGCACGCGACTGGTTGCCCACGGCCTCTTTCCGCTCGGTGCGCTGGTCGGACTGCTCGTCGGCGCGGCGGGCCTCGCCGGCATCCTTGCCGAACCGTCTGCCGCGGTGCTGCCGATCGGGCTTCCCGGCCTGCCTTTTCATCTGCGTCTCGATCGCCTGTCCGGCTATTTCCTGTTCGTGCTCGGCCTCGTCAGCACCGGGATCGGCGCCTTTTCAGCCGGCTATTTCCGCAAGGGTGAAGGATCCGCGCCCGGGCTGATCTGCTTCGAATACCACGTCTGCGTCGCAAGCATCGCGCTGGTGTTGATCGCCGACGACGCCTATGTATTCATGGTCGCCTGGGAGACGCTGACGCTGTCCGCGACATTTCTCGTCATGACCAACCACCGGATCGGCGAGATCCGCCGGGCCGGTTACCTGTATTTCCTGATCTCGCACGTCGGCGCGCTGGCGCTGCTGCTCTCCTTCGGCATTCTGCAGGCGCGCACCGGCGACTACACCTTCGCCAACCTGCGCGCGCAGTCGCTGGATGCCCTGCCCGCGTCGTTCGCCTTCCTGTTCGCGCTCGTCGGGTTCGGCGCAAAGGCGGGGATCTTCCCGCTGCATGTGTGGCTGCCGGAGGCGCACCCCGCGGCGCCGTCGCCGGTCTCGGCGCTCCTCAGCGGATTCGTGCTGAAAGTCGGCCTGTACGGCCTGCTGCGCGTGCTGTTCGACCTGTTGCACGTGCAGATTGCGTGGTGGGGCGTGCTGCTGCTCATGCTGGGGCTCGGCACCGCGCTGCTCGGCGTGGTGTTCAGCACGATCCAGGTCGACATGAAGCGCCTGCTCGCCTATTCGTCGATCGACAACGTCGGCCTGATGCTCGTCGCGCTCGGTCTCGCGGTGCTGTTTCGCGCGTACGGGATGACGAGCCTGTCCGCGCTCGCGCTGACCGCGATGCTCTACCAGATCGTTGCGCACGCAGCGTTCAAGAGCCTGCTGTTCCTGGGCACGGGCGCCGTGCTCCACGCCACCGGCGAGCGCAACCTCGGCAGGCTCGGCGGACTGATTCGCTTCATGCCGTGGACCGCGTGGGCCGTGCTCGCGGGCGTCGCGGCCAGCGCGGGCCTGCCGCCGCTAAGCGGTTTCGTGGCCGAGTGGCTGCTGCTGCAGGGCTTTCTGTTCGCGCCGCGGTTGCCGGATTCGGTACTCGCCATGACGGTGCCGATCGCCGCCGCGCTGATCGCGATGTCGGCCGCGCTGGCCGGCTACACGATGGTCAAGTTCTTCGGCATCGTGTTCCTCGGGCAACCGAGAGAAGCGAAGCTGAACCGCGCCCGCGACGCGAACACGTGGGAACGGCTCGCGTTCTGCTGGTTCGCGGCCGCCAGCGTGCTGCTCGGGCTGATGCCCGCCCAGTTCGTCAAGCTGCTGGATCGCGTCACGCACACGCTGGTCGGCGCCGGCGTCGGCGCGGACAATCATGGCTGGCTGCTGTTCGCGCCCGTGTCGGCCGCTCGCGCGAGCTACATGCCGGCGGCGTTCATGCTGTTCTTCATCGCCTGCTGCGGGCTCGCGTGGGTGCTGGTACGGCGTTTCTATCACGGCCGGCTGCGCCGCGCGGCCCCGTGGGGCTGCGGCTTCCCGTTCACGACCGCGCGCATGCAGGATACGGCGGAAGGATTCGGGCAGCCGATCCGCGAAATCTTCGCACCCCTGCTGCACATCGAGCGGCAATTGCCGTCGCCGTTCGACACCCGGCCGGCCTACCGGGTGTCGGTGACCGATCGCACCTGGTCCGCGCTCTACGCGCGCATCGCGGCGCTCACGCAACGCGCCGCCGACTGGGCAGGCCGCCTGCAGACGGGCAAGATCGCGGTTTACCTGACCTACAGTTTCGTCGTGCTGATCGTGCTGCTGATGTTGGTGAGACGATGGTAACCCTGTCCGGCGTCATCTCGCAGACTCTCGAAATCGTGATAGCGATCGCGGCCGCGCCATTGCTCACGGGGTGGGTCAACCAATGCCGCGCCTGGCTTCAGAACCGGCGCGCGCCGTCCATCTGGCAGCCGTACCGGATGCTCCACAAGCTGTTCAACAAGGAATCGGTCATCGCGCACGGTGCGAGCCCCGTGTTCCGCGGCGCGCCCTATGTCGTCTGGGCCGCCATGACGCTCGCGTGCGCGATCGTGCCGACCCTGTCGACCGAGTTGCCGCTGTCGCCCGCCGCCGATGCGATCGCGCTCGTCGGCCTGTTCGCGCTCGCGCGCGTCGCGCTGTCGCTCGCGGCGATGGACGTCGGCACGGCGTTCGGCACGCTCGGCGCCCGCCGCGAAATGCTGATCGGCTTCCTCGCGGAGCCGGCACTGCTGATGGTGCTCCTGTCGGCCTCGCTGATCACGCAGTCGACACTGCTGACGAGCATCGTCGCGACGCTCGGCCGCGGCGAGCTCACGATCTATCCGAGCCTGGCGTTCGCCGGCATCGCGTTTACGCTGGTCGCGCTGGCCGAAAATGCGCGGCTGCCGGTCGACAATCCGACCACCCACCTCGAGCTCACGATGATCCACGAGGCGCTGATCCTCGAATATTCGGGGCGGCACCTTGCGTTGATGGAATGGGCGGCAAGCCTCAAGCTGTTCGCGTATTCGTGCATCGGTCTCGCGTTGTTCGTGCCCTGGGGCATCGCGAATGCGGGCGATCCGGTCGCGCTGCTGCTGGCGGTGCCGGTGCTCTTCATCAAGCTGACGGCAGGCGGTGTCGCGCTCGCCGTGGTCGAAACGGCCAACGCGAAGATGCGCATCTTCCGGGTACCGGAATTCCTGGCCACGGCCTTCCTGCTGGCCGTGATCGGCATGCTCGTCCACCTGCTGCTGGGGGCATGAATGCACGCCTACGCGACACAACTGATCAACTTCCTCGCGGCCGTGCTGCTGATGCTGTCGTTCGCGATGCTGAGCCAGCGGCGGATCCTGTCACTGATCCATCTCTATACGCTGCAGGGCGTCGCGCTCGTGTCGGCGAACCTGATCCTCGGCTTCGTCACGGCCGACGTGCACCTGTATGTGTCCGCCGGGCTGACGCTCGTGCTGAAGGTCGGCGTGATTCCGTGGTTCCTGTATCGGCTCGTGCGCAGGCTCGACGTCAAGACCGACGTCGAACCGCTCATCAACATCCCGACCACGCTGCTGATCGGCATCGTCCTCGTGATCGTCGCGTTCAACGTCGCCGCGCCGATCAGCCAGCTCGCGACCTCGGTCGCGCGCGGCACGCTCGGCATTGCGCTCGCGTGCGTGCTGCTGTCGTTCATGGCGATGATCACGCGCGCCAAGGCCATTCCACAGGTGATCGGCTTCCTGTCGATGGAAAACGGGCTGTTCTTCGCGGCGGCGGCCGCGACCAACGGCATGCCGATGATCGTCGAGCTCGGCATCGGGCTCGACGTGCTGATCGGCATCCTGATTCTGGGCGTCTTCATGTTCCAGATTCGCGAGCAGTTCGACAGCCTGGACATCCATCACCTCGAGAAACTCAAAGATGAATGACGCCCACGTCGTGCTCGCCGTGCTCGGGCTGCCGCTCGCGGGCGCCGCGTGCCTCGCCTGCGTGCGGCCGAGCCGGGTCGCGCGCCATCTGAACGTCGGCTTCAGCTTCCTGACCTTCGCGGCGACGCTGGTGCTGGCCGCGCGCACCGTCGAGCACGGCCCGTCGTTCGCATTCGGACGCGCGTTCTTCGTCGATCCGCTCAATGTCTATCTCGTTGCGCTCACGGCGTTCGTCGGCTGGACGACGTCGCTGTTTTCCCGGCCCTACATGCAGATCGAGGAAGCCCGCGGCCGGATGACGGCCGCGCGGATGCGGCTCTATCACAGCATGTATCAGCTCTTCATGTTCGCGATGCTGCTCGCGCTGCTGACCGACAACGTCGGCGTGTTGTGGGTCGCCATGGAAGCCGCCACGCTTGCCACCGTGTTGCTCGTCAGCGTCTACCGAACCGCCGCGAGCCTCGAAGCCGCATGGAAGTACTTCATCCTGTGCGGCGTGGGCATCGCCCAGGCGCTGTTCGGCACGATCCTGCTGTACCTCGCCGCGAGCCGGCAGCTGACCGACGGCGACGCGCTGCTGTGGACGAGCCTGGCCGCCGTCAAGACGCAGCTCGACCCGACGATCGTGTCGATCGCCTTCGTGTTTCTGCTGGTCGGCTACGGGACCAAGGTCGGCCTCGTGCCGATGCACAGCTGGCTGCCGGACGCGCACGCCGAAGGTCCGACGCCGATTTCGGCGGTGCTGTCCGGCCTGCTGCTGAACGTCGCGCTGTACGCGGTGCTGCGCTGCAAGGTGCTGGCCGACGGCGCGCTCGGCAATGGCCTGCCGGGGCGGCTGCTGGTCGGGTTCGGGCTCGTGTCGGTCCTGATCGCGTCGTTCTCGCTGTTCCGGCAGAAGGACGTGAAGCGCCTGTTCTCGTACTCGTCGATCGAGCACATGGGCTTGATGACGTTCGCATTCGGGCTCGGCGGCCCGATCGCGACGTTCGCCGGGCTGCTGCACATGACGGTCCATTCCCTCGTCAAGTCGGCGATCTTCTTCGCGGTCGGCCATGCCGCGCAGAAGGCCGGCACGCAGGCGATCGACGGCATTCGCGGGCTGCTGCAGGTCAGCCCGACGGTCGGCTGGGCCATGATGCTCGGCACGCTTGCGATTCTCGGCCTGCCGCCGTTCGGCGTGTTCGCGAGCGAATTCCTGATCCTGACGACGGCCATGAACACGCTCCCGTGGACCGCGCCGTTGCTGCTGCTCGGGCTCGCCGTCGCGTTCGCGGCGATCTTCGCGCGCGTGCAGCGGATGGTGTTCGGCGAAACGACGACGGCGACGCCGCTCGAACACCGGCCGGCGCTGCTGCCGGTGTTCGTGCATCTGGGACTCGGCCTGATGCTGGGCCTGTACGTGCCGCCTTACCTGGCCATGTGGTACCGCCAGGCGGCGACGATGCTGGCAGGGTGAACGATGCGACTCGACTTGATTCAGGCGGACGGCTCGACGCGCCTGCGGCACGCGGCAGGCCAGGTTCCGGCCGCCGTGGTTGACGTGGACGAACCGCGCTGGCTCGACATCGCGCACGCCGCGCGGAGCGAACGAAGCCGGCTCGTCGCGATGTGGGGCGGCGAAACGCGCGCGCGCGTATTTTCGGTCAATGCGGCGTACGAATGCGACGACGGCGTCCTGTGGGTGCGTCTCGCGACCGGGCCGGAACCGCGGGCCGACGGCGACTATCCCGATCTCGCGGGCGTGTTTCCCGCCGCAACGCGCATGCAGCGCGCCATTTTCGACCTGACCGGCCTGCGCGCGCGCGATGCGCGCGACACGCGCCCGTGGCTCAATCACGGTAACTGGCCCGACGACTACTTTCCGTTGCAGAAGCAGGCAACCGGCATCGAGCGATTCGAATCGAACGAAGCGGATTATCCGTTCGTGCAGGTTGCCGGCGACGGCGTGCATGAAATCGCGGTCGGGCCGATTCACGCCGGCATCATCGAGCCGGGCCATTTCCGGTTTTCCGTCGTCGGCGAGAAGGTGCTGCGGCTCGAGGAACGGCTCGGCTATGTACATCGCGGCGTCGAACGGCTGTTCGAACGGACGGCCGCATCGAACGGCCATCGCGTTGCGGGCCGGATCGCCGGCGACTCGACCGTCGCGTTCTCGTGGGCCTATTGCATGGCGCTCGAACAGGCCTGCGGCACGGCCGTGCCGGCGCGTGCGCTGGTGCTGCGCGCCCTCCTGCTCGAGCGCGAGCGCATCGCCAATCACCTCGGCGACCTCGGCGCGCTCGGCAACGATGCCGGATTCGCGTTCGGTCTCGCGCAGTTCTCGCGGCTCAAGGAGAACTGGATCCGGACCAACGGCGGCGTCTTCGGGCATCGCTACCTGATGGACCGGATCGTGCCGGGCGGGCTGGCCGTCGACATCGATCCGGAAGACGCGGCGATCCTCACCGAACAGTGCGAACGCATTGCACGCGACGTGCACGTGATGCGCAAGATCTACGAGGACCAGTCCGGGCTGCAGGACCGGTTTCTCGGCACCGGCCGCCTGAATGCCGACGTCGTCGCGCATTTCGGCGTGCGCGGCATGGCCGCCCGCGCCAGCGGCCAGAGCTTCGACGTGCGCGCGAACCTGCGCCCGGCCCCGTACCACGACCTGGCCGTCCAGGCCGCAAGCGATGCGCGCGGCGACGTTGCGGCGCGGGTCGCCGTGCGGTTTGCCGAAATCGACGAATCGCTGCGCCTGATGACTGTCCTGCTCGCGAATCTTCCGGAGGGGCCGATCGCCGCCGCCGTCATGCCCGCGGCGGCGCCATCCGCGGGCATCGGCTGGGTGGAAGGCTGGCGCGGCGACGTGTTCGTCGCGCTCGAGACGGCATCGGGCGATGCCATCGCGCGCTGCCATTGCCACGATCCGTCCTGGCAGAACTGGCCGGCGCTCGAGCACGCGATCATCGGCAACATCGTTCCCGATTTCCCGCTGATCAACAAGTCGTTCAACCTGAACTACGCGGGGCACGATCTCTGATGTGGCAACTCATCCGTCAATTCGCGCGCACCGACTTTCCCGACGAACCCGTGCCGGCCACCGAAGCCGCGTGGCGACACGAGGCGCAGCAGATTCGTCAGGACATACTCGACCTCCTCGGCCGCGCCTTGTGCATCCGGCAGATCGACGCGGGTTCGTGCAATGGTTGCGAGCTGGAGATCCACGCGCTGAACAACCCGTACTACAACATCGAAGGGCTCGGGATCAAATTCGTCGCCAGCCCGCGCCATGCGGACCTGCTGCTCGTGACCGGCCCCGTCACGCTGAACATGAAGGCCGCCGTGCTTGCCGCGTACGACGCCACGCCGGCGCCGAAACTCGTCGTCGCGGCCGGCGAGTGCGCATGCACGGGCGGCATCTTTGCCGACAGCTATGCGGTGTGCGGCCCCGTTTCGTCGGTCCTGCCCGTCGACGTGACCATCCCCGGATGCCCGCCCCCTCCGGTCGATTTGCTGCGCGGCATCCTGACCGCCTGCCGATCACGCGGAGCTTGAAGCGAATGCCCGCGGCAATCCTTCAGGCGGCCGATGAGGCGCGGATATCCGGATCCATGACGTCGTCTCGTTCGAACGCAAGCCGGGGCCGGCGCAAAGCCACCGAACGATCCGCGTGCAAACGGAAACGCGATGCTCACGCGCCGCGCGCGACGCGCGGTATCGGTATCCCTGCAACTTTTATTGAGGCGAAGGAAAACTGTATGACTGAAAAAGGAAAAGACCAGATCGTGCGTGCGTTCCGCGCGGTCTTCCTGGCGTTTCTCGGCGTCAACAAACGAAAGAATCTCGAAGCGGATGCGACGCAACTCAACCCGTTCGCGGTAGTCATTGCCGCGTTCGTTGCACTTGGCGCATTCATTGCGCTGCTGTTGATCGTCGTTCATCTGGCCGTGGGTTGACGGTTCGCCGCCACGAATGCGCGAGCTCGCCACGGCAACGCACCGGCCAGGTCGCGCGCATGCCCGATCGCTACGGTGTGAAGATCGGCAGGCCCGGTGCGATCGGGTCGCCCGGGTCGCCCGGCTCGATCGGCCGGTTCTCCCGTATCGTATCGACGATCCAGGTCATCGGCGCCGACCGCGCCGGTCGACGCGCGACCGAATGCCGCGCATCACCGCCCGATCGGCAGCCCCGTCGGTTCGATCCACCCGAGCCGGTATGCGATCAGCAGCGACAGGAACAGCGTGATCGACAACCCCACGCGCGCCGCCAGCGACCACGCCATCCGCTTGCTTCCGCCACGGTCGTGATTCATGAAATACAACGCGAAAACCAGGCTTCCGATAATCATCACGAAAGCCGCCGAAACCAGCGCAATCTTCATTGTTTGTGTTCCTCCAGACCCGAATCGGTCTTCAGCAGTTCGGCCAGCCTTTGCCGCTCGGCAGCGACGTCGGCGACGCCCGACGCCGGCCAGTCCAGCGCCACGCCATTACCCAGCGAATCGCGCACGAGCGTCTGGTAATGACGGTCGCTGATCCGGCCCTGCTCCATCGCTTCCGATATCTCATGCCGAAACGGTAGCGGAAAGCTCGCGTATCCGCGCGACAGCGCGGCATATTGCCGCGCGTCGATCTCTTTCGACGACGGCACGACGGCCCACACCACGACGGCCACGATGGCTGCAAACGGAATCGCCGTATAGCGGAGAACGAACTTGATCGGGGTCATGAGGCGGATATCGGAGTGGCGTGTAGTAATGGCGAAGCAACGGCCAGGCAGCGCCGCGGTGACGGCCCGCACGGGCCGCATGGAAACGGAAGCGGCCGGCACCCATCGCGCAAACGCCGGCACCGCTTGGGCAGGCCGGCGCCGGCAGCCACGTCCGACATTGTACTTAAAGCCCCATACGACCAACAGGGTATGATAATCCGGTTATCATGCTTGCCGCGCGATCGACGATCCGTTCTCAGCGCGCGAATGCCGGCGTCGCGAGTTCGCTCGCACACCACAATCGCGCATTCAGACAGAGCGGCAAAAACGGATGGATTATAATTTGATTAACATATCGACCGCGCCCGCCTCACGATGGAAACGAAAACCGCCCGCCTGACCGTCCTGATCGACCCCGCGAAGAAAGAAGCGTTCGACCTGCTCTGCGCGGAGCAGGATCTCACGCCGTCGCAAGTCGTGCGTCAGTTGATCCGCGAGTATCTCGACAAACACGGCGTCACGTACAAGACCAAGAGCACGCTCGGCAAGCGGGTGAAGTAAGCCCGGCCGAACCCGGCGCCGTCACGCGCAGATCTCCCACCGTGCATGTTCACGCGCGCGCCACACGAGCCGCGCGGGATCGATGCCCTCCCCGGCCTTCATGCGCCGGGCGGTGGACGACAGCTTGAGCGCGCCGGCCGAACCGAACCCGAGCGCGCGTTCGAGCAGGATCCGCAGCGACGGCAACGGGTTGCCGTTCTTCCACGCGAACGCGATGAAGTTGTTGTCGTCGCCGCACGGCACCAGCGCATACGAATCGTCGAACACCGCGCGCAGTTGCTCGAGATGCCGCGGCAACGCCGGATCGTCGTCCATGAAGTTGATCGCGAGCACGCCCGTTTCGCTCAGCCGCGCACGGCACGCGTCGAGAAAGGCCACGCCCGTGCAACTGCCCGGCATGCCGTCGGCAACGAACGCGTCGTGCAGGATCACGTCCGCCCGGACCTCGGGCCTTGCCACGTAGTCGGCGCCGTCCGCGCAGACCACCGCGAAGCGCGCGTCGTCTTGCGGAATCCGGAACACGTCGCGCAGCGCGATCACGTCCGGGTTGATCTCGACCGCGTCGATCGCCGTGTCGGGCAGGTGCCGATAGCAGTATTTCGCGAGCGATCCGCCGCCGAGCCCGATCATGCAGATGCGCGCCGGCACCGGCTGCAGCAGCAGGAAACCCATCATCACGCGCGTATAACCGAGTTCGAGCCTGACCGGATCCTGCAGCGACATGAAGCTCTGCGTGCCGAAGTGGTCGAAGTGCAGCGACACCGCGTGCTTCGTCTCGAGCACGAACGGCCGGCCGTCGTTCAACGGCATCGCCAGGAACTGCAGGAATGCGTCATAGGACGCTCGATCCTCGCTCATGCTCGGCAGGCCCGGTTGATCGGAGCGTCGGTCGCGCCGCGTGCGGTCATACCTTCTTCAGGTAGCAGGCCTTCAGCATGAAGCCGCCCATGTCGGTCTTGCAATCGACTTCGTGATCGCCGCCGACGAGACGGATGCTCTTCACCTTGGTGCCCATCTTCAGCGTGATCGATGAGCCCTTCACGCGCAAATCCTTGATCAGCACGACGGAATCGCCGTCCGACAGCACGTTGCCGTTCGCGTCCTTGACGACGTCGCCCGCCGGTTCGTCGCCCGCTTCGGCGCCGGCGCCGGCCGACCATTCATGGCCGCAGTCCGCGCACACGTAAAGCGTGCCGTCCGGGTAGGTGTTTTCCATCGCGCATTGCGGGCAGGCGGGGGCGGCGTTCATTGCAGCTTCCATTCGGTGGGGGTTCAGGTCAATCGAAAAAAATACCGGGCACGCAAGCACGTGGCCCGGACCGCGCGCGCACCGCTGCGATCCACGCATCGGCAGGGCAGCGCGATGCGCACACGACATTATAATGCAATACACATAATCCAGCTGTCGTATTATAATCGTCAGCTTTCGATCATTCGCCGGACTTGAAGGCGGTTTCGCTGAGGATGTCGACATGTTCGAGATGAATGCCGCACCGGCACCCGATGCACGGCGCGCGGCGCCCCGTCGGGAAGCCGCGCGCCGCGCGTTCGCGCCGTGCTGCCGGCCGGCCATTGCACGCCGTTCCGGCGATTTTCCCCGAGGCTGATCCGCACGTGGCAACCGTCGTCTACGTTGAAATCGGCCCCGCATGGAACCGCGGCCGTGCGGCCGCGTCCCGCGACGCAATCGTCGCGGCGGCACACCGCTTCGAAAGCGAGATCCTGCTGCTCGCCAACGGGCTCAGCGGCAGCGCGAAGGATGCAACGGCCATCGCGGCGCTGCAGATGCATGGCGGCACGTCCGCGCAGATGCTTGCCACCGGCCCCGACGAGGAAGCGGCGCTCCAGGCGCTGTTGCCGTTGCTGCAGGCGGGCTGACGCCGCCGCGCGCCGCGTCGCCCGATCCCACGGCCTCGTGCCGTTCACCCTGAATCACCCGTCCCCGAGGAAGCGATGAACGACAACGTCACGTCCAATTCCCCCAACCTGTCCGCATCCGCGCTCTGGGCGCTCGAGCGCCTCGCCGACGTGCGCTACGGCCGCGATGCGCCGGCGCTCGGCTGGTCGGTCGAGCAGGAACTCGTCGGCGCGGGCTTCGTCAGCCATGCCGCGCATGGCCGTTCCGGAGCATCGATCACCGCGCACGGCCGCAACTTCCTGAAAAGCCGGAAGTAGGAAACAGGAAACGGCCGGCACGGGCGCGCTGCTGCCACGCGACCGCCGTCCCGTGCCGACCCCGTCGGGCGACGGCTATCCCGGCGATGCGATTCGCATGCCCCGCTGCCGGCGGGGATTTGCGGCCGCGCCGCGGTTTCCGCGGTATCGTACGGGACCCAAGTGCGGCGCACCGTGCCGCCTTCGCCTTCCTTTCCTCATGGAACGCCCGATGACCTCCCGCGCCCTGCCGCCCGTCACGTCCCCACCGGTTCTCGACACGCCCCGCCTGATCCTCGAAGGCCATCCGCTCGGCGACTTCGACGCGCTCGCCGCGATGTGGACCGAGCCGACCGTCGTCGAGCACATCTTCAACGGCAAGCCGTCGGCGCCGCGCGACTCGTGGATGCGGCTGCTCGCGTATCGCGGGCTGTGGCCGCTGCTCGGCTACGGCTACTGGGCGATCCGCGAGAAGACAACGGGCCGCTATGTCGGCGATCTCGGCTTCGCCGACTTCCACCGCGCGGTCGAGCCGCCGATTCGCGGCGTGCCGGAAGCCGGCTGGGCGCTCGCGAGCTGGGCGCACGGCAAGGGCTATGCGACCGAGGCGCTGGCGCATGCGCTCGGCTGGCTTGATGCGCAGAACCGGTTCGAACGCAGCGTGTGCCTGATCGCACCGACCAACGTCGCGTCGATCCGCGTCGCGCAGAAGGCCGGGTATGCCGATCCGGTGCGGATCCGCTTCAACGACGCCGATTCGCTGCTGTTTTCGCGCGCGTGCCGCTAGGCACGATGCCGCTGTCGCCGCCGACGACGGAACGCGCAACGATCGCGAGCCAGCACAACCCTTGCATGCCGCGGGTCGGTGCGCCCGCCGCCGTCACGTGTCCGCCGGCTTGTCGCTGAGCGCGGACGACGCCGGATTCTCCGGCTCGCGCGCGAGGCCTTGCGCGAACACCTTCAACCCTTCGAGCAGCGGCGTCAGCGCATCCCACAGCGCTTCGTCGTGCAACAGCCGGTACGCGCCGCGTACGCCGGGCGCGACGTGCTCGTGCTCGGCCGGCTGCCACGCGCCGATGTGATGCAGCGCGTCGGCGGCCGCGAACACGGCCTTGCCGAACTGCTCCGGCGGAATCCGCGACAGCGCCGTCACGAGTGCCGCGAGATTCTGCATGCCGCTTTGCATGCCGGGCTTGTCGAACGCGCCGACGAACGTCTCGGCCATCTGCGCATTCGCGCTGACGACCTCGTTCGCGAAGCGCAGGAAGCCATGGCGGTGGAGGCTGCCGAGCAGGCTTTCGAGCGCGTGGTGCGCGTCGGGCTCCGGTGCCGGAGGCGTCGTGGCGGGATAGGGACGATCGGTCATCAGCGGTTCTCCGGATGAGGCGCGGCGTGACGGACGTTGCGGCCGCCACGCGTGCGCCGGATTCGTGTCGTGCTTCGTTCACCGCGCCCGCCGGCGCGCAGCCGATGTCGCCGTCAGTGCGTCGGGCCGCCGGGCGGCGCCTTGTATTCGCTGCGTGCGCCCATCGCATCCTCGACGGTCTGCACGCCGCGCAGCGCGGCCACGCCGTCGACGACGGCATGCCGTTCCGCTTCTTCCACCTGCCCGCTCAGGCGCACGTGCCCGTGCTCGACGGTCACGTCGACGTCGCGCGGACGCCCGACCAGATGGCCCAGCGCGGCACGCACGCGTTCGGTGACCAGTGCGTCGTCCGCGTCGCCGGCGAGCCAGTCGGCGCGCAGCCCCGCGATCGCGCCGCGCGCATGGTCGGCCGCGCGCTTCGCCTGCGTATTCGCGTAGTCGACCACGCCGTGGCGGCCCGCGGCAGCCTTGTCGCGCACGTACGCGCGCCGCCGCCCGCCCGACGCCGGATCGAGGAAATACATCGCCGCCGCGCCGCACGCGACGGCTACCGCGAGATTCAACAACGGGTTGTTCGAGCGTGTTCTGGAAGTCATGGGAGCACCGTGGTCGATACCCGGGACAGCCGGGCTTCGCCGACACGTGCAGCATGAGCCGTTCCTCGCCGCAACGCCGCCGCTGCGGCGGCGTTGCGCGCACGCCGGTGCGGCATCCGGGCCGCGTGGCTTACTCTGCGACGGGGCGATCGAAATGACAAGCGCTTGAAAATTCCGCGACCGGCGAGCACCGTCGGCCATGGACGGTGACGGGCACGGAAACCGCGGCATGCGTCGGTGACGCGCGCCGAATGGCGCGGTACACGAGCCGGCCGCGGCCTGCGAGCCGGTTCATGCGTGAGCGTCGGGCGACGTGCGTTGCCGCCGCGCGTGCGTATCCGTGTCGCGGGCGGGCATGCGACTGACCGTTAGTTGCAATTGTAGGATCACCCGCCGGGGTCCTGACCGCGGGCATGCGGCGTCCGCCGTCGGTCATGCCCACGCCCCCTGCGCGGATGCGGCCCGGCGCGACACGACCGACCGCGCCCGCTCAACCGCGTGATGGCCGGCGCTCACGGTGTCGCGCCGTGCATCTTCTGCCAGCGCTCCATCAACGCGATCTCGTCGCGCTGCGCGGCGACGATGCGGCTCGCGAGCTGCCGCAGCGTCGGGTCCTTGCCGTACTTCAGCTCGACCCGTGCCATGTCGATCGCACCCTGGTGATGCGGCGCCATCTGCGACACGAAATCGCGATCGGCGTCGCCGGAATAACGCGCGCCCTCCATCGCATCCATCATCCTGCGGTCGGCGCGCTTGTACGCCTGGGTCGAGGTGTCGGGAACGGTCACGGTGTCGGGCGGGCGCAATTGGCCCCCCGCCGGCGATACGGCTGCCGCGGCGGCGACCAGCAGTGCGCAGGCGGCGCAGTGCCGGGCCGCGCGCACCGGGCGGCGGGTGAATGCATCCATGTCACGGCTCCTCGGGAATTGAACGGTCGGTTGCCTGCTCTTCGCGTGCAACGCCTGCCTGCAACGCCCGTACCCGACGCAGCCGGCACGCCCGCACGGCACGCGCATTGCGCGACGCACCGGCAACGCCGCGCACGGCGATCGCCCGCGCGCGGCGCATCGGCTCATCCCGAACCAAGGAGAAACGGCATGGCGACAGTGGCGGATTTCATCGTCGAGCGGCTGTATGACTGGGGCGTGCGCCGCATCTACGGCTACCCGGGCGACGGCATCAACGGCTTCTTCGGCGCGCTCAGCCGGGCCGAGGACAAGATCGCGTTCGTGCAGGCGCGCCACGAGGAGATGGCCGCCTTCATGGCGTCCGCGCATGCAAAATTTACAGGCGAGCTCGGCGTGTGCGTCGCGACCTCGGGCCCCGGCGCCACGCACCTCGTGACCGGCCTGTACGACGCGCGGCTCGACCACATGCCGGTGCTCGCGATCGTCGGCCAGCAGGCGCGCGCGGCGCTCGGCGGCCACTACCAGCAGGAAGTCGACCTGCCGGCGCTGTTCAAGGACGTTGCGGGCGCATTCGTCCAGCTTGCCGTCGTGCCGGGCCAGGTGCGCCACCTGGTCGACCGCGCGGTGCGCATCGCGCTCGGTGCGCGCACGGTCACCGCACTGGTGCTGCCGAACGACCTCCAGACGCTCGACTACGCGCCGCCGAAGCGCGCGCACGGCACCGTGCATTCGGGGATCGGCTACACGCCGCCGAAGGTGGTGCCATATCCCGACGACCTGCAGCGCGCGGCCGACGTGCTCAATGCCGGCAAGCGGGTCGCGATGCTGGTCGGCGCGGGCGCGCTGCGTGCGACCGACGAGGCGATCGCGGTGGCCGACCGCCTCGGCGCGGGCGCGGCGAAGGCGCTGCTCGGCAAGGCGGCGCTGCCCGACGACCTGCCGTGGGTGACCGGCGCGATCGGGCTGCTCGGCACCCGGCCGAGCTACGAGCTGATGAGCGAATGCGACACGCTGCTCGTCGTGGGCTCCGGTTTCCCTTATTCGGAATTCCTGCCGAAGGAAGGCGAGGCACGCGGCGTGCAGATCGACCTGAAGGCCGACATGCTGAGCCTGCGCTACCCGATGGAGGTCAACCTCGTCGGCGACAGCGCCGAGACGTTGCGCGCGCTGCTGCCCCTGCTGAAGGAACGGGACGACACCGGCTGGCGCGACCGGATCGCGAAATGGAATGCGGACTGGCGCGACACGCTCGCGGCACGCGCGGCCGCGCAGGCGAGCCCCGGTCGCGGCGTGAATCCGCAACGCGCGTTCACTGAACTGTCGCCACGGCTGCCCGGCGACGTGATCCTGACGAGCGATTCGGGCTCCTGCGCAAACTGGTATGCGCGCGACCTGATGATGCGGCGCGGGATGATGGGCTCGCTGTCCGGCGGCCTCGCGTCGATGGGCGCCGCCGTGCCGTATGCGATCGCCGCCAAGTTCGCGCACCCGGCGCGCCCCGTGATCGCGATGGTCGGCGACGGCGCGATGCAGATGAACAACATGGCCGAGCTGATCACCGTCGCGAAGTACTGGCGGCAATGGCCCGATCCGCGCTGGATCTGCATGGTGCTGAACAACGAGGACCTGAACCAGGTCACTTGGGAGCAGCGCGTGATGGAAGGCGACCCGAAGTTCGACGCATCGCAGCAGATTCCGGATGTGCCGTACTATCGCTTCGCGACGCTGCTCGGGTTGAAGGGCATCTACGTCGACGACCCGGAGCAGCTCGGCGCCGCGTGGGACGAGGCGCTCGCGTCCGACCGTCCGGTCGTGCTCGAGGTCAAGAGCGACCCGGAAGTACCGCCGCTGCCGCCACACGTGACGCTGCAGCAGGCGAAGCACTTCGCGCAAACGCTGGTGAAGGGCGACGCGCGCGAGGCGAACGTGATCGTCGAGACCGCTCGGCAGGTTCTGTCGGCCGTGCTGCCGGGCAACGGCGAACACGGTGGCAAGGGCGGGACAAGCCGGTCGTAGCGCATCACGGGCGGGACGGCGCGGTGCGCGTGTCGTGCCGCCCCGTCGCGTGCGGCGCGGTGCAGCGCAATGCGTCAGCCGATGTCGACGTCGTCGCCGCCGTCCTGCAGCGCGAGCGCCGCGTTGACCAGGCCGACCTGCGCGAGCGCGAACGGGAAATTCCCGCACATGCGCCGCGCCTTCACGTCGTACTCCTCGGCCAGCAGACCGACGTCGTTGCGCAGGCGCAGCAGCCGCTCGAACAGCGCGTGCGCGTCGGCGTCGCGTCCCTGCATCCGGTACACCTGCACCAGCCAGAAGCCGGCCGCGACGAACGCCCCCTCGTTGCCCTCGCAACCATCGTCGAAGCGCGGCGGGCGATAACGGAACGGCAGGCCGTCCTCGACCAGCTCGCGCTCGATCGCGGCGACCGTCGCCGCGACGCGCGGGTCGGACGCGTCGAGCATCCCCGTCAGCGGAATCAGCAGCAGGCTCACGTCGAGCCCGTCACCGTCGTAGCGGTCGACGAAGCGGCCGAGTTTCGCGTGGTAGCCGTGCGCGAGGACGTCCGCATGCACGGTATCGGCCCAGCGTCGCCACGCGTCGAGCGGCGCGTGATGATCGAACGCGTGTGCGGAGCGGCACGCGCTTTCGACGGCCGCCCATACCATCACCTTCGACGACGTGAACGGGTGCCGGCCGCTGCGCACTTCCCAGATCCCCTCGTCCGGCTCGCGCCAGATCGTCGCGAGATGCTCGAGCAGCCGCCGCTCGAGCATCCATGCGTCGTCGTCGGGCGGCAGCCCGTGCCGGCGCGCCTGGTACAGCGCGGCCAGCACTTCGCCGTACACGTCGAGCTGCAGTTGTTCGGCCGCCGCGTTGCCGAAGCGCACCGGCCGCGCGCCTTCGTAACCGGCCAGGTGCGCGGCTTCCCATTCGTCCGCCCGCCGGCCGCCGTCGGCCGCGTACAGCACCTGCAATTGCGCCGGATGATCGGCGATCGCGCGCACCAGCCAGTCGCGCCAGCGCGCCGCCTCGTCGCGGTAGCCGCAGCGCACCAGCGCGCGCAGCGTGAAGCTCGCGTCGCGCAGCCAGCAGTACCGGTAGTCCCAGTTGCGCATGCCGCCGAAGGATTCGGGCAGCGAGCTCGTCGGCGCCGCGACGATGCCGCCGGTGCGCACGCTCGACAGCAGCTTCACCGTGATCAGCGCGCGCTCGATCGCGTCGCGATACGGGCCTTGCGCCGTATTGCACGTCGACCAGGCGCGCCACGACGCGAGCGTGTCGCGCAGCGACGCGTACGCATCCGGCAAGGGCGGCGGCCGGTCATATGAACGCGCGTAGCTGATGCAGAAATCCGCGCGCTCGCCCGCGGCGATCCGCTGCGTGCCGACGAGCCGGTCGTCCCGCACGTCGAGGTGCGCGTCGGTATCGAGCCACATCGCGTCGCCGCCCGTCATCATTCGCCAGCGCCGGCCGAGCCGGCGGCACCACGGCAGCGCGTGGCCGTAGTCGAAGCGCACGCCGAGATCGACGTCGAGTTCGACCGCGCCGCGCTCGCCGCGCACGCTGCGGATCAGGCACGGGTCGGGCGCCGCCCAGTTCATCCAGTCGATCACGACGGCGCAGCCGGACGACGTCTCGAACGTCGTTTCGAGCACCGCGCTGCCGGGCAGGTAGCGGCGCGTCGCGCGGGCCCCCGGATCACGCGGCCCGATGCGGAAGCGGCCGTTGTCCGGCGTGCCGACGAGTGCGGCAAAGCATGGCGGCGAATCGAAGTCCGGCCAGCACAGCCAGTCGATGCTGCCGTCGAGCGCGACGAGTGCGGCACTGCGTCCGTCGCCGATCAGCGCGTAGTCCTCGATTAGCATCGCGCTCACCGGTTCAGCTTGCGCGCGGCGGCGTCGCCGACGTCGACGGCGAGCGGCGGCGCCTCGACGCCATGCGCGCACACTTCGCATGCGGTGTCGTGCAGCGTGCGCGGATCGCGGGCAGGCAGCGCGACCTTAGCACCGCGTCGCGCGAACGCATGAGTGGCGGCCCGGCCGCCCCCGGCACTCGCACTCGTGATCGCGACGGTCCTCACGGTCGATTCCTCCTGTTTGTTCGCGGTGGCCGGCACGCCGCCGAGACATTCCCGGGATTGCCGGCCGTAACACGATCGGCGTAGCAAACTGCGTGCCGGATATCGCACGGGCCGCGGCACCCTGCCCCCGAACGATGAACCGTCGCCCGATTTACAAGCCGGCTGTAACGCGCTGCACGTTGCGTGCACAACGCCGGGCGCCTCGCCTACGCGCCGTCCGCGCACGGAACTTGCTCCGCCGCGAACGGTTTGTCGTCACGCCGCCGGATCCGGCAAGGAGTCGCCGTTGCTCGTCCCGCCGTTCATGAGTGCGTGCCGTATTGCCGATACCGCCGATATCGCCGGTATTGCCGGCATCGCCGCGGCCGCGTGCATCGTCGCGCCGCGGGCAGCGCGTGCGGCCGACGCTTCTGCGTCACCCGCCGGCCCGCTGCCGCTCGCGTACGTCGCGCATGCTGCCGGCCCCGCTGCAGATCCGGTGCTCGTGCTCGGCTGGGCCTTGCTCGCGCTGTGCACGTTCGTCTGCGCGACGATCGCGGTGCTGCTGCTGATCGCGATGTTTCGCCGCCGCGCTCAGGCGGGCGGCGGTCACGGCAGCGGGCTCGCGATCGTGACGGTCGGCTCCGCGATCTCGATCGCGCTGCTGTTCGGCGCGCTGGTCTACATGCTGCGCGTGCTCGGCGCGATCGCAGTGCCGCCGCGTCCGCCCACGCTCACGATCGTCGTCACCGCGCACGACTGGTGGTGGGCCGTGCGCTATCCGGACGACGCGGGTGGCACCGCGTTCGTCACCGCGAACGAGATCCACATCCCGGTCGGCGAACCCGTCGCGGTCGAACTGAAGAGTGCGGACGTGATCCATGCGTTCTGGGTCCCGCAACTGGCCGGCAAGACGCAGACGATCCCGGGCCAGACGAATCACCAGTGGCTTCAGGCCGACCGGCCGGGCGTCTATCGCGGACAGTGCTCGCAATACTGCGGCGCGCAGCACGCGCACATGGCGTTCGAGGTCGTGGCCGAACCGCCCGATGCGTTTCGCGCGTGGCTCGCCGCGCAGCGGCAGCCGGCGCCTGCCCCGGCGGCCGGCGCCGAGCAGCGCGGCCAGCGCCTGTTCGCCGCGCGCTGCGCGGGCTGCCATGCGGTACGCGGCACCGACGCGCAGGGCGACGCGGGCCCCGACCTGTCGCATCTCGGCGCGCGCCGGCTGCTCGCGGCCGGCACGCTCGACAACACGCCCGACAACCTGCGGCGCTGGCTCGCGCAGGCGCAGCAGATCAAGCCGCAGACGCTGATGCCGTCGTTCGCGCTCGCGCCGCGCGACGCCGACGATCTCGCCGCATATCTCGCGACGCTGCACTGAACGGAGGATGACGATGGCCGTTGCCCGCGACCCGCCCGCCCCGCTCAGCCGCGTGCCGGACCTCGGCGAAGCGCCGCCCGGCTCCGCGCACGAGCGCGAACTGGCCGGCCTGTGGGAATCGGAACCCGGCTGGCGCGGCTGGCTCGGCACGGTCGACCACAAGCGCATCGGGCTGCGCTACATCGTCACCGCGTTCGCGTTCCTGCTGCTCGGCGGCGTCGAGGCGCTCGTGATGCGCATCCAGCTCGCGCGGCCGGATGCGACGGTGCTCACGCCCGCGCAATACGACGCGCTGTTCACGATGCACGGCGTCACGATGATCTTCCTGTACGCGCTGCCGGTGCTGTCCGGCTTCGCGAACTATCTGTGGCCGCTGATGCTCGGCTCGCGCGACATGGCGTTCCCGCGCCTGAACGCTTTCTCGTACTGGGCGTTCCTGTTCGCCGGGCTGTTCCTGTATGCGAGCTTCCCGCTCGGCGCGGTGCCGGACGGCGGCTGGTTCAATTACGTGCCGCTCACGTCGCTCGACTACAGCGCCGGCGCGAACATCGACATCTATGCGCTCGGCATGATCCTGCTCGGCGTCTCGACGACCGGCGGCGCCGCGAACTTCGTCGTCACGCTGCTGCGGATGCGCGCGCACGGGATGTCGATCGACCGGCTGCCGATCATCGTGTGGGGCACGCTCACCGCATCGGTCGCGAACCTCGTCGCGGTGCCGTCCGTGAGCCTCGCGTTCCTGCTGCTGTGGCTCGACCGCAATGCCGGCACGCACTTCTTCGATGTCGCGAACGGCGGGCGGCCGCTGTTGTGGCAGCACCTGTTCTGGATGTTCGCGCACCCGTGGGTGTACGTGGTCGTGCTGCCCGCGATGGGGATCGTGTCGGACGCGCTGCCGACCTTCTGCCGCCGGCCGCTCGTCGCGTACGAGGCCGTCGCGGTATCGACGGTGGCGACGATGCTGATCGGCTTCGAGGTGTGGGTCCACCACATGTTCGCGACCGGCATCGCGCCGCTCGCGCTCGCGTTCTTCGGCGCGGCGAGCATGCTGATCTCGATCCCGAGCGCGGTCGCGGTGTTCGCATGGCTCGCGACGATCTGGACCGGCCGCCCGGTGTTCCGCACGCCGTTCCTGTATTTCGCGGGCTTCGTGCTGATGTTCGTGATCGGCGGCGTGTCCGGCGTGATGACGGCCGCGGTGCCGCTCGACTGGCAGCTGACCGACACGTATTTCGTCGTCGCGCACCTGCATTACGTGCTGCTCGGCATCAACGTGTTCCCGGTGCTCGGCGGGCTCACGTACTGGTTCCCGAAATTCACCGGGCGGATGATGAACGAGCGCTTCGGACGCCTGACGTTCTGGGTCGTGCTGGTCGGCTTCAACCTCGGCTTCTTCCCGATGCACGTCTCCGGGCTGCTCGGGATGCCGCGCCGCATCTATACCTATCCGTCCGGAATGGGCTGGGACACGTCGAACCTGCTGACGACGATCGGCTCGTTCGTGTTCGGCATCGGGATCGTGATGTTCGTCGTCAACGCGCTGGTCAGCGCGCGGCGCGGCGCGCGCGCCGGCGGCAATCCGTGGGGCGCGGCCGGGCTCGAATGGTCGGTCGCGTCGCCCGCGCCCGTGTACAACTTCGCGGTGCTGCCGCTCGTGGCGTCGCGGCACCCGCTGTGGGAAACGCACGACGACGCGAAGCGCACCAGCGTGCAGGTCGGCTACCGGCTCGCGGACGGGCGCGAGGCGCTCGCCGTCACGCCGCTCGCGGCGACGCCGAGCGCGATCCTGAAGATGCCCGAAGACAGCAGCGTGCCGCTCGTGCTCGCGCTGCTCGCGACCGCGGTGTGCGCCGCGCTGCTGGCGCGCTCGCCGACGCTCGTGTGCGCGGCCGTCGCCGGCTGCGCGATCGGGACCGCCGTGTGGCTGTGGCCGCGCCGCACGCTCGGGCAGCGCGCGCGCCTGCCGGCCCGCGATACCACGCAGGCACCGTCGGTGGCCGCCGGGCTGGATCCGGAACGGCCGCCGTCGGCCGCGGTGCCGCCCGGCGCGCCGGCCGCGTGCGTCGAGCCGTTGCCGGTCGGCAGTTACGGCGAACGCGCGGGCGGCTGGTGGGGCGTCATCACGCTGATCGTGACCGAGGCCGGACTGTTCGGCTACCTGCTGTTCTGCTATTTCTACCTGCAGTCGCAAGCGGCCGCGCCGTGGCCGCCCGAAGGGATGCCGAAGCTCGGGCTCGCGGCCGGGAATACGGTCGTGCTGCTGTCGAGCAGCGGGTTCGTGTGGCTCGCCGAGCGCGCAGTGCGGGCCGGCAGGCAGACCCGCGCGGTGGCCGCGCTCGCCGTCGCGCTGGCGCTCGGCGTCGCGTTCGCGCTCGTGCAACTGCACGAGTGGCGCGACCATCCGTACGGCCCGACCGCGCATCTGTACGGCAGCCTGTACTTCACGATCACCGGCTTCCACCTCGCACACGTGGTGGCCGGCCTCGTGATCCTCGCGCTGCTCGCCGGGTGGACCGCCGCCGGCTTCTTCGGCCGCGAGCGACGCGTCGCGCTGACGGTCGGCGGGCTCTACTGGCACTTCGTCGACATCGTGTGGCTGTTCATCTTCACCGCGCTGTACGTGTCGCCGTACTGGCTCAGGAGCCCGGGATGAACGGCGCGCGACGCTCGTGGACGCCCTTGCTCGCGATCGCGGCCGGCCTGGTCGGCGCGCCCGCGCTGTGGTTCGCGCAGATGCTCGCGTCCGAAACGCTCGCGTCGACCGCGTGCTATCCGCTCGGCGTCGCGCAGGCGGTGCCGCGCTGGGCGCACGTCGGCGTGTGGCTCGCGCTGATCGCCGCGTGCGCGTTCGCGCTGGCGGCCGTCTTCGCCACGTGGCTCGTGCGCACCTGGCAACGCCGGCATGACGCCGATGTGCAGGCCGCGACGCGCGACGACAGCACGCGATTCCTCGCGCGCTGCGGGATGCTCGCCGCGCTCGGGTTCGTGATCGGTCTCGTGTTCACGGGGATCGTCACCGCTTTCCTGGGGCCGTGCAGTCCATGGCGCTGATCTCGTTCGTTGCGCTCGCTTCGATCGTTTCGCGCCCGGCGCGTCTCGTTCCGGGGCGCCGCGCCGGCGTTGCGCTCGCCGCGTGCGCCGTGCTCGCCGCATGCGACATGCAGCGGGACGACCACGCGATGTCCGCCGGCGATACGGCCGACGCCGCGTCGGCGGCTGAAGCAGCCGAGCCCGCATCGGGCTGGCGGTTCGTGAAGATTCTCGCGGCAGCCGATGCCGGGGCGTCGATGTCGGCGCGGGTGGAAAGCGATCGGCGGCTGTCGCGGTCGCGCGATGCGACGGCGTCGGATTCGGCAGCCTCGGGGGCATCCGCCACGCCGCGCGATGCGGCATCCGCGGCGTCCGCGGCCGCCGCCCGTCGCCCGGTCGTAGCCGCCGCCGCCGCGAGCGCCGATGCCGCCACCATCGCGCGCGGCCGCTATCTCGCGTTCGCCGGCGACTGCGCGGCCTGCCACGACGCGGCCGACCACACGCCGTACGCGGGCGGCCAGCCGGTGAATTCCCCGTTCGGACCGATCTATGCGCCGAACATCACGCCGGACACGGCGCACGGCATCGGCGACTACACGCTGCGGCAGTTCGACGACGCGTTGCGGCGCGGCGTGCGCGCGGACGGCAGCCGGCTCTATCCGGCGATGCCGTACCCGTCGTTCGCGCGCATGACCGACGACGACGTGCGCGCGCTGTACGCGTATTTCATGCGCGGCGTGGCGCCGTCCGCGAACGCTGCGAAGCTCACGCAACTGCCGTTTCCGTTCAACCAGCGCTGGGCGCTCGCGCTGTGGAGCCTCGCGTTCGCGAACCACGACCGTTTCGCGCCGCAGCCGTCGCAATCGTCGGAATGGAATCGCGGCGCGTATCTCGTGCAGGGGCTCGGGCACTGCGGCGCATGCCATACGCCGCGCGGCCCGGCCTACAACGAGCGCGGCTACGACGAACGCAGTCCCGCGTACCTGACGGGCGGCATCAACGATCACTGGTTCGCGCCGAACCTGACCGGCGCGAATGCGGACGGCCTCGGGCGCTGGACCACCGACGACCTCGCCGCGTTCCTGCGCAGCGGCCACGCGGTGCGCGGTGCCGTGTTCGGCGCGATGGCACCGGTCGTCGCCGAGAGCACCGCGCGGCTGACGGATGCGGACCGCCACGCGATCGCCGTGTACCTGAAGTCGTTGCCCGCGCAACCGACCGCCGCGACGAATCCGCTCGGCGTCGGCGTCCCGCGGCTGACGGCCGCCGGGCCGCGGCCGGAAGGCGGCCAGCAGGCGCCGGGAGCCGGCGTATATGCAGGATTCTGTGCGCGTTGCCACGGCGCCGACGGCGCGGGCGTGCCCGGGCGCGGGCCGCCGCTCGCCGGCAATTCCGCCGTGCTCGCGGCCGATCCGACCAGCGCGATCCGGATCGTCGTGGAAGGCGCACGGCCGGCGCCCGGCACGCACGGGCCCGTGCAGCGGATGCCGGCGATGCGCGGTGTGCTGACCAGCAGCGAGATCGCCGCAGTGGTCAGCTATGTGCGCGGCGCGTGGGGCAATCGCGCCGCACCGGTGTCGGAGCAGGATGTGAGACGGTTGCGGGCGGCGATCCACCGCTGAACCCCGGTCGCGATCGACATGTATGACTAATCGAACCGTACGAACCGGACCGGCCGGTTCACGCGCTCAGTGCGGCATCGCCGGCGCCGCTTCGACGTCGGACCGGCCCGGGCGCAGGCAGAGCGTGGCAAGCGCGGCGCCCGCGAGCGGCACGGCCAGCGCGAGGAAGAATCCGGACGGCCCGCCCCACGCCAGGAACGTGCCGCCGACGGCCGAGCCGGCGATCGCGCCCGCGCGGCCCATCCCGATCGCCCAGCCGGTCGCGGTCGCGCGCAGCGCGGTCGGATACGCGCCGACGATCAGGTAGTTCAGCGCGATCTGCTGCCCGCCGATGCCGAACCCGGCCGCGCCGACGAGCGCGAACACCAGCGCCCAGTTCGTGCCGGCGTAGCCGAGGGCGAGCGCGATCGCGATGCCGGACGCGAACATCGCGCCGAGCAGGTTGCGCGTATTCACGCGCGGCAGCACGATCGACAGCGGGATCGCGCAGACGATGAACACCGCATTGACGATCACGGTGCCGACCGGCGCCTGCTGCGCGGTCAGGCCGGCCGCCTTCAGCACCGTCGGCAGCCACGACAGCAGCATGAACCATGCGATCCAGTTCAGCAGGTAGATCGCCCAGATGCCGAGCGTGTTGCCCGCGTGGCCGTCGCGGAACAGCGCGGCGACGCTCGCTTTCGTCGTCGCCTCTTCGGGCACGGACAGGCGCGCGTCGGACGGCAGCGCCTGTGCGACGATCTTCGACAGCGTCGCCCGCACCCGCTGCTGCGCGCGTGCGTCGTCACGCGACGCCAGATAAAACAGCGACTCCGGCAGCAGCAGCGCGACGAGGCCGAGCACCGCGAGCGGCGCCGCGCCGCCCACGACGAAGATCCCCGGCCAGCCGATCACCGGCAGCATGCGCGCGGCGAGCAGCCCGCCGAGCATCGCGCCGGCGGGCAGGCCGAGCAGCACGCCCGTCATCACCGCGCCGCGCAGCCGGGCCGGACAGTATTCGGCCGCGAGCGCGAGCAGCACCGGCGTGCAGCCGCCCATCCCGAGCCCCGCGACGAAGCGCAGCGCGAGGATGTGGCGTGGGTCGCCGGCCCATGCGGTCGCGAGCGTCGCACTGCCGAACAGAGCAAGGCCGATCATGATCGCCGGCCGGCGGCCGATGCGGTCGCCGACGAGGCCGAGCGTCATCGCGCCGATCGTCATGCCGACGATCCCGGCGGTCAGGATCGGGGCGAGCGCGCCGGCCGGCAGCCGGAACGACGCGAGGATCGCCGGGCCGGTAAACGCGATCGCCTGCGTGTCGAAGCCGTCGAGCAGCGCGATCAGCACGCACAGCGCGAGTACGCGAATCTGCAACGCGCCGAGCGGCGCGTCGTCGATCAACGCGGGAATCGAGCGAACGGAAGCAGCAGTCATGAAAGCGTCTCCAGGATCGCCCCGTCGTTGCGGGGCGATCCGTTTATCGTTTTTGAATTACGGCGTGAAGGGGTCGCGTATCAGTCCGCCTGCACCGCGACGGCCTTGATCTCGACGATGTAACCGGGCGAGCCGCCGAGCATGTGCGCGCCGACCGCGGTCCACGCGGGCCGCGGATGCGCATGCAGATAGCGGTCGCGTACCTCCATGAACAGCGGCAGGTCGCGCATGTCGGTGTGGAAGGTCGTCAGGTCGACCACGTCGTCGAGCGATGCGCCGGCCGCCTCGAGCACCCGCTTCAGGTTCTCGAACGCCTGCACGATCTGCGCCTCGCGGCCTTCGACGAGCTGCATCGCGGCATCGCGGCCGATCTGGCCGGATACGTAGACGGTATCTCCGACCTTGACCGCCGGCGCGTAGCCGATTTTCTCGTACACGGCTTCCATTCCGGCGGGGATGATCGCTTCGCGTTTGGGCATGAGTGTCTCCGGGGCCGGCACGTCGGCGCCGGCCGGTTGTTGGATGGTTGCTGGATGGTCGTTCGCGCGCATGCCGGACTGCGGCGCGCACGTGTCGGAAGAAGCGCGCCGCTCAACCCGTATCGCCGCCCGCGACCGGCAGCACCGTGCCGGTGATGTAGCTCGCCTCGTCCGACGCGAGGAACAGGATCGGCGCGATCTGCTCGTCGAGGCTGCCGTAGCGCTTGAAGAAAGTCGAATCGGTCACCTGCCGCACCGCTTCGGCCATCCACGCCTGCTCCTGCGCGTTGTCGCCGGCCGCATTGCGCGGCACGCGGCGCGGCGGCGCCGTGGTGCCGCCCGGCGCGGTCGCGACCACGCGGACGTTGTGCTCCGCGTATTCCATCGCGAGCGCCGCTGTCAGCGCATTGACGCCGCCTTTCGCCGCCGAGTACGGCACGCGGCGAATCCCGCGGGTCGCGTTCGACGATACGTTGACGATCGTGCCGCCGCCCGCGGCCAGCAGGTGCGGCAGCACCGCGTGGCAGCTGTAGAGCGTCGGCATCAGCGAGCGGCGGATTTCGGCGTCGATCTGCTCGGGTTCGAACTCGGCGAACGGCCGCATCCGGATCGCGCCGCCGACGCCGTTGATCAGCACGTCGATCCGGCCGAACGTCGCGACCGCGCACGCCATCGCCGCGCGCGCGCCGTCGTAGGTCTCGAGATCGGCGATGAAGCCGGCCGTGTTGCCGCCAGGTGCTTCGGCGGCCACCTCGGCCACGAAGTCCGCGCGGTCGACGAACAGCACCTGGCCGCCCTCGGCCGCCGCGCGCAGTGCGACGCCGCGGCCGATGCCCTGCGCCGCGCCGGTGACGACGACGACCTTTCCGGAGAATCGTTGCATGGTCATGCCGCCTTTGCCGTCACGTTCGGGGTGAACTTCTCGTAGTGGAAGCTGTTGGGCTTCACGCCTTGATCGTCGAAGTACTGGCGCACCGCGTCGACCATCGGCGGCGGGCCGCACAGATAGACGTCCACGTCGCCGTCGTTCAGCGCATCGGCCGGAATGTGCTGCGTGACCCAGCCCTTGCGTTCGTGGCTCGACGCCGCATCGGCGACGACCGTCGCAAAGCTGAAGTTCGGCAGCTTCGCCGCATACGCTTCGATCGCGTCGACCAGCACGAGGTCGAGATCGCGCGTCACGCCGTAGATCAGGTGCACCTTCTGCTGCGAACCGCTGCGCGCGAGCACCTCGAGCATCGACAGGAACGGCGCGAGACCCGTGCCGCCCGCGAGGAACAGCAGCGGCCGCGCGACGTCGCGCAGGTAGAAGCTGCCGAGCGGCCCGTTCAGTTCGAGCGTGTCGCCGGGTTTGGCCGATTCGAGCCACGTGCTCATCACGCCTCCCGGAATCTTCTTGATCAGGAATCCGACCTTCGTGTCGCCCGGCGCGGACGAGAACGAGTACGAGCGGTGCTGGCCGCTGCCCGGCACGCCGATGTTCACGTACTGGCCCGGCAGGAACACCGGTGCGGCCGCGTCGACGTCGAGTTCGAGCACGATCGCCGCGTCGTTGTGCGGGTCGACCTTCGTCACGGTCGCGGCGAACGCGCTGTGGCCGGTCTTGCATGCGACCGACGAGCTCGGCACCGCGATCACGCAATCGCTTTGCGGCACCATCTGGCACGTCAGCACGAGGCCGCCGTCCTTCTCGTCCTCGGTGAGCGCGTCGTCGATGTAATCGTCGCCGAGGTCGTAGCTGCCGCTTTCGGCGCGGCACTTGCAGGTGCCGCACACGCCGTCGGAGCAGTCCATCGGGAGGTTGATCTTCGCGCGGAACGCGGCGTCGAGCACCTTCTCGCCGGCCTTGCAGTCGATGAAGCGGGTGACCCCGTCCTCGAAGTTCAGTGCAATCTTGTAGGTGGACATGACCTCGTCTCCCTGTGTTACTGGTCGAAACAATCGGCGTCAGACGTGGTACACGTCGAGCACCTGCCGGATGTAGTCGTTCTTCAGCACGATCTTCTTGTTCGAGATCAGCAGCGCGTCGCCCACCTGGCGCAACGTGACGAACATCGTGCCGAAGAAGTGATCGGTCACGCGGTAGCGGTGGTTCAGCGTGTGGAAGTTGTAGCGCACGTCCACCTCGCCGTCGCGCTCGGCCAGCACCTCGACGTTCGTCACGTTGTGGCTCGTGCGCGGCTCGGGCGTCGACGCGCCGCTGCGCTCGGTCTTGATCCGGAACACGCGATCCTCGAGGCCGCCGCGATCCGCGTAGTACATCAGCGAGATCTGGCTGTGCGGATCGTCGGTCGGCCGGTCGTCGTCGTCCCACGCGGGCATCCAGTACGTGACGTCTTCCGTGTAGCAGGTGAGCCACGCGTCCCACTCGCGGTCGTCGAGCAGGCGCGCTTCGCGATACAGCGCCGCGCAGATGGTCCGGTAATCGATGTTCATGCTTCCACCTCCCCGCGTTCCTGCTTCAGTGCATCGCGCATCACGTGCACCCAGTGTTCGTGCTGGCACACGAACAGCCCTTCGTCCTCGCTGCGCTCGCCCGACATGCGCGGGTTCAGCCCCATCCGTTTCGCGTTCTCGTCCGGCCCGTCGATCCACAGAGGCGCGCCGCGCGACAGGTCGTTCCACATCGCCGTGATGCCCGCGTAGCCGGCCTGGCACGCGCGGAACTCCTCGAGGTCGTCGGCCGTGCCCATGCCGCTCACGTTGAAGAAGTCCTCGTACTGGCGGATCCGCGTCTCGCGGTCGGCGTCGCTCTCGCCCTTCGGCGCGAAGCAGAAGATGCTGACTTCGGTCTTGTCGACGCCGAGCGGGCGCACCACGCGGATCTGCGTGCTGAACTGGTCCATCAGGAACACGTTCGGGTACACGCACAGGTTGCGCGTCTGGTTCACGATGAAGTCGGCCTGCACTTCGCCCACGCGCGCCTTGATCTCGTCGCGGTGCTGGTACACGGGCCGCACTTCGGGGTTCATCGTCTTGGTCCACAGCAGGATGTGGCCGTGGTCGAAGCCGTACACGCCCGCGACCGACTTGCTCCAGCTGTTCGCGTCGACGGCCTTGGTGCCGTCCTCCTTGCGGCGGCCCATCGTCGCCGCGTAGTTCCAGTGCACGGTGCTCACGTGATAGCCGTCGCAGCCGTTCTCCATCTGCATCTTCCAGTTGCCTTCGTAGATGTAGGAGGAGTTGCCGCGCAGCACTTCGAGGCCGTTCGGCGCCTGGTCGACGATCTGGTCGATGATCACGCGCGCCTCGCCGAGGTAGTCCTCGAGCGGCAGCACGTCGTCGCTGAGGCTGCCGAACAGGAAGCCGCGATAGTTCTGGAAGCGCGCGACCTTCTTCAGGTCGTGCGAGCCGTGCGTGTTGAACTGCACCGGATACTCGGTCGTCTTCTCGTCCTTCACCTTCAGCAGCTTGCCGGTGTTCGAGAAGGTCCAGCCGTGGAACGGGCACGTGAAGCTGCCCTTGTTGCCGTGCTTGCGCCGGCACAGCATCGCGCCCTTGTGTGCGCATGCATTGATCACCGCGTGCAGCTCGCCGGTCTTGTCGCGCGTGATGACGACCGGCTGGCGGCCGATCCACGTCGTGTAGTAATCGTTGTTGTTCGGGATCTGGCTTTCGTGCGCGAGGTACACCCAGTTGCGCTCGAAGATGTGCTTCATCTCGAGCTCGTACAGCGCCTCGTTCGTGAAGATGTCGCGGCGGCAGCGGAAGATGCCGGCCTCCTTGTCGTCCTGCACGGCGGTGGCGAGCAGGTGGTCCAGTTCGGTGGTGGGGTCGATCGTGGCGGACATGTTGGTTCCTCCTGTGCGCGTGCCGGGTCCTGCAAGCACGCTCGCATCGGTATCGATTGAATCTCGCGGGAGCCCGGCCGGCGGCGGCGCCTGCGCGCCGCCGAGCCGTCGGGCGGTTATGCCGTGGCGGAAGCGCGCAGGCGTTCGACGATCTGGTTGTCCTTGCCCTCGACGCGCGGCGTCAGGACGAAATTGAACTCGATGTCCTGGTACGCGTCGGCCTTCAGCCCGAGCGCGGCGCCGCCGGTCTTGCCGGTGACGGGCGGGATCAGCTCCTCGCGCGTCGCATACGCGAAGTCGTCCCAGATCAGCGGGTCGCCGTCGATGTTGAACTGGGTCGTCAGCTTGCGGTGGCCGTCGCTCGTCACGAAGAAGTGCACGTGCGCCGGGCGGTTGCCGTGGCGGCCGAGGCGGTCGAGCAGCTGCTGCGTCGCGCCCTGCGGCGGGCAGCCGTAGCCGACCGGCATCAGCGTGCGGAACTCGTACTTGCCGTCCGCGCCCGTCTTCACCGCGCCGCGCAGGTTGAACTCGCTCTGCGCGCCGGTCGGGTCGAAGTGCGAATAGAAGCCGTGCGAGTTCGCGTGCCAGCACTCGACCAGCGCGCCGGCCACCGGCTTGCCGTCGAGATCCTTCACGGTGCCGTGGATCACGAGCGGGCCCGCACCTGCGTCCGCGTCGAGGTCGATCTTCGCGACGCCGTCGCGCACCGGCGCGCCGGCGACGTACAGCGGGCCTTCGATCGTGCGCGGCGTGCCGCCGTCGAGGCCGATCGCCTCGTCCTCGGCGTCCATCCGGATGTCGAGATACTTCTCGAGACCGAGGCCGGCCGCGAGCAGCGCCGCTTCGCCGTCCTGGCCGAGCTTGTTCAGGTAGTTCACGCCGGCCCACACTTCGTCGGGCGTGATGTCGAGGTCGTCGATCGCCTTGAACAGGTCGCCGAGCAGCCGCAGCACGATCTGCTGCGTGCGCGGGTCGCCGCCGTTAGCGCCGTTCGCGCCCGCGTTCGACGCGGCCTTCAGCAGATCCTGCACTTCCTTGGTTTCGAAAACTTTGACGCTCATGATGGTGTCTCCACGTGTATTTGGGGAAAGGTGACCCGGGGTGCTCGCCGTTGCGGAAGCGGCGGCACCGTGGCTCAAACGTCGCCGTCGTGTATCGACGACGGGTGGCGACACAACGGCGTCACCGAAATCTTCATGTACGGGAACAGCGGCAGGCCGCTCAGGATCTCGTGCAGCTCGGCGTTGCCCGACACGTCGAACACGCTGTAGTTCGCGTATTCGCCGGCGATGCGCCAGATGTGGCGCCACTTGCCGCTGCGTTGCAGCTCCTGCGAGTACGCCTTCTCGCGAGTCTTGATCTCGTCGGCCACCGCGGCCGGCAGGTCGGCCGGGAGGTTGACGTCCATGCGTACGTGGAAAAGCATCGTGATGTCCTGGTACGTGAGCGGGTTGTCGCGGGTATTAGCCGGTCAGCGGGCGACTTTCGTCAGCCCGTCGCGGGTGAAGCGCGCGACCTTCGCTTCGTCGAGTTCGATGCCGAGGCCCGGGCCGCTCGGCACGGTCAGCTCGAAATCGCTGTAGTCGAGCGGGGTCGCGAGAATTTCTTCGGTGATCAGTAGCGGTCCGAACAGTTCGGTGCCCCACTGCAGGTTCGCGAAGCTCGCGAACAGATGCGCGGACGCGACCGTGCTGAACGCACCTTCGAGCATCGTGCCGCCGTACAGCTCGATGCCGGCCGCATCCGCGATCGCCGCGACGCGTTGCGCCGCGAACAGGCCGCCGCTTTGCTCGATCTTGATCGCGAACACGTCCGCGCCGTGCTGCTTCGCGATCTCGAACGCGCTGTCCGGGCCCTGCAGGATTTCGTCGGCCATCAGCGCGACCGGGAAGCGGCGCATCAGCCGTGCGAGCGCCGCGGCCGACGCGACCGGCTGCTCGACCAGTTCGCAGCCGGCATCGGCCAGCGCCGGAATCGCGCGCGCGGCCTGCGTTTCGCTCCATGCCATGTTCACGTCGACGCGCACCGAGGCACGCTCGCCCACTGCCCGCTTGATCTCGGCCACGTGCCGGATGTCCGCGTCGAGCGCCTTCGCGCCGATCTTCAGCTTGAACACGTTGTGGCGGCGCAGGTCGAGCATCCGTTCGGCTTCGGCGATATCGGTCGCGGTGTTGCCCGATGCGAGCGTCCACGCGACCGGCAGGCGATCGCGCCGGCGGCCGCCGAGCAGTTCGCTGACCGGCACGCCGAGGCGCTTGCCGTGCGCGTCGAGCAGCGCGGTTTCGAGCGCGCTCTTCGCGAAATGATTGACCTTCGCGAGCTTGCCGAGGAACGCCATCAGCGTCTGGACGCGCGTCGCATCCTTGCCGATGATCGCCGGTGCGAGATACGCGTCGATCGCGAGCTTCATCGCCTCCGGGCTTTCCGGGCCGTAGGCCATCCCGGCGATCGTCGTGCCTTCGCCGAGGCCCGTCACGCCGTCGCTGCAGGTCACCTTCACCAGCATCAGCGTCTGGCCGTGCATCGTGGCGACCGACAGCTTGTGCGGACGGATCGTCGGCAGGTCGACGAGGCGGGTTTCAATGCGTTCGATGGTGACTGAGGACATGGGGCACGCTGCGTGTGGGGAGTTCATGGGACGGATTTATACGCGGCGGGGAAATGGAGCGTCCAATACTTTTGGTCTCGCTTTTTGATACCTGGGAGGTATTGGAAATCGCTTGAATGCGCTTGATATTGCGGCGCACCATACCTTTTTTGGCTAGGTATGCGGGCTGAGAGGCTTGCTGGAGCGCGGTCTTGCGTGTCCGGGGTGTTGCTTGGGCGGGGGTGCGGTGCGGCTGCTTTCGGTGGGGGGAAATCGGCTGAAAACCGGTGGGCTGCCTGAGCCGATCAGGGTTTTCCTGAGGGGAAACACGCGGGGTTGGCCGTCCGGTCTTCGGCTTCGGCGTCGGTTTCTGCGGACGAACGAAAAACATCGGTACGCGGATATCGACGCCCGACGCAGAGGCCCCTCATCCATCAGAAGCTGACAGTACACGCCGTAGCTGCTGCAGGAGGCGCGATGCCGCGGCATTCAGGTGTTACGTTGCCTATGGACGTCAGCATGAGCACGAGGGGTGGCGCGACCTGGGGGCCCGGCTGGCTCCAGAGGTTCCAGAAGGGCGTGCTCGACACCCACCAGTTCACTGTTTTCGGCGTGTGGCAAGCCGAAGGCGAGGTACATTGAGTGACCGCTTTCCGGGATCACCGTGGGGCCGTTCCGGGTCGGGCGCGGGCATCCGCATCGGACAGCAGCCGGCCACAAGCAGTTATTGGACCGACGGCGCGAGATTGGCGACAATCTTCAGCACCAAACTTCGGGGGCTTCGATATGGTCATGAAATTCATCCTCGAAACCATTGATGTGAACACGGCGTGTCCTGCAGAGAGCTTTCAGATCGAAGTGCCAGATTCGTCTGTTATTTCCTCTTTGTTGGAAGACGAGGAATTTGACGCAGGCCGTGACTATGAGTTGGACGCGCACGAGACGGCTCGATTCTCATCGTATTTCGGTTTCTCAGTTGGAGAGTCGGCCTCGGCGATTCTGAGACCCCGTCATTGGCTTGATGACCTTCCTTACCAGGCCCACACAAATCGGGAGCTTGCGCTGATGCTTGACGGCATGAAACCCTTTGCCGCCTTCAGCGAAGAATATCCATCGTTGACAGACGACAGCGTGATTCCAGAGCGACTGTTCGACCGCTATGTGGCGGATGGACGATTCCTAAAGAGAGAGTACATCGATACAGAAATTCTTAATGGCTACCGTACAAGGCGCGTTTTGTATGCACGACCTAATGAAGCGTGGCGGATTGATGCCTATATCCTTATTTGGCATACGGTGCAAGTGACCGGCTGGAACGAATCACTTGAACGCATGGAGGGGTTCCTTCTAGGTTACGAGGCGTGGCAGACAGACGCATACATTCGTGCGGCCAAAGCACGAGCGGGTGCAAGCCAGCAACACGCACCATGACTGGCGACGGTAGCAAATTGCGATCCGTTCACGGGGTGCATCAAAAGCGAATAACCGAGTGGACATCAAAAAAACGCTCCAAGCGAATTCATTTGCCGGGCCGGGTTAGCCTGTCCTCCGGATGGCGCCAGCCGATTGCATCTCATCTGAGCTATCCCCCTTCGCGACAACTAGCGAGACGAAGGGATAAGCGAAAGCACATACTAGGACGGCTGAAGCAACTGTAAGAGGTGGTACGCGGCCAGAGGCGGTCGTTCAAGTCCATGCTTCGTCGCGGCCGCGCGTAATGGGTCTGCGTCTGGCGGGTCAGATGCTGCTTGGAGGCAGATTGAGAAATGAAAAATATTCAGATCATTGACGGCGCAGAAAATTGTGTTTATGACATTTTTGCAGTGACAGACGAACAGTTTGATTTGATATTTCCGGAGGGGACTGACATTGCATTCATCGACGAGGTTTATGACCGATCCGATGAAGCGTCGTTGGATGCTGTCTTCGCTGAGATATGGACTCGTCCGGTGAAGAAGAAGGAAGCGAACGGTATTCACGGCACGCTCTTCTATGAACTCGAGCAGAAGAAGAAATACTACCCTTCCAGGAAAGACGATGAAGCAGTCAATCCTGACGGTAGCTATTTGCGATAGCGAGATCTGGACAACGATCGAGCTTCCCGACCGGCCAGGGACGTTCACTGGTACTCGGTGCCAGAATGGTCGACAATCCGACAATGGCGCATCTATCGGAACCGGTTATCTTAGGGATCGTACTGGATGAAGAACACACTGGGTTACCTGCATGAGGTCTGGCTCTGCCCGGACGGATTCGGCAACGCTCTACCCGCATGCATCGCCCACGGACCAGCCGGAGATGCCGCCCGTGCCCTCAATGAGCCGGGCAGTGAATGGATATGGACGTTTTGGGCATCGTCACATGCGGAGGCGATGGGTATTTATTACGAATTCGTCGGCTATGGAAAGTACGCATCCCGATTCGACGACGATCTCCTTCCTTATCCGCAAGATTGGTATGAGCGCCAAGTCGCCCATCTGAACTGCAAGTGATCGATGCATGCGCGTCTGCCCAGCGTCTTTGTGTGTTGCATCGACCGGTTGAATCCACCGTCGGTGACTGCCGATCCGGAAAAACATGAGCGCAGGTCTTGGCACAGATTCGCGCGATGAGCGTTGTCAGGCACGGCGCAGCTCCTACTGCACCAACAATCCCCACACCGACTGTTCAGTTTCCGCACACCAAATCGCAGAGACCCACCGATCCGCGCGGCCGCGCCGGGTGGGAATAAACCCGTATAGCCCCGCTTCTCCTCACCCGCCTACCCTCGCGCGCATGCTGGTCGGGCGGCGCAACGCCCGCTCCGGCCGATCGGAATTTCGTGAGGAGACTACATGGATAGCAGCAGCAACACCGCCCTGTTCGACGCCGACATCTGGCGCGGCAAGACCTTCACCGGCCGCTGGCACGCGAGCCCGCACACGGCCGACGTGATCGAACCCGCAACGGGCAACACACTCGGCCGCATCGGTCTCGCGGATGCCGGGACAATCGCCGACGCATCGGCCGCCGCGCATCGCGCGCAGCCCGCCTGGTTCGCCCTGCCCTACGACGACCGCGCGGCGGTCCTGCGCCGCGCCGCAGCCGTCGCCGAAACGCACTTCGATGCGATCGTCGACTGGCTCGTGCGCGAAAGCGGCTCGACGCGCGCGAAGGCGTCGTTCGAGACCTCCGTCACGATCAAGGCGCTGCACGAAGCAGCCGGACTGCCGTCGCGCGCGGCCGGCGAAGTGCTGCCGTCGGCGGCCGGCCGGCTGTCGCTCGCGCGCCGCCGCCCGCGCGGCGTGGTCGGCGTAATCTCGCCGTTCAACTTCCCGCTGTACCTCGCGATGCGCGCGGTCGCACCGGCGCTCGCGCTCGGCAACGCAGTCGTGCTGAAACCCGATCCGCGCACGGCCGTGTGCGGCGGCGTCGCGATCGCCCGCGTGTTCGAGCTCGCCGGCCTGCCGGAAGGCGTGCTGCACGTGCTGCCCGGCGACGGTGCGGCCGGCGCGGCGCTGGTCGCCGATCCGCACGTCGCGATGATCCAGTTCACCGGCTCCACCGCGGCCGGGCGCAAGGTCGGCGAAGCGGCGGGCCGCCACCTGAAGAAGGTGTCGCTCGAACTCGGCGGCAAGAACTCGCTGATGGTGCTCGAGGACGCCGATCTCGATCGCGCCGTTGCCAACACCGCATGGGGCGCGTATCTGCATCAAGGCCAGATCTGCATGGCGACCGGCCGCGTGCTCGTGCAGCGCGCGATTCACGACCGCTTCGTCGCGAAGCTCGTCGAGAAGGCACAAAGCCTGCGGGTGGGCGACCCCGCGACCGCGGACGTCGGCCTCGGCCCGCTGATCAATGCCGCGCAGCGCGATCATGCGGCGAGCGTGGTCGACACGGCCCGTCGCGCCGGCGCACGCGTCGAGACGGGCGGCGGCCATCGCGACCTGTTCTTCGAGCCGACCGTGCTGAGCGGCGTCGCGCCGGGCAATCCGGCATTCGACGAAGAGATCTTCGGGCCGGTCGCGATCGTCGTGCCGTTCGATACGGACGACGAGGCGATCGCGCTCGCGAACCGGACAGAGTACGGGCTGTCGATGGCGATCCTGTCCGCCGACGTCGGGCGCGCGCTCAGGATCGGCGAGCGCTTGAACACCGGGCTGCTGCACATCAACGACCAGACGGTCAACGACGAAGTGATCAACCCGTTCGGCGGCGTCGGCGCATCGGGCAACGGCTCGAGCATCGGCGGCAGCGCGAACTGGGAAGAATTCACGCAGTGGCAGTGGCTGACGATCAAGGGTGAAGCGCCGCTTTACCCGCTTTGACGAGGAGACCGACCATGTACACCGAAAACGATACGCGCGCCGTCACCGCGGCCGTCGCCCGTGCCGCCGGCGCGCCCTTCTCGATCGAATCCGCCCGGATCCGCGCGCCGCGCGGCGACGAGGTGCTGGTGCGCGTCGTCGCGACGGGCCTGTGCCACACCGACCTGATCGTGCGCGACCAGTACTACCCGGTGCCGCTGCCGGCGGTGCTCGGTCATGAAGGCGCCGGCGTGGTCGAGGCGGTCGGCCCGAACGTGAAGACGCTCGCCGCGGGTGACCACGTCGTGCTCACCTACGGCGCATGCGGCCACTGCGCGTCGTGCGTCGGCGGTCACGGCGCGTATTGCCGGCAGTTCTTCGGGTTGAACTTCGGCGGCGCCGACGCGGACGGACAGACCGCGATCCGCGACGCAGCCGGGCAACCGCTGCACGATCATTTCTTCGCGCAGTCGTCGTTCGCGAGCTACGCGCTCGCCCGCGAAAACAACGCGATCAAGGTGCCGACGCAGGCGCCGCTCGAACTGCTCGGGCCGCTCGGTTGCGGGATCCAGACCGGCGCGGGCGCGGTGATCAATTCGCTCGCGGTGCGCACGGGCAGCAGCTTCGCGAGCTTCGGTGCCGGCGCGGTCGGCATGAGTGCCGTGATGGCCGCGCGCGTCGCGGGCGCCACCACCATCATCGCCGTCGACATCGTGCCGTCGCGGCTCGCACTGGCGCTGGAGCTCGGCGCGACGCACGCGATCAACAGCAAGGAAGTCGACGTCGTCGACGCGATCCGCGAGATCACCGGCGGCGGCGTCGACTACGCGCTCGAGTCGACCGGACTGCCGGCCGTGCTGTCGCAAGGGATCGATGCGCTCGGCTCGCGCGGCACGATGGGCGTGGTCGGCGCGCCGAAGCTCGGCACCAAGGCCGAATTCGACGTGAACAGCCTGCTGCTCGGCGGCCACACGATCCGTGGCATCGTCGAAGGCGACAGCGTGCCGCAGACGTTCATTCCGCAGCTCGTGCAGCTGCATCTGCAAGGACGGTTTCCGTTCGACCGGCTGGTGAAGTTCTATCCGCTCGACCAGATCAACCAGGCGGCGGAAGACAGCAGCAAAGGCATCACGCTCAAGCCGATCCTGCGTTTGCCGCATTGAGCGCGGGGGCGCCGCCGGCCAGCGGTGGCCATCGTGGCTATCGGGCGGCAATCGGGCTGCGATCGGCGGCGCCCCTGTCGGGAAAATACCGCGCTGCGGGCGCCGGGCTATATTACGCATTCGCGCGACACGCCGGGCCGCCACGCCCGGCCCCGGACACTCGACCCCCAAATGGAGCGCAGCGTGAAGACGGCCCCCGAATCCCTTGCACGGCCGGTCGACCTCGACCGGCTCCGCGCCCGCTTCGCGGCGGGCGAGCCGCTGCCGGAAACAGCATTGCCGGCCGCCGTCGCGCGCTCGTGGCTGCGTTCGCGCGACGCCGGGCTCCGGCCGTGGCAAACCGCCCGCTACGAAATGCAGCGCGAGTTCGACGAACCGCGCGCGGACCGGCGGCTGCTACGCTGCGTCGCGCAGGAGATCGAGCAGCTGTGGGCCGCGTTCGGCGGCAGCGAGTGGACGATCTTCTGCGTCAATCCGCGCGGCACGATCATCCATGCGCGGCGCAGCCCGCAATGCGACGACACGCTGCTGACGCCGATCGTCGCCGGCCGCCGGATCGTCGAACCGAACATCGGCACGACCGCGCCAAGCTGCGTGATTCACGACGGCACGGAGGCCGTCGTTGCGGGCGCGCAGCACTATCTCGACGAGTTTTCGCGGGTGTTCTGTCTCGCGGTGCCGCTGGTCGGCTTCGACGGCGAAGTGATCGGCGCGCTCGACATCACCGGCATCGGCCGGCGCAATGTCGTGCAACTGCGCGAGCAGTTCCGGCATGCGGCGCTGTCCGCCGAGCAGCGGCTGTATGCGATGCTGCGCGACTGCCATCTGCTGCAGGTGCAATACGATCCGCGCTGGCTCGGCACGCCGCTCGCCGGGGTCGTCGCGCTCGACGAAGCGGGCCGCGTGCGCGCGGTGAGCCGGCTCGCGCGCCAGATGCTCGACCTCGCGCCCGAAGGGCCGATCGCGCCGGTCGATCTCCGGCAACTGTTTCCCGGGGCGACGCCCGCGCAACAGCGCCGCCTGCTGACGCCGGCGCGCACGCCGCAACGGATCGCGCGGGACGATGGTAGCCACGTATGGGTGCGCACGGTGCGTGCGCCGCTCGATCGGGCGACGACGGCGCGCCACGCCGATGTGCTCGAAGAAGCCGCCGACGTGTGCAATGCGGCGCCGGCCGCCAGCCCTCAGGCGAGCCTGCACGAACAGTCGCTCGACGCGATCCGCCGGGCGCTCGGCGAGCACGACGGCAATGTGTCGGCGGCCGCGCGGCAGCTCGGTATTTCACGCACGACGCTTTATGCGAAGCTCAGGCGGCTCGATGCGGCGGGGCTCAGGACTGGCGGGCCGCATCGCGTAGACCAAAATGAAGTCGCCACCGTTTGCGAAGTGAAGATGTCGCTCCGTCGGTCGTCGTTGACCAAGAAATGCGGAACCCTCGGGAATTCGTGAGGTTGCACGCCGCGCATTAAGGTTGTCACTGAGCACGGCATCGCGAAGACGTGCGGACAGCGGGGACGCGGTTCGTGACTCACGGACTAGACTGCGGCGATCCGCGCGGTCGGAAACACCGTCGGTTCCTGGTCCTCGCCGGCGTCGTCCGGTCCGCGACGCGCCGCGCGCCTCCGTCGCGTCGTTATCAAAACTGCGCCGTCACCTGGAACCCGAGCGTAACCCGGGCCGTTGGAAAACCGGACGGCTTGTAGATCGGCGTTCCTGCGAACAGGTCGTAGCCTAACCCACCGAAGCGCGTCCCGACGCTGCCCTTGACGCCGATCACCGCGCCGGCAAGCTGCGTTCCGACTAGCGCGACCGGCTGCGGGCCCCACACGCGGCCATAGTCCAGCCCGGCGTAAATCGCTTGGCCCGTTTGGCCGATCGGCATTTGCAACTCGTTGCGCCAATACAGGCCACGTGCTGCCGCCAACATCGTTTCACCGTCGAAACCGCGCACCGTGTAGCGGCTACCGATGGTCAAGTCATCGATGTAATACAGCGTATTACCCGTGTACTGGCCGTGAATGCTCGTCACATAGCGGAACGGCTGCTTGGCGATCGCAAACGGCACCGACAGATTCGCATCCACCACCGCCATCTTGTAGCGGTAGGTCGGGCCACCACCGGCCGCGAGTACGTCATCCCGCGCGCCGAGACCACCGACACCCTGGCGATAAGCGAGCGTGCCGTCGAACTGCGCGCCATCGAAGTAGTGACGATCAGTCAGGCCGAATTCGATGACGGTTGTGTTGCGGCGTTGTTGCGTGATTTCCGTGTCTTCGATGAAGCTTTCGCCGAAGCGACGCGACAGGCGGACATACCCACCGAACACATCGTTCTGACTGCGCAGCAGCACGCGCGCCAACTTGAAATCCAGCGTCTTCGAATTGCCGCTCGCGACGAACGTCTGGTTCACGCCGGCAATCTGTTGATAGTAGGTGTTCGTGTACGCCGCAACCGTGGCGGTCCAGTAGCCCCACGGAATCGAATAGAAGCCGTTCCAGCCGTGCGACCCGAGGCGCTTGTCGCCGAATTCGAGGTCTTGACTGACGCCGACGTTGAACACGTCGTTCAAGGCAAGCGGGTTGTCGATGCCGATCGACAGATTGCCCTGCAGTCTGCCTGTTGCGCGTGTGCCTGAATTATCGATCGACGCGACGACGGTCCACGGCTTGCCGCGCTTCACGTCCAGCACCACGTCGCTTTCGCCCGGCTGGTCAGCAGGGACGATTTGCATCGAAACGTCCTGACTGCTGACGCGCTTCATCTGCTCCAGACCTTGTTCGAGGTCGCGCAGGTTCAGCACTTCGCCGTCGCCGGTCGGGAACGCGGTCTTCCACGTGCCGCGCAATTTCTCGTCGGCGAAGCGGACGTGCCGAATCACACCCGGAATCAGGGCAAGCTTTAGCGTGCCGGTTGCCAAATCCTGTTCCGGCAGTAACACGCGCGTCGTGATGTAACCGCGCGCCAAGATTTCCCGAGACAAGCCCTTGACGATCGTATCGACGCCTTGTTTGCCGACACATTGGCCCGCGTAGTGGGTGAGCCATTCACGCGCGAAGGCAAAGCGATCCATCGGCAGTGCGGAAGCGCCGGCCGACTTTGCGGCATCGGGCAGCGAATCGGGCACGTCAAGCGCGAAGCGGTCGATATGGAAACACGGGTGTTCTTCGCTCGGCAACGGCGGATAGGCTTCGGCGCGCGGTACATCCGACCGCACGGAAGGGGCACGCAACGCCGCGTCACGTTGCTGCGCGTCGCGTTGTTGCTGTGCCTGCCGGTCCTGTTCCGCGTTCGCACGCGCGGCAGCGGCCCGATCTTCAGGCGTGGGGGCCTGCTGTGCGTATATCCCGAGCGACGTCAAAGCTACGAACGGCAATACCGTCAGTCGTTTATTCAGTTTCATAGACCTATTTTTTTGTAATTTTTCCCGATGCGCCGTTGACTGAGCGAAGTTGCGCCCTCATAGGAAATCGCGCCGCCTTATTCTGTAGATTCTCTCACATACGTTACGAATTTATTTCGACCACCCTCTTCTAAATGCAATCGACCGCATACTGAACATCGGTAAACCGTAACTCCATTTTTTAGGATGACATCATAAAAATTCTCATCAGTAAAAATTTCTCCACCGCCCAATGAATCACCTATCTCGTCGATAGATTTTTCTGGAACAAGAGTCCATTCATCATCAGTCGTTCCGCCAGAAAGATTGATCACATTTCCACATTTACAAGTGAATTTTGGCATTTTCATTTCCCACTAGTCGGCCGATTAAATCTAAAAATAGCACCGTTCGAATTTTGAAAGAATATGGTTTGAATGCTTTGTGCGTTTGGCTTTCCCCACATCCGAGCTGCGATCGATGCCATGTCGCCATTTGACAAATTGGCCTGCACAAGTACACCATCACCTTGACTAGCTTTTTTCTCAATATTTTTTACGATATTCGAAGGATTTAGATTCTCTGGAGTATAGACATCGATTTGCCCGACGCCCGACACTCCCAAGTCTGCCGTTCGAACACCAGTAACACCCTGTGATGATGCCGTAGGTTGATGAGTTACATCGTATCCAGCATCAGCCAACCCTTGCCCCGCCCGAACCTCATTTGAATCTGGCGTTGCACCGGCTTCAACATTTACATTTCCTTTTCCGCCATTGTTGTTTCCGTTATTCAGCATGGCATTTCCTGCAGAAATGCCCAATGCAGCATTCGCAGCTTGTACCGCACCTGTCGTGACCAACACGGTGCCGCCGCTCGGCGTCATCGGGTCGCCGCCGCCCATTGCCCCCAGCGCGGTAGCCGCTGCAAGATTAACACCTTGTGATATCTGCGCACCGACAGGCTGATGCATGAATTTTGAAAATTCATTCTGCATCATCCCAACAGCCAGATTGACACCCGAACTAATGGCATTGCTGCCCGTTTTACGCGCTGACTGAATGGTGTTGTAGAGGTCAATCACCTGCTGCGCAAGGCTGTCCGATTCCTTGTTCGACGCCTTATTCTCTGTATCCCTCGACTGGTTGTACAGGCCGACGTTCGACGCCATCGCAGCACCCGCTGAACCACCCACCAACGCGCCCCCGAGACCCGACAAAATATTGCTCGCCACATTGCCGAGCAGCGTCGAACCGGTCGCTCCGGCAATCGAATCGCTAACCGCCTCAGTCTGCGGTGCGAGCTTCGATGCCAGACCCGCGCCAGCTGCGCCGCCAACCGTCGAGAACACGCTACCGCCGCCCAGCCCGCCAATCAACGCGCCGCCCGCTGTCTGCATCAGTGCACGCGAATCTCCACCTTCCGACCATGATTTCGCTTCGGACAGCGCTTGCGACGCCGTGGCTGCGTATGCCTCAGCGGTGTCGGTGTCGCCCGCCTGTATTGCAGCCTTCGCTGCCGCCGTCGCATCCTTCGCGGTGGAAAGGGCGTCGTCGCGTTTCATATCGGCATAGGCCCCAATGCCTTGTGCTACCACCTGGCCGGCCGCTTGCGCGGCATTCATCGTGTCGGCCTGCTTATCCAGCAGATTCTGCACGTCCGGCGTCTTCGACACCGTTCCGTTCAGGTTCGACGTGTCGCGATTCAGGTTAGCCAGGTCCTGTGTCTGGCCTGCCGGATTCGTGACATTGATCGTGCCGGCGCTAACGCCACTACGCGTGGTTGCGTTCTCGTTTCCGCTGTCCGATTGCGAAATCATCGGCGTCACGCCGCCCGAACCACTTACCGAATCGGGTCCGATAGCCTTGCCGGTATTGCTCACGCCTACGCCAGCACTAAACCCATTGCTGTCCGCCGCGTAGTGCGAGTGATTTTCAATATCGCTGGTCGTCAACGTCCCGGTCGTCAACGTGTTCTTCGACGCATCAGCCGTGCTGCCGATATATGCGCCTTTCAGGTCGGTATTACCCTTTACGTTGACATCGAAACCGCCGCTGCCGGCTTGAATGCCGGCCTGTTCGTTCACACCGGCATAGTTGCCATCCGCATGCCCGTTCTGCGCGCTGACACTTGCGGTTCCACCGCCCATCGTGCTGACACTAATACCGCCGCCCACGCTGCTTTGATGTGCCGTGCTGTACGTCGTGTCCTGTATGCTCTGCACGTTCAGGTTGCCGCCAACGTCCGCCTTCACGGTGCGACCGGACACGTTGGAACCGATCACGTTCGTATCGCCGCCGCTGAGAAGCGTCACGCTATTCGCACCTGTCACGTGCGAATTGTTCTGCATCGCGGCGTCGCTGTTGCCGTCGCCGTGTGCGCGCGACATGGCAGCCGACACTCCGATACCGTTCGTGCCGATCGACACACCGACGCTTGCGCTTGACGACGAGTTCGAGCTGCGCGTTGAATCCGTGTTCGTCGTGTTTTGCAGGTCAATCTGATTCTTCGCGACCAGCAACACATCGTTGCCCGACACGTTCGAACCCGACACGGTGATATTGCCGCTGCCCGGCGTGCTGTTGCCAGTCGCAATCAGGGAAGTGGTGCCGCCGGCCTTAACGTTCGATCCGACCTGCGTCGTCTGGTTTTCCGACGTGTCGAGTCGGCTATGGCTCGATCCGACGCTGACTTGAACGCCGATGCTAGGCGCATTCGACGCGCTTGATACGCCGTTCTTCGCCATATCGTACGCACCGTAGCCGGCCATTGCTGCATCGCCGCCTGCCGCAATTGCGTGCAGGGCTGTTGCACGGCTGTCGCCGGCACCACTCTTTCCGGCCTGCGCCTGCTGGTACGCACCGTTGATCGCATCGCCGATGCTGCCCGACAGGCCGAGCGTGACGCCGCTGCTGCTGGTTGTCTCGCTATGGGTCCTGTTGCTGGTATCCGTCGCCGAATCGATCACGACGTTCGCGGCGCTGCCCGTCAGGTTCTTTCCGGCAATCAGGTCGCTGCCCGTCACATGCAGCGTGTCGCCGGCCTTGACTGTCAGGTTGCCGTTGAGCGAGCCGACCGTGCTCGCGTTGTTCGTGACGGACGCAGCATGATCCGTATCAGTCTTCTTCTGCGTGCCGATGCTCACGGTCAGACCGCTTGTACCGATACCCGAATGCGTTTCGCGATAGTAGCTGTCCTGCGTGACCGAATCTTTGGACGTCGTGATATTGACGTTGTTCGTCGCGGCAAGACTCACATCGTTCGTACCGACGACCGTGCTGCCTTGAACGGTCAGGTCGTGGCCCGACTGAATGTTGACGGTATTGCCCGAAACCGTGCTGCCGACGCCGACGTTCGCGCGCGTGTCCGTCATCGAATCGGTCTTCGTGCTGCTGACGAAACTGCCGCGCTGAACCTGCACCGACTGGTACTTGTCGTGTTCCTCGCGCGCTTCGTTCACCGTGACGTTACCCGTTGCAACGATGTTCGCCGTACCGGTGGCGTTCTCAACGCCGTTCGTCATACCAGCGGTGAGGGACGAACCCGTGAGTGTCACGTTGCCTTTCGATGCGTCGTTGCTCGCCGCGCCGAGCGACGCATTGCCGCCTGCCGTGAACTGCGTACCAATGGCGTGCTCGTCGTAGTTGTGATCGACTTCTTTGCGCGTCTTGCTGTCCGCCGCGACGTTATCGAGCTTCGCGGTATCCGTGACCGTCGTCGCCGTCAGATTGCCGCCCGCGAGCACCGCCAAATCCTTGCCGGCAGTGACCGTCGCACCCTTGAGCATCGTATCGTTACCGCTTTGCATCCCCAAGCTGCCGCCTGCGGTGATGCCGCTCGTGACGTTCTTCGTCGTGGATTCTTCCCAATGATGCTGATCGTTCAGATACATCGATTGGTTCGTCGTGGATTGAACCGCATCGACGTTGATATCGCGGCCTGCGGTAACCAGCGCATCGCCACCAGCCGACAGATTCGCACCGTGAAGCGAGAGATCGCGACCCGCCTGAACCGACAAATCACCCGTTGCCGCGATCGTGCCTTGCTGGCCGATCAAGCTTGTACTGGCCTTGCTTGCCCCCGATGCACCGGTTGCGCCCACCGCATCGACCAGCGTCGTGTTGACGATATCCCGACCGGCACTGACGGCGACCCGATTACCGGTAATCATCCCCGACGAGTTGACCACATCGCTGCTGGCCGATACGACCGTCGTGCCGTTCTTGCTGTCGCTGGAAATCGTACCGCCGCGATTCAGGATGTCCGTTGCGGTGAGAACCGTCTTCGTACCGCCCTTGATGACACCCGAGTTGGTCGTGCTGCCGGTCGTATGAATTTCAACATCATCGGCCGCGATCAACGCACCGGTCGGTTGCAGGTCGTTCGCATGGGTTTGCGCCATGTAGACAACCGGAGCCAACACATGCGTCGTGCTGCCATCGGGCAGGGTCACGGCCTGGTCGACGAGCCACACGATATCGCTCGTCAGCGCATCCATTTGCGCAGCAGACAGCGCCATGCCCGGCACCAGACCAAACGACTTCGCATAGTTCGCGCCATTCGTCATCAGCGCGCGATACTCGTCTTCGGCGCTCGCGTAGCCCGGCAGGAAGGTGCGCCCCGTCAACTGCGTAATCTGGTTGCGCACCATCTGCTGTTCATACATGCCATCGCCCAAGCGCTTTTCGATACTCGCCGGGTTCAGGTTCAACTGGCCGAGCATGTAGTCGCTCGAAATGAAATTCGTATAGCTCGTCAGACGCGGATCGGTGACGACCAAATACGGTTGCCCCGGTGCGGAGTGGATCGAGTACATGCCGCTGGTCGGCAGCGTGATCGACAATGCACCGGTTGCGCTCGCAACCGATTGAAGTGCGGGGACCGTGGTCGAACCGCTTGCCGCGCCGACCTTGTTTAGCGTGCTACCCGACACCCCCTGATTGGCGGAATTGTTGCCGAGCGTACCGCCCGTCGCACCGGTCACGGAACTCTGCGCGGCGACGTTCTGGTTATTGACGCTCTGGCCGGTGATCGACACCGACTGATTTGCGATGATCGTGCCGCCCGTACCGCCGATCGCGACCGGTGTATGGACAACCGTCGGTTCAACGATCGTGCCGCGATCCTGCGTCGTGTCTTCGTTCCATGCGTACATCGACACGATATTGTCGGTCTGGTACTGATACAGCGTGCGACCGACGTTGTTCACGACCGTGCCGCCATAACTGCCGCTACCCACAGAGCCGTTCTGCTGCGTGCTGCCGATCTGAATCGACTTGCCGGCAGTGATGGCGCTGTAGTCGTTGTTGATCGTGCCGACGTTCGCCATCGTGATACTGCCGCCCGCGACGAGCTGCGCTTGTTGCGCCTGGCTCGTTACCTTGTCTTGCTGCGTCGTGGATGTGGTATCGCGCCAGATTTCGACGCGTTGATAGCCGTTGTGGCCGTCGCTGCGCGTCGTGTATTCCGTATCCGGGACGTAGTTGATGTGCGGGTCGTAGGCGTCCCAATAGTTGACCGTAACCGACCCGTCCGGGTTGGTCGTCAGCGTGTTGTAGTAAATCGTCTGCTGCTTGCCGTTGACGTTCACGACCAGCACCTTGTCGGTCGCGTTCGGTCCGGACGATTCCGATACGATCTGCGACGGGCTATAGCTCGAAGTGAGCGGCGTCTTATAGCCATTCACCCACATTGCCTGCGAGCAGCCGCCGTTCGGGTCCGCGTTCATCGTCGCGCACACGATGTATTTCTGGCGCTTGGTTTCGTGCTTGCTCGTCGTGCCAGTCGTTTCGGTCGTGACCGTCGGCGCGGGGCGTGTGTTGGTGAATGTACCGGCCGCGAGTTCGACGTTGCCTTGTGCTTCGATCGTGGATTGATCGTTCAGCACATTCTGCGTGCGGTTCGCGAGCAAGCCGTTCGCATCGCGCTGACCGTTCGCCGCGATATTGATATCGCCGACGCTGAACAGGTTCGCACCGCCCGTATTCGACAACTGATTCGTCGCGTACAGGTTCAATTGGTTGGCGGCGGCGAAGACAGCAGCGGCTCCGGTATTGTTGATCGTGTTCGCATTCGACGTGACGTTGGCACCGATGACGGTACCCGTATTGTTCAACGTGGCGCTGTTGGTCGTAACCGTATCGCCTTCGATGCGGCCTGCGTTGTCGATCGTGCCGCCGTTCGCGTTGACGGTCGTGTTCGCGGAATTCAAATCCGCGCCGCTCTGGTTGTCGACGTTCGCAGCATTCACGGTGAGCGCGCCGTTCGCATCCAGCACGCCCTGGTTCGTCAGCTTGCCTGACGTGGTGAAATTCAGGTTGCCGTTCGCGTGCAGCCTGTTCGCTGCCGTCTGCGTGTAGTCGCTCCCGAGCGTGATCGAGCCGTTACGACCCGCGACGATGGAACCGTCACCCGACAGCGTGCCGGTGATCAGCGTGAGGTCTTGATCGCTACCGATCGCGCCGCCCTGGTTCGACAGGGCACCCGTCTGAATCGATACGCTGCCGCCGCTGCCGGCGTCATTGCCGATCTTGCCGGACGTGTCGTCAATCGATGCAGCCGTCAGCGACAACACGCCGTTTGCCCGCACGGAACCATTCTGGTTTGAGAGCGCCGCGTTCGCACCATTGAACGTCAGGTTGTTCGCGGCCGACAGCACACCGCCGGAATTGTTCGCGTTGCTGCCGACATTCAACGTCAGGTCGTGGCCGGCCAGCGTCTGACCACCTTGCGCATTCGTAAGCGTTTGCGCGGTCAGCGTCACATCGCCATTGCCGCCGATCGTGCCGGCACCGGCTTTGCCGGACGCATCCGTGTTCGTGATCGACGCGCCGCCGTCGATCGTCGTCGCGCCCGTACCGATATTGGCAATTCGTCCGTCACTATTATCGATGCTGGATCCGGACAACTGGAGCGTCGCGGTTGCGCCGTTCGCCTCGATTTGCCCGCCGTTATTGAGCACCGCTCCTTGCGCCGCAACCTTCAGGTTGCCGTTCGCCTGTATCAGGCCGGCCGAATTTGCGAGCTGGCCGTTCGATTGCACGGACAGCGACTGTGCTGCCAGCAACGAACCGTTCGAATTGTCGACCGTGCCACCCGAAACCGACACGTCACCGTTTCCGCCGATCGTGCCGCCTGCCGTGTTCGTCAGTGCGTTCGTCGCCGTGACGGACAGCGCATCCGTGCCGAGCGCTTTAACGGCGCCGCCATCGTTCGCCAGGCTGTCGGCCGAGATCGTCAACGCGTGATTCGACTCGATCGCACCGGTTCGGTTGTTGATCGCGCCTTGGGATTTGATCGTGACGCTATCGGCACCGATGTAGCCGGACACGCTGTTGTCGAGCGACTGAACATCGAGCCTGGCCTGCCGCTGCGCGGACAGCGTACCGGCTTGATTCGAGACAGCGGCGGCGGTCAGTGCGAGCGCGCCATTGGTCGCGATGGACCCGCCGTTATTCGACAACGCACCGGTTCCGATGGTCAGCGTACCGGTACCCGCATGCGCGATTTTGCCGTGGTCGTTAATCAGCGTCGCAGGGGTGAGACTCAGGTCGGTGCTGTTCGTCTGTACGGTGCCTGAACTATTGTCGAGCGTGCCGGAAACAGCAATGGTGGTCGGGTTCGTGCCGGTCTGCGTGACCACGCCTGAACGGTTTTCAAGGTCGGTCGCCGTCAACGACAACTGGCTGCCCTGAATCGAACCTGAACTGTTGTCCAGGTTGGCCGCGCGAACGTTTGCCAACGCGCCGGCAGAAATGCTGCCGGCTGCGTTAGCCAGGTGCGAGCCGGCATCGATCGTCGCATTTTGGCCGGCCGTCAGCGAACCGCTGCTGTTGTCGATGGACTGCGCACCGACCGTCAAATCAGTAGCGGCGCTGATCGATCCTTGGTTGGCGATGCTGCCGGCCTGAACCGTGACGGCACCATCACCACCGATCACGCCGCCTTGCGCGCCGTTCGCGGTCGTGCCTGCTGCGTTCGTCAGTTGGCCGCCGGTCGTGATCGACAGACCATCGCTGTTCAGGGACGTAATGCGCCCAGCGGAATTCTGAAGCGAAGCACCGACGACCTTCATTTGGCCGGCGCTCTGAATGATGCCTTGCTGATTGTCGATCGTGCCGCCTTCCACGTCGGCGCTATTCTGCGATACCAGCGTGCCGGCCCGATTCGAAATCGCACCTGACGTGCGCACCGTCAGCGCACCCTGTGACGACACCGTGCCAGCTTGATTCGACAGGCTGCCCGCCGTCAGCGTGGCACCGCTTTGGCTGGACAGGCTGCCGCGGTCGTTGACGATCGCGCCCGCTGCGGTTGCGTTCAACGCGCCCTGTGCACTCGTCGTCGCGTTCGACAGGTTGATATCGCCGGCCGTCGCGTTCACATCCAGCGTGCCGTTCGTCGCCGTCTTGCTGCCGGCCAGATTGATGCCGTAGCCACGCAACGTCGTATTACCGCCCGCGATGTTCTGGCCGGTTGCGCTCAACTGGCCCGTCGTCGTCACTTGCAGGTCACCGGCTTGCGTGACCGTCCCGTTGCTGTCGACGCCTGCGCCGATTGCGCCCGTGGAATTCAGCGAGCCGGCATTGACGCCGACGTTGTGCTGTGCGGCGAGCGTGCCGCTATTCGTCATGTCCGCGCCGGTAGTCATCGACACGGATTGCTGACTGTAAGTCGTGCCGTTGTTGTCGATGCCGCCGCCGGCCGATACCGCAACGTTACCAAGCGCGCCGATCTTGCCGGACTGCACCAACCGCCCGTCGGTCGTGAGCGTCATGCCGGCCGCGTCCGCCGAAAGCGTGCCGGCATTCTGGACCCCGACCGCGCTGCCTGAACTCACCAGAAAAATGCGGTTGGCGTACATACCGCCGAGCTGGCCGACGTCGATCGCAACCGCCGGAGCCGCACCGTCGCCCTGAATCGGCGTCGACGCAAGCGTGTCGTGATTAACCTGATTCGAACCGGCGATTACGTTCAGATTTTTCGCATAAATGGCTGCATTCGCCTGAACGGCGCGCGCTATGATGTCGACCTGATCGATATTTGCCGCATTCAGGCCCGATCCGGATACCGTGACAAGCCCTCGATTCACGTTGAAACCGGCCACCGATCCATCTGCTCCGTAATACGGAACGCCAGTTGTCAATACGGCGCGCGAGGTATTAATAAATCCGCCGCCATCGATTTGCAAGCCGGCCGGATTGGAAATGATGAGTTCGGCTTTTTGTCCGGCAATCTCGACGAAACCGCGAATCGAGCTTGGATTATTGCTGTTGACCTGGTTGACGATGATCCGCGCAGCGTCGTTCGGCCCGAAATTCGGGTTGCCGTTGATCATGCCCGCTTGCTGCGTGTTGACAATCGTGGGCGAATTATTCAATATCGCGCCGGATTTCGAAACGTCGAACTGGTTATAGGTATTTAAAGATACACCCGCATTTCCGGGCTTATTAATATTGACCTGCGGCAAGCCGTTTTGCGTCTGGATCACCGAAGGCGCGTGCGCACCGCCGCCGACAATCTGCGCATTCGCCCACATGGGTGTCGCGCCTGCCGCGACCAGTACGGCAAATGCCGCGTAACGCAACGCAAATCGTGCAAATCCACGCGACACACGCGCTACGGCAGGGCCTTCGCCCCCGCCGACCTTGCCCGACGCGGTGGCGGTTTCTTCGACAGCAATCAGCATGCCGCGCACGCGGCTGAACACCAACCGATAGTTATTTTGGTTCATTATTGTGGTCTACTCGAAAATCGCACACCCGCGTACAACCGATTATTTGATGACCACATCATCTCGCAGAACACAACCGCGCGTCTCGCACTGGCGAGTCAACAATTGTCAAACGCTTCGAAACGAGACTCAAATTTCGAATTTCAGACGTGACTGATTGACTTGCGCTCGAGCCTCGCTGCTCGAGTTTCCACGATATATCCGACAGCTAACCTCCCCCGACCCATTACCGCAGCGTGGAAAGGATCTCAACGAAATCGCTCTCTTCAGCGAGGCGCGCCACAACCGCGCGATTTTCCGCTCACGCATCGCAGCATCAGGGAACGCATGGAGGCAGATCGGCGTGCACGTGCGGCGCCACGCGAAATCACGCATGCCAAGCACGCGTGCCTGAAGTCGGACAACGATTGAGTTTGAGGCTGAAGGCGTCCAGCGGGCGCGGCGTCGTGACCGGCCGCATCGCATGCCGGTAAACATCCTGTGCATTGACGCGCCTGCAGCGATCAGTGCAACGCGCCGGCGGCACGATCGCCGCCCCCGCCGGCCCAGCGGCAGCTACGCCAACGCCCGCCGCTCATGCAGCCGCAACGCGGCCCACGCAATCCCGGCCGAGAAGATCCCGACCACGCCGCCGAACGTGCCGATCCACGGCAGGCCGAAATCCCCGGCGATATGGTTGCCGAGCAACGCGCCGGCACCAATCCCGACGTTGTACAGCCCGGAAAAGATCGACACCGCGAGATCGGTCGCCTCCGGCGCCAGCTTCAGCACCCACGCCTGCATCGCGAGCCCGAAGCAGACGATCGCCCCGCCCCACACCAGCGTGTGAACCGACAGCGTGACGATGTTCAGCGCGCTCGGGAACAGGATCAGCAGACAGGCCGACAGCGCGATGATCGACGCGAGCAGGAAATCGGCCGGCCGTTCCGGAAACACGCGATTGAAGCAGAGCGCGGCCGGCATGCCGGCCACGCCGAACAGGATCAGCACGTAGGTAATCCGGCTGCTGCTCGCATGATTGACGCTCTGCACGAACGGCTCGATGTACGTGTACGACGTGAAGTGCGCGGATACGACCAGCACGGTGATCGCATACAGCGCCACGAGCGCCGGCTTCCTGAGAAACGCGCCGATGCTGGACAGCGATCCGGCGCCCTGGCTCGGCAGCACCGGCAGCGTCATGCGCAGCATCAGCAGCGCGACGGCCGCCGCGCCGCCGATCACGAGGAACGTCACGCGCCAGCCGAGCGCCTCGCCGATCACGCGTCCGAGCGGAATGCCGGCGACCATCGCGATCGCCGTGCCCATCGCGAGCAGGCTCAGCGCGCGGCTTTTCCGGTCGCTCGGCGCGAGCCGCACGGCCAGCGGAACGGAGATCGACCAGAACACCGCGTGCGCGCACGCGATGCCGAGCCGGCCGATCATCAGCACCGTGAAATTCCACGCGACGCCGGTCACGACATGGCTGCCGACGAACACCAGCATCGCGCAGCTCAGCAGCTTGCGACGCTCGACGTGGCGCGTGACGAACGTGAGCGGCAGCGACACGACGGCGACGGCCCACGCGTAGATCGTCAGCATCAGGCCGACGTCGGTCGGCGGCATCCTGAGGCTGTCGCCGATCGCGCTCAGCAGCGCGACGGGCACGAACTCGGTGGTATTGAAGATGAAGGCAGCAAGGGCCAGGGCCAGGACGCCCCACCACGACTGTTCGGAACTGACGGCGTCCGGGGTTGCCATACGGGAATTCGACGAAGGTTGGGGGCGCGTGCGGCGCGGGCAGCCGGCCCGGCGCATCGGCGCGATTGTACCAGCGGCACATGACATGCCGCGGCGGGCCGCGCCGCCGGGACATGGCGATGACACGGCCGCGCGCCGATAATGCGTCGAAGGACATTTCACGGACGATTTGCCCGAACGTCATCGGGCCGGGAGATTCACATGCGCATTGAAACGTCGTTTCTGTTCGATCTCGACGGCACGCTCGTCGACAGCGTCTATCAGCACGTGCTCGCGTGGAAGGAAGCGCTCGATGCCGAAGGCATCGAGCTGTCGGTATGGCGCATCCACCGCAAGATCGGGATGAGCGGCGGCCTGTTCCTGAACCAGCTGCTGCGCGAAACGGCCGGCGACCTCGACGCCGAGCGCGTCGAGCGGCTCGCGCGGCTGCACGCGGCCGCGTACCAGCGGCTGCGCACGCAGGTCCGGCCGCTGCCGGGCGCGCGCGAGCTGCTGGCCGCGCTGTCGAACGCGGGCATCCGCTGGGCGATCGCGACCAGCGGGCGGATGGAAACGGCCGCCATCAACCTCGAGGCGCTCGGCGTCGATCCGGCGAAGAATGTGGTCGTCACGCGCGATCAGGTCAAGTATGCGAAGCCGGATCCCGACCTGTTCCTGACGGCCGCGGCGAAGCTGAACGTGCCGATCGAGCACACGGTGGTGGTCGGCGACAGCATCTGGGACATGCTCGCCGCAAGCCGCTGCCGCGCGCTGGGCGTCGGGCTGCTGTCGGGCGGTTACGGCAGCGACGAGCTGGAACGCGCGGGGGCGCTGCGCGTGTACGACGATCCGGCGGATCTGCTGTGGCATCTCGACGAGATCGCGGCACGGCCATAGACCGTTCGCGTTAGCGGATCCCGGCGCGCGCGGCGTCGGCATGCAGTCACGAAAGCGCCGAGCCGCGCACACGCGCCCTGTTGATCGAATCGGGTCGGTCGATTCGATTCGCCCCGAATCAATCGTCATCGACCCGCTTGTCGATCAGATAACGCCCGCGCTCGACGCCCGCGCGCAGCGCCTCGTCCTGCGTCGACCATTCGGAGCCGGCCGGCTCCGGCACGATCAGCTCGATGCGGGCACCGTCGACATAGACCTGCACCTCGTCGTCCCACGCGCCGCGTGCGTTGCGCCGCGCCCATACGCGAATCTCGTGGCCGCGATACGGGTCGCGAACCTGTGCGTCCTGTTGATGCTGCATCCTGGCCTCCTGTACTTATCTGCGATGGCGATGCAAAAAATGCGCGCCGCATGACCGCCGCGTGCGCCGTCGGCCCCGCGCGCACGCGCCGTGCCCGCTATCGGCCGCCCCGGCACGTGTCTTGCGTTCGTGCCCGGTATCGAACCGCTCCGGTCCGCCAGACAACAAAGGAGGCCGCGATGATCGGCCATATCGAACTCGTCGGACGCCTGCTGCTCGCCGCGCTGCTCGGCAGCGTGATCGGGCTCGAACGCGAACGGCTGAACTGGGCCGCCGGGTTGCGTACGCACATGCTGGTGTGCGTCGGCTCGGCCCTCGTGATGCTCGTCTCCACCTTCGGCTTCGAGGACGTGCGCGGGCAATACGGCGTCGTGCTCGATCCGTCGCGGGTCGCCGCCCAGGTGGTCTCGGGCATTGGCTTTCTCGGCGCCGGGTCGATCCTGCTGCGCGGCGAAGTCGTGCGCGGGCTGACGACGGCCGCGAGCCTGTGGGCGGTGGCCGGCGTCGGCCTGGCCGCGGGCGGCGGCATGTACGTCGCGTCGATCGGCGCGACGGCGATCGTGCTTGCGATCCTGGCGGGCGTGAAGCCGCTCGAGCGCCGCTTCATCGCGCAGCGGCAGCAGCGCACGCTGCGGCTCGTCGTCGAGCGCGGCGGCCTGACGCTCGACGTCCTGCACGACGCGCTCGGCGCGGGCCGCGTGCGCGTGAAGCGGTTCATCGTCCAGCAGTCCGACGACGATCCGGAGACCGACGACATCTCGATATCGTTCTCGCGCACGAGCGGCGCGGAATTTGCGGCGATCTGCGAATCCCTGCAAGGCATCGCCGGCGTGCGGACCTGCAGTCCCGACACCTCGTCAAGGAGTTTCGCGTGACCCAGACCGACCTGCTTTCCTATCTCGTGTCGAGCCAGCTGGCCGCGCGCATGCGCGGCGGCACCTGGCTCACCACCAGCCAGGTGGTCGGCGCGCTGCGCGCGTGGCTCGCGTGCCATCACGCCGAATGCGGCTGGCTCGACCGGATCCGGATCGCGAACGCGTCCGCGACGATCGCGCAACGCATCTACGACGTCGCGGCCGCGTACGGCGAACCCGAGCACGGCGAACGCGTCCGGCTCGACGCCGGTTCGCCGGAACTGCAGGCGCTGCGCGCACGTTGCGACGCGCTGCTGCAACGCATCGACGGCGGCCGGGACGTCGACACCCGATGATCGCGCCGGACCGCAAGCCGCGCGCCGCCGTCGCGACGGCGGGCCCCGACGAGGCGGCGGCCGCCCCCTCGCGCACGGCCGAACCGGTGCGACACGGCCTGCTCGAATGCGGACGCAACTGCGACACGATCCGCAGCGCGGACCGCTTCGCGATGCTGGTGGACGGCGCCGCGTATTTCGCGACGCTGCGCGCCGCGCTGCGGCGGGCGCGCCATACGGTGTTCATCGTCGGCTGGGACGTCGACAGCCGGATGCGCCTCGCGCCGGCCGACGCCGCCGGCGACGGGCTGCCCGACACGCTCGGCGCGTTCCTGCACGCGCTCGCGGCCGCGCGCCACAACCTGCGCATCTACGTGCTCGCGTGGGACTTCGCGATGATCTACGCGCTGGAGCGCGACTGGCCGCCCGTCTATCGCGCCGCGTGGCGCGCGCATCGCGGCATCCGGTTCCGGCTCGACGACACCCATCCGCGCGGCGCGTCGCATCACCAGAAACTCGTCGTGATCGACGACCGGCTCGCGTTCGTCGGCGGGCTCGACCTGACGCGCGAGCGCTGGGATACGCCTGCGCACGCGGCCGACGATCCGCGCCGCCGTGACGCCCGCGGCATGCCGTACGGCCCGTTTCACGACGTGCAGGCGATGTTCGACGGCGACGCGGCCGCCGCGATCGGCGAGCAGGCGCGCACGCGCTGGCGCAACGCATGCGGGCGTCCGATCGCGATCCGCGCGCAGCGCCATCTCGAGCGCGACGAAGACGTCGATCCGTGGCCGCCCGGCGCGCGCGTCGACGTGAACCACGTGCGGCTCGGCATCGCGTACACGGCGCCGCGCCACCGCGACCGCGAGCCGGTGCGACAGGTGCGCGCGCTCGTCGAGGACACGATTCGCGCCGCGCGGCGCCACCTGTACATCGAGAACCAGTATTTCACCGCGGCCGTGGTGCGCGAAACGTTGTCCGCGCGACTGGCCGACCCGCACGGGCCGGACGTGACGGTCGTGGCACCGCGCGTGCAGAGCGGCTGGCTGCAGGAAGCGACGATGGGCGTGCTGCGCGCGCGGCTGCACGACACGCTCAAGTCCGCCGACCGCTTCGGCCGCTACCGGCTGCTGTACCCGCACGTCGACGGCCTCGGCGACACATGCGTGAACGTGCACAGCAAGATCCAGATCGTCGACGACGAATGCATCGTGATCGGCAGCGCGAACCTGAACAACCGGTCGATGGTGCTCGACACCGAATGCTGCATCGCGCTCGTCGCGGCGGGCGAGCCGCGCATCCGCGCCGCGATCGCCGGCCTGCGCGAGCGCCTGCTGGCCGAACATCTCGGCACGCCGCCGGCCACGGTCGCCGCTGCGTTCGCGCAAGCCGACCGGCCGAACGCCGCGCTCGACCGGCTGCGCGCGAAACCGGGCCGCACGCTGCGCGTGCTCGACCCGGTCGTGACGCCGCAGCTCGACGCGTTGGTGCCGGTCAGCGCGCGGCTCGACCCCGAGCAGCCGATCGAGCCGGACCGGTTCGTCCGCGAGTTCCTGCCGCGCGAGCAGCATCGCCCGCTGACCGCGCGCTTCCTCGCGCTCGGCGCGGCCGTGCTGCTGGTCGCGGCGCTCGCGTTCGCGTGGCGCTTCTCGCCGCTCGGCAAGGCGCTGAACGTCGCGGCGCTCGCGCAGGCGGCGGCCCGCGCCGCGGCACTGCCGGGCGCGCCCGCCCTGCTGCTGGCCGGCTACGTGGTCGCGGCGACGCTGTCGGTGCCGATCACGCTGCTGATCGCCGCGACGGGGCTCGTGTTCGGCGCGTGGCCGGGCTTCGCTTACGCGGCCGTCGGCTCGCTGACGGCTGCCGCCGCGACCTACGGGATCGGCCGCTGGCTCGGGCGCGACGCGGTGCGCCGATTCGCGGGCGCGCGGGCGAACCGGCTCAGCGAACACATCGGCCGGCGCGGCGTGGTCGCGATGGCCGTGCTGCGGCTGTTGCCGATCGCGCCGTTTACGATCGTGAACCTGGTCGCCGGCGCCTCGCACATCGGCCTGCGCGACTTCCTGGTCGGCACCGCGATCGGGATGCTGCCGGGCATCTTGCTGACGGTCACGTTCGCGCACCAGCTGACCGCCGCGTTCCGCCATCCGGGCCCTGGCGCATTCGCGTGGCTCGCGGCGATCGGCGTCGCGCTGGTCGGCGTGTCGGTGCTGCTCGTCAGGGTGCTGCGACGATGGCGCTGAGCCGGCAGCCGGCCCCGCCGCCGGACATCGTCACGTCGGACGGCGCGCCCGCCGCCGCGCCGGGCGGACGCGACCTGCGCATCGCGACGTACAACATCCGCGGCGGCTACGGTGCGTGGCCCGCGCGCGCGGCCGATCGAATCGCGGCGGTGATCCACGAGCTCGACGCGGACGTGATCGCGCTGCAGGAAGTGCCGCTCGGCGGCACGCGCGCGCCCGACGTGCTCGCGCACCTGCGCGACGCGACCGGCATGCACGCGGTGGCCGGCCCGACCATCGACACGCCGGAGCGCCGCTACGGCAACGCGGTGCTGTCGCGCTGCCCGATCCGCGCCGCGCGCACGCTCGACCTGTCGTTCCACCCGCGCGAGCCGCGCGGCGCGCTCGATGCGGACATCGACTGCGGCGCCGGCACGCTGCGCGTGGTCGCGACCCATCTCGGGCTGTCGGCGAACGAACGCAGCGCGCAGGTGCAGCGGCTGCTCGCCGCTTTCGACACCGGTGCGATGCCGGTGATCCTGATGGGCGACATCAACGAATGGTTCGTGCGCGGCCGCGCGCTGCAGGCGCTGGTCACGCGATTCCGCCGCGCGCCGGCGCCGCGCACGTTCCCGACGCTGTACCCGATGTTCTCGCTCGACCGGATCTGGATCCATCCGGGCGAGTTGCTGGTCGACGTGACCGTGCATCGCAGCATGCTGGCCCGGCGCGCGTCGGATCATTACCCGCTCGTCGCGCGCATGCGTGCGCGGTCCGCGCCCGGCACGCCGCCCGCGCGCGACGCGCACCGCGCCGACGAAACCTGACGGAGCAAGCCCATGCGAACCGACGAACTCGACGGAAGGGCCCTCGACTACTGGTGCGCGCGCGCACTGTGCGCGGACGACGAAAACACGCTGTACTTCACGGCCATCGAGCCGCAGGTGATCGTGACCGCCGCGTGCGATGCGTTGCGGCGCCTCGACGCGCATTTCGCGCCGTCGGCGTCGTGGGCCGACGCGGGGGCGGTGCTCGATCGCGTCGGCGATCTGCGGATCGCGCGGCGCGGCGACGGCGTCGAATGCGACGCGTGCTTCATCGACGGCCCGTCGACCTGCGCGGCACGCGCGCCCGACGCGCGCACCGCGTTGCTGCGCGCGTTCGTGCGCGCGCGCTTCGGCGACGACGTCGATACCCCTCCGCCGTTTCCGCACCGGATCGAGCGCGGCGCGCCGGTGCGCTACGACCCCGGTGCGCCGCTGCCCGAAACGGACGACGATCCGGCCGCCGGCGACAGTTCGGACATTCGCTCGATTCCGCGCATGTGACGACGCCGGAGGCCCGGGCATGGGCCATGCGTGCGATGGCATGACCCTCCCGCGTTCATGTAAAAAGGACAGGGTTCCGCCCCGGCATCCCGCCCGCGCGTTGCCGCGCCGGGCGCCGCGCTGCAGGCACGCGGGTTGCGGCGCACGGCCGTTACCGTTCGCCGCCGCCCGGACCCGCCATCCCATGAACGCCACCCCGCCCTTCGCTCCCCACCTCTACTTCTGCGACGCGCGCCTCGTCGGCCCGCTCGACGCGTGGCCCGACACGTTCGCGCACATCGCCGGCATGGGCTTCGATCACGTGCTGATCGGCGGCTTCTGGGCCGCCAGCGTCGCGGGTTTTCCGCGCCACGTCGCCGACTTCCACCGGCCGGCCGCGACGTTCGCGACGCGCGCCGGCGCACTCGAAACCTTCTCGCGGCTCGCCCAGCTCGCGCACGGCCACGGGCTGCGCGTGCTGCTCGAAGTCGTGCCCGACCGCATCGCGCGCGACAATCCGCTGCGCGCCGAGCATCCGGACTGGTACGCCGAGCGCGCGCACGACGACGCGCTGATCGATCCGCGCTGCGGCGCGCATGAACTCGACGTCGCCCATGCGCGGGTCGGCGACGACGCGACGCACGATGCGCTCGCCGCGTGGTGGTGCGCGCATCTCGCCGCGTTCGCGGACGCCGGCGCGGCCGGCTTCCTGATCGACGCGCCGCATCACCTGCCGGCCGCGTGGTGGCCCGGCTGGCGCGCGGCGCTGCGGCGCGCGCGCCCGGACGTCGCGGTGCTGGCCGGCGTGCCCGGCCATGCGCGCGACGCGCTCGCGCAACTCGAGGGAGCCGGCTTCGACGCGGTGTTCTCGTCGGTACGCTGGTGGGATCTGCGCTCGCCGTGGTTTGCGGACGAACACCGGCTGCTGCGCCGCATCGGCTCGCCGATCGCGTTTCCCGACGCCTTCGACGGCCCGCGTCTTGCCGACGACTGGCACGACGCGCCGGACGAGACGCTCGCCCGCGCGTACCACCGCGCGCTGTGGACCGCGGCCGCGCTCGGCACCGGCTGGCTCGTGCCGATGGGCTTCGAGCGCGGCGTCGCGCTGCCGCTGATGGTGCGCGATGCGGACGCCGCGCGCTATCGCGCCGCGTTCGACGTCGCGCGCTTCGACCTGTCCGGCGCGATCGCCGACGCGAATGCGTGGCGCCGCGCGACGCCGCTTGCGGCCGGGCGCGGCGAAATCGCGCAACTGAGCGCGCCCGGCGCGGCCGCGACCGCGCTGCTGCGCGGCATGGGCCCGTCGCTCGAGCACGACGACACGGCACTGCTGATCGCGCTGAATCCCGCTCTCGATGCCGACGCGCCGGTCGATCCCGCGACGATCCTGCCCGGTGTGCCGGGCGGCTTCACGCAGGTCGCGACGCCGGCGGGCACGCACACGCATGCACCGGTCGCGCTGGCCGCCTTCACGCTCGAACCCGGCGGCTACGCGCTGCTCGACGCGCGGCGCGCGCCGCCCGCAACCACGCGCGCCGGCGCCGCGGACGAGCGCGCCGCGTTGTCCGCCACGCTCGCGGCCGACCGGATCGCGATCGAACGCGTCGAGCCGGCGGTCGACGGCGGCCGCTTCGCGATCAAGCGCGTGATCGGCGAAACGCTGGTTGTGCACGCATCGATCTTCACCGACGGCCATGCGCATCTCGCGGCCGCGCTGCAGTGGCGCGCGGACGACGAAGACGACTGGCGCGAAGTGCCGTTCGTCGCGGAACCGAACGACCGCTGGCACGCGCGCATCGCGCTCGACCGGCTCGGCCGCCACGCGTTCCGCGTGATCGCGTGGCGCGACGACTGGGCCTCGCTCGTCACCGACATCGCGAAGAAGCGCGCGGCCGGCCAGGACGTGACGCTGGAGGTGCGCGAGGCGCAGTTGCTGCTCGCGACCGCGCTGAAGCGCGCCGCGCCGGACGGTCCGCACGCGGTCCGGCAGATGGAACGGCTGGCGGCCGACTTCGACGACGCGTCGCACGAACGCCGTCTCGCACTGCTCGGCGAACCCGCGCTCGCCGACGCCTACGCGGCGCTGCGCTACCGGCCGTTCGTCACGCACGACGAGACCGTCTACCCGGTCGAGGTCGAGCGTCGCGCCGCACGCTTTTCCAGCTGGTACGAGCTGTTCCCGCGCTCGGCGAGCAACGACCCGCACCGGCACGGCACCTTTGACGACGTGATCGCGCAACTGCCGCGCATTCGCGACATGGGCTTCGACGTGCTGTATTTCCCGCCGATCCACCCGATCGGCACGACCGCGCGCAAGGGCCGCAACAACACGCTGAAGGCCGGCCCCGACGACGTCGGCAGCCCGTACGCGATCGGCTCGCCGGACGGCGGCCACACGGCCGTGCATCCGCAGCTCGGCACGCTCGCGTCGTTCCGCGCGCTGATCGATGCGGCGCGCGCGCAGGGGCTCGAAATCGCGCTGGATTTCGCGATCCAGTGCTCGCCCGACCATCCGTGGCTCGCCGCCCATCCGGGCTGGTTCGCGTGGCGGCCCGACGGCTCGCTGCGCTATGCGGAAAATCCGCCGAAGCGCTACCAGGACATCGTGAATCCCGACTTCTATGCGCCCGACGCGCTGCCCGACCTGTGGCTCGCGCTGCGCGATGTGGTGCTGTTCTGGGTCGAAGCCGGCGTGCGGATCTTCCGCGTCGACAACCCGCACACGAAGCCGCTGCCGTTCTGGGCGTGGATGATCGCGGACGTGCGCGGCAGGCATCCGGACGTCGTGTTCCTGTCGGAGGCGTTCACGCGCCCCGGAATGATGTACCGGCTCGCGAAGATCGGCTTCTCGCAGTCGTATACGTACTTCACGTGGCGCGAGACGAAGCACGAATTCATTGACTACCTGACCGAGCTGAGCGCCGGCCCCGCGCGCGAGTTCTTCCGGCCGAACTTCTTCGTGAACACGCCCGACATCAATCCGCGCCACCTGCAGAACGCGCCGCGCTCGCAGTTCGTGATCCGCGCGGCGCTCGCCGCGACGCTCGCCGGCTCGTGGGGCCTGTACTCGGGCTTCGAGATCGGCGAATCGGCACCGCTGCCCGACAGCGAGGAATACGCGGACGCGGAGAAATACGAGCTGCGCGCGCGCGACTGGGCCAAGGCCGCGCACATCGGCGGCGAAGTCGCGCGGCTGAACCGCGCGCGGCGCGAGCATCCGGCGCTGCAGACCCACCTCGGCCTCACGTTTGCCGACGCGGACAACGACCAGGTGCTCGTGTTCGTGAAGGCGACGCCCGCGCACGACAGCGTCGTCGCGGTCGCGATCAGCCTCGACCCGTGGCATCCGCAGGCCACGAACTTCATGCTCGATGCGTCGCTGTGGCGCGGCCTCGGGCTCGTCGACGGCGAACCGCTCGACGCGCTCGAACAGGACGCCGCGCGCGCCGAAACCTGGCGCGGGCATCGCCAGTACGTGTCGCTCGACCCGCACGTGCGGCCCTATGCGATCTGGCGGCTCGCGCCGTCTCCCGGCGCCGCGCGAGCGGCGGCGCCCGACCCGGGCGGTGCCCGGGGCCCTTCCGGAGCACACGCATGATGAAACGCGAAGACTCCCTCGACGACGTGCGGCGCGCGCAGTTCCCGTCGCTCGCCCCGGCCGGCACGCCGCGCCGGCGCCGTGCGCGGCGCCGCGCGCCCGCGCTCTGCGCGGACGATCCGCTGTGGTACAAGGACGCGATCATCTACCAGGTGCACGTGAAGTCGTTCTACGACTCGAACAACGACGGGATCGGCGACTTCCCCGGCCTGATCGCGAAGCTCGACTACATCGCCGAGCTCGGCGTCGACACCATCTGGCTGCTGCCGTTCTACCCGTCGCCGCGCCGCGACGACGGCTACGACATCGCCGACTACCGCGACGTGCATCCCGACTACGGCACGCTCGCCGACGTGCGGCGCTTCATTCGCGAAGCGCACGCACGCGGCATCCGCGTGATCGCCGAGCTGGTGATCAACCACACGTCGGACCAGCACCCGTGGTTCCAGCGCGCGCGGCGCGCGAAACCCGGCTCGATGCATCGCGACTACTACGTGTGGTCCGACACCGACACGAAATACGCGGGCACGCGGATCATCTTCCTCGATACCGAAACGTCGAACTGGACCCACGACCCGATCGCCGGCCAGTACTACTGGCACCGCTTCTACTCGCACCAGCCGGACCTGAACTTCGACAACCCGGCCGTGGTGCGCGAGGTGATCCAGGTGATGCGCTTCTGGCTCGATCTCGGCATCGACGGGCTGCGGCTCGACGCGGTGCCGTACCTGGTCGAGCGCGAAGGCACCAACAACGAGAACCTGCCCGAGACGCATGCGATCCTGAAGCGGATCCGCGCGACGATCGACGCCGAGTACCCGAACCGGATGCTGCTCGCGGAGGCGAACCAGTGGCCGGAAGACGTGCAGGAATACTTCGGCAACGAGGACGAATGCCACATGGCGTTCCACTTTCCGCTGATGCCGCGCATCTACATGTCGATCGCGAGCGAGGACCGCTTCCCGATCGTCGACATCATGCGGCAGACGCCGGCGCTCGCGCCGAGCAACCAGTGGGCCGTGTTCCTGCGCAATCACGACGAGCTGACGCTCGAGATGGTCACCGATTCGGAGCGCGACCTGCTGTGGCAGACCTATGCGAGCGACCGGCGCGCGCGGATCAATCTCGGCATCCGTCGCCGCCTCGCGCCGCTGATGGAGCGCGACCGGCGCCGCATCGAGCTGATCAACTCGCTGCTGCTGTCGATGCCCGGCACGCCGGTGATCTACTACGGCGACGAGCTCGGGATGGGCGACAACATCCACCTGGGCGACCGCGACGGCGTGCGCACGCCGATGCAATGGTCGTCGGACCGCAACGGCGGCTTCTCGCGCGCGGACCCGGAACTGCTGGTGCTGCCGCCCGTGATGGGCTCGCTGTACGGCTACGACGCGATCAACGTGGAGGCCCAGACGCGCGACCCGCATTCGCTGCTGAACTGGACGCGCCGCATCCTGTCGACGCGCCGCGCGACGCAATCGTTCGGGCGCGGCACGATCCGCTTCCTGCGCCCGGAGAACCGCAAGGTGCTCGCCTACCTGCGCGAACTCGAAGGCCACGAGACGGTGCTGTGCGTCGCGAACCTGTCGCGCGCGTCGCAGGCCGTCGAACTCGACCTGTCCGAATTCGCGGGCCGCGTGCCGATCGAAATGACGTCGGATTCGCCGTTTCCGCCGGTCGGCCAGCTCCCGTATCTCCTCACCTTTCCGCCGTACGGGTTCCTGTGGTTCGTGCTGTCCGAGCATGGCCGCGAGCCGTCGTGGCGGCAGCCGCATGCGCAGCCGCTGCCCGAGTACGTGACGATCGTGATGCGGCGCGGCGACGCGCGGCCGGACGTCGGCCAGCTGCATGCGCTCGCGCACGATGCGCTCGCGTCGTGGCTCGCACGGCGGCGCTGGTTCGCGTCGAAGGACCGCAAGATCGGCGACGCGTGGCTGAACGTCGTCACGCCGATGCCGGACGAGCCGTTCCAGTACGCGGAAGCATGGGTATCCGCGAGCGACGGCGGGGTCGAACGCTACGTCGTGCCGCTGGCCGCCGCGTGGGGCGGCGAGACGTCGCAGCCGCTGTTCGCGCAGCTCGCGCTCGCGCGCGTGCGGCGCGGCCATACCGTCGGTTACCTGACCGACGCGTTCGCGCTGCCGTCGTTCGCGCGCGGGATGCTGCGCAAGCTGCGCGACGGCGCGACGGTGCCGACTTCCGACGGCGGCCGCCTCGACTTCCTGCCCGAGCAGGCGCTCGCCGCGCTCGATCCCGGCGACGACGCCGAAGTGCGCTGGCTCGCGGCCGAGCAGAGCAACAGCTCGCTCGTGATCGGCGACGCGATCGTGCTGAAGCTGGTGCGCAAGGTCGCGCACGGTATCCATCCGGAAGCGGAGATGAGCCGCCACCTGACGCGGATCGGCTATGCGAACACCGCGACGCTCGCCGGCGAAGTCGTGCACGTCGATCCGGACGGCACGCCGCATACGGTCGCGATCCTGCAGCGCTACGTCGACAACCAGGGCGACGCGTGGACGCGTTCGTTCGACTTCCTGAGACGTGCGGTCGACGAGCTCGCGCTGCCGGCCGTCGACGAAGGCGACGCAACGGAGTCCGGCGAGGAACCGGACGCGCTGCTCGGCTATGCGGCGTTCGCCGGGATCGTCGGCACGCGGCTCGGCCAGTTGCACGTCGCGCTCGCGCAGCCGTCCGACGACCCGGCGTTCGCGCCGGAGCGCGCGACCCCGGCACACGTCGATCACTGGCGCAGCGATGCGATCGCGTCGTTCGAGCACGCGCTCGACGTGCTGGGCACGCGGCTCGATACGCTGGCCCCCGCCGAGCGGGCCGCGGCCGACACGCTGCTCGCGTCGCGCGACGCGGCCGTGCGGGCGCTCGGCGAACTGGTGCCGCGCACCCTCGACGCGCAATGCACGCGGATCCACGGCGATTTCCATCTCGGCCAGGTGCTCGACGTGCAGGGCGATGCGCTGCTGATCGACTTCGAGGGCGAGCCCGCGCGCCCGCTGGAGCGGCGCCGCGCGAAGTCGCATCCGCTGCGCGACGTGGCCGGCTTCCTGCGCTCGCTGTCGTACGTGAGCGCGGCCGCGCAGTTCGTGATCGAGAAGGCGCCGCCGCAGGCGGCCGGCCGCAAGCGCGCGCTGTTCGACCGCTTCGGGCAGGCCGCCGCCGACCGCTTCGTCGAATGCTATCGCGCGGCCGCCGAGCAGGCGCCCGAACGCTTCGTCGACCCGCGTTATGCCGATCGCCTGCTCGCGTTGTTCCTGATCGACAAGGCGTCGTACGAGCTGTGCTACGAAGCCGCGAACCGCCCCGACTGGCTCGGCGTGCCGGTCGGCGGGCTCGCCGCGCTCGTCGAACGCCTGCTCGACACGCACGGTGAACCCGACGACGGAGGCACCCGATGACCGACACGCTGTTCGACCGCCACGATATCGATGCGCTGCTCGCCGGGCGCCATCCGGACCCGTTCGCGTGCCTCGGCCCGCACCGGGATGCCGGGCGGATCGTCGTGCGCGCGCTGCTGCCCGGCGCGCGGCGCGTGCGCGCGGTGACGCCCGACGGCGACGAACTCGGCACGCTCGCGTGCGTCGACGAAGCCGGCTGCTTCGCCGGGACGATCGCACGCGACGGCCACTACCGGCTCGCGATCGAGTGGCCCGACACGCGGCAGGTGACCGACGATGCGTATGCGTTCGGCACGCTGCTCGACGACGCGGCGCTCGCGCGGTTCGCGGCCGGCGACCCGGCCGCCGTGCTCGAGTGCCTCGGAGCAACGCCCACGCGCGTCGACGGCATCGACGGCGTGCGCTTCGCGGTATGGGCGCCGAACGCGCAGCGCGTATCGGTGGTCGGCGACTTCAACACCTGGGACGGCCGCCGTCATCCGATGCGGCTGCGGCGCCCGTGGGGCGTGTGGGAACTGTTCGTGCCGGACATCGGCGCCGGCGAGCACTACAAGTACGAGCTGCGCGCGAGCGACGGCCGCGTGCTGCCGCACAAGGCCGATCCGTGCGCGCGCGCGACCGAAGCGCCGCCGCGCACCGCATCGGTGGTCGCCGACACGGCGGCGCTCGACGCGTTCGCGTGGCACGACGACGGCTGGATCCACGCGCGGCCGCATCCGGATCGTCGCTTTCGGGTGCCGTGGTCGATCTACGAGGTGCATCCGGAATCGTGGCAGCGCGTGCCCGAGGAAATGGACCGCAGTTCGACCTGGGACGAACTCGCCGAGCGGCTGATCCCGTACGTGCGCGGCATGGGCTTCACGCACGTCGAGTTCATGCCGATTTCCGAGTACCCGTTCGGCGGCTCGTGGGGCTACCAGCCGCTCGCGCAGTTCGCGCCGTCGGCGCGCTTCGGGCCGGTCGACGGCTTCGCGCGCTTCGTCGACCGCGCGCACGCGGCCGGCATCGGCGTGATCGTCGACTGGGTGCCCGCGCATTTCCCGAACGATCCGCACGGCCTCGCGCAGTTCGACGGCAGCGCGCTGTACGAGCACGCCGATCCGCGCGAGGGCATGCACCCCGACTGGAACACCTGCGTGTTCAACCTCGGGCGCAACGAGGTCGGCGCGTTCCTCGTCGCGTCGGCGCTCGCGTGGGCGCGCCGCTATCACGTCGACGGGATCCGCGTCGACGCGGTCGCGTCGATGCTGTACCGCGACTACTCGCGCCGGGAAGGCGAATGGGTGCCGAACATCCACGGCGGGCGCGAGAACCTCGAAGCGGTCGCGTTCCTGCGCACGCTGAACGACACATTGCACGGTGCGCTCGCGCCGCCGGGCATCGTCACCTTCGCGGAGGAATCGACCGCGTGGCCGGGCGTCACCGCGGCGACCGGCGACGGCGGGCTCGGCTTCGACTTCAAGTGGAACATGGGCTGGATGCACGACACGCTCGCGTATCTGCGCGAGGATCCGATCCATCGCCGCTATCACCACGACCGGATGACGTTCGGGCTCGTGTATGCGTTCTCCGAGCGCTTCGTGCTGCCGCTGTCGCACGACGAGGTCGTGCACGGCAAGGGTTCGCTCGCCGCGAAGATGCCCGGCGACGCGTGGCAGCGGCTCGCGACGCTGCGCGCGTACTTCGGCTTCATGTGGGCGCATCCGGGCAAGAAGCTGCTGTTCATGGGCAGCGAATTCGCGCAATGGGCCGAGTTCGCGCACGACGCGACGCCGCACTGGGACCTGCTCGACGCGCCCGCGCATCGCGGCGTGCAGCGGCTCGTGCGCGACCTGAACCGCGCGTACGCGGCCGAACCGGCGCTGCATGCGCTCGATTGCCACGCGGCCGGCTTCGCGTGGCTGATCGGCGACGATCGCGACAACAGCGTGTTCGCGTTCGCGCGCCGCGACGACACCGGGCGTCTCGTCGTCGCGGTCTGCAACTTCACGCCGGTGCCGCGTGCCGGCTATCGCGTCGGGTTGCCCGCGCCCGGGCAGTGGCGTGAACTGATGAACACCGATGCCGCCGTGTACGGCGGCACGAATGCCGGCAACGACGGCACGGTGTCGACGGAGGCGATCCCCGCGCACGGCGAGTCGTGGTCGGCCACCTTGCGCCTGCCGCCGCTCGCGACGCTGTGGCTGAGCCCGGCCTGACACCCGGCGCCCTCGACACGGAGACGATCCCCATGCCGACCGCCCTGCCCGCCCGTCTCGAACCCGGCCGCTGCCATCCGCTCGGCGCAGCCTGGGACGGCCTCGGCACCAACTTCGCGGTGTTTTCCGCGCATGCGCAGCGTATCCAGCTGTGCGTGTTCGACCCGACCGGCCGCAAGGAGCTCGCGCGCCTCGACCTGCCCGAATGCACCGACGAGGTATGGCACGGCTACCTGCCGAACGCGCATCCGGGCACCGTGTACGGCTTTCGCGCGGACGGCCCGTACCAGCCGCAGCACGGCCATCGCTTCAATCCGACCAAGCTGCTGCTCGACCCGTACGCGCGCAAGCTGGTCGGTCACTTTCGCTGGTCCGACGCGCTGTTCGGCTATCGCGTGCATTCGAACCGCGCGGACCTGTCGATGGATCGCCGCGACTCGGCGCCCGCGATGCCGAAGGCCGTGGTGGTCGACGAGGCGTTCGACTGGAGCATGGACCGGCGCCCCGACGTGCCGTGGCGCAGCACCGTGATCTACGAGACCCACGTGCGCGGCGCGTCGATGCGCCGTGCCGGATTGCGCGCGCCGGAGCGCGGCACGTTCGCGTCGCTCGCGCATCCGGCGTTCATCGATCACCTGCTGTCGATCGGCGTGACGACGGTCGAGCTGCTGCCGGTGCACGCGTTCCTGCAGCAGCGTGCGCTCGTGAACCGCGGGCTGCGCAACTACTGGGGCTACGACACGGCCGCGTTCTTCGCGCCGGAGCCGGCCTACCTGTCGACGCGGCGGCTCGACGAAATGCGCATCGCGATCCGGCAGCTGCACGCGGCCGGCATCGAAGTCGTGCTCGACGTCGTCTACAACCACACGTGCGAGGGCAACGAACTCGGCCCGACACTGTCGTGGCGCGGCCTCGACAACGCGAGCTACTACCGGCTGCGGCCGGACGACCCGCGCTACCACGTCGACGAGACCGGCTGCGGCAACACGCTGAACCTGTCGCATCCGCGCGTCGTGCAGATGGTGATGGATTCGCTGCGCTACTGGGCGAGCGCGTTCAACGTCGACGGCTTTCGCTTCGATCTCGGCGTGACGCTCGGCCGCGAGGATCACGGCTTCGAGCCGGGCGCGGGTTTCTTCGACGCGCTGCGGCAGGACCCGCTGCTCGCGCAGCGCAAGCTGATCACCGAGCCGTGGGATCTCGGCCCCGGCGGCTATCAGCTGGGCCGCCACCCGCCCGGCTTCGCCGAATGGAACGACCGCTTTCGCGACACCGTGCGGCGCTTCTGGCGCGGCGACGCCGGGCAGCGCCCGGAACTCGCCGCGCGGCTCGCGGGCTCGGCCGACCTGTTCAATCATCACCGGCGCCGCACGTGGGCGTCGGTCAACTTCATCACCGCGCACGACGGCTTCACGCTCGCCGATCTCGTGTCGTATGCGGACAAGCACAACGAAGCGAACGGCGAGGACAACCACGACGGCCACGGCGACAACTGCAGCGCGAACTGGGGCGTCGAAGGCGCCACCGACGACGCGTCGATCCGCGACCTGCGCGCGCGGGTCGCCCGCTCGATGCTCGCCACGCTGTTTACCGCGCTCGGCACGCCGATGATCGTGGCCGGCGACGAATTCGGCAGGACGCAGCACGGCAACAACAACGCATATTGCCAGGACAACGAACTGTCCTGGCTCGACTGGGATCTCGCGCGCAGCGACGAAGGCGCGCAGATGACGCGCTTCGTGTCGCGGCTCGCCGCATTGCGCCGCATGTACCCGCTGATGTCGGCGCCGCGCTATCCGTCCGGCGACCGCGACGGTGCGCCGGGCATGCGCGAGATCGACTGGTTCGACGAGCGCGGCGACCCGCTGAGCGTGCCCGCGTGGGAGGACGGCGAGCGTCGCGCGCTGGCGATGCGGCGCGTCGGCACCGGCCGCACCGGGCGCACCGAGGCGCTGCTCGTGATGCTGAATGCGTCGACCCACGTCATCACGTTCAAGCTGCCCGCCCCCGTGCTCGACTATCGCGTGCTGCTCGACACCGCGTCGCCCGACGGCGGCCCGCGCGGCTGGCCTGACGCCGGCCTCGACGTCGCCGCGCACGCGGCCGTGATCGCCGTCGCGGCCGTGCCACCCGCCCCGCCCTCGTGAGGAGCCGCCATGACGTCACGCACCGCCCATCCGCCCGGCACGCACGCATTCGCGTCGTCGTTCGGCGCGACCTGCCTCGACACGGAACACACGCGCTTCCGGTTGTGGGCGCCCGCGAGCCGCACGGCCGCGGTCGAACTGCACGGCGAACGGCGCGTCGCGATGCTGCCGGCCGGGGACGGCTGGTTCGAGGTCGTCGCGCCGTGCGGTCCCGGCACGCTGTACCGCTTCCTGCTCGACGACGGTCTCGTGGCACCCGATCCCGCATCGCGCTTCCAGCCGCATGACGTGCACGGCCCGAGCCAGGTCATCGACCCGGCCGCGTACCGCTGGCGCAACGACGCGTGGCGCGGGCGGCCGTGGCACGAGACGGTGCTGTACGAACTGCACGTCGGCGCATGCGGCGGCTATGCGAACGTCGAGCGGCGCCTGGCCGGGCTTGCCGCGCTCGGCGTAACCGCGATCGAGCTGATGCCCGTCAACGCGTTCCCGGGCGCGCGCAACTGGGGCTACGACGGCGTGCTGCCGTTCGCGCCCGCGGCGTCGTACGGACGGCCCGAGGAACTGAAGGCACTCGTCGACGCCGCGCACGGGCTCGGGCTGCAGGTGTTGCTCGACGTCGTCTACAACCACTTCGGCCCCGAAGGCAACCTGCTGCCGCGCTATGCACCGGGATTTTTCCGCGCGGACCGGCAGACCGCCTGGGGGCCCGCGATCGACTTCTCGTGTGCGCAGACGAGCGCGTTCTTCATCGACAACGCGCTGTACTGGCTCGACGAATTCCGCTTCGACGGCCTGCGCATCGACGCCGCGCATGCGATCGACGACGATGCATGGCTGCGCGAGCTCGCCCGCCGCGTGCGCGCGTATGCGGGCGACGCGCGCCACGTGCATCTGGTGCTCGAGGACGAGCGCAATCGGGCGAGCCTGCTCGGCCCCGGCGGTTTCGACGCGCAGTGGAACGACGACTTCCACAACAGCGCGCACGTGCTGCTCACCGGCGAGCGCGAAGGCTACTACCGCGCGTACGCCGATGCGCCGCTGCGCCATCTCGCGCGCACGCTCGGCGAAGGGTTCGCGTACCAGGGCGAGCCGTCGCCGCTGCACGACGGCGCGCCGCGCGGCGAGCCGAGCGCGCACCTGCCGCCGACCACGTTCGTCACGTTCCTGCAGAACCACGACCAGATCGGCAACCGCGCCTTCGGCGAGCGGCTGCGCGCGCTCGCGAACGACGACGCGGTGCGCGCGGCGACCGCCCTGATGCTGCTCGCGCCGCAGGTGCCGCTGCTGTTCATGGGCGAGGAAGTCGGCAGCACGCAGCCGTTCCAGTTCTTCACCGACTATCGCGGCGCGCTCGCCGACGCGGTGCGCGAAGGCCGGCGCCGCGAGTTCGCCGCGTTTTCCGCGTTCGCCGATCCCGCGCATCGCGACGCGATTCCCGATCCGAACGACATCGGCACGTTCCTGCGCTCGTCGCCCGGTCATGCCGGTGCGGACACGTGGCCCGACGCCGACGCGTGGCGGCGCTTCTACCGCAGCGCGCTGGCCGTGCGCGCGGCGCTCGTGACGCCGCATCTGCCGGGCGCCCGCGCGCTCGGCGTCGAGCTGCTGTCCGCTATCGGCAGCGGCAACCGCGACGGCGACGGCAGCGCGGAGGCGCTCGTCGCGCGCTGGCGGCTCGGCGACGGCAGCACGCTCACGCTCGCATTCAATCCCGGCTCGCGCGACGCGCTGCTGCCGATGCTGCCGGTCGGCAAGATCGTGTTCGAGACGCCGCCGCGCGCGCGCGACCGTCTGGCCGAGCGGCGACTGCCCGCGCGCACCTGCATCGCGTGGCGCGACGGTGCGGTCAACCGCGATGCGCTCCATCACCGCACGAACGGGCACACACGACAATGACGACCGACGTGCCGATCGCAGACCTCGCGCGTGCGGCCGGGCTGGCGCCCGACTGGATCGACGCGGGCGGCGTCGCGCGGCGGGTGGGCGACGACGCGCTCGTCGCGCTCGTCGATGCACTCGGCTGGCCATGCGGCACGCCGAACGAGCGGGTCGACAGCGCGGCCGCGCTGACCGATGACCGGGACGCAACGCCGCGGGTCGTCACCGGCGACGCCGGCGTGCCGCTGACGCTCCCGCGCAGCGTCGCGCCGCCGGGCGCGCGCTTGCGGATCGCGCTCGAAACGGGCGAGCACGTCGACGCTCGCGTGGCCGACGCGGGCGAATCCGGCGCACTGCCGCCGCTCGCGGTGCCCGGCTATCACGCGCTCGAGATCGGCGAGCAACGCATCGGGCTCGCCATCGCGCCGCCGCGTATGCGGCCGTTCACTGCCGACGACGGCGTGGCAGGTGCGCAGCGCCGCTGGGGCATCGCGGCCCAGTTGTACAGCCTGCGCCGCACGGGCGACGACGGCGCGGGCGACTACACCGCGCTCGCCGGCCTCGCCGCGCACGCGGCGCGGCACGGCGCGCACGCGGTCGCGATCAGCCCGACGCATGCCGGCTATCCGGCACTGCCCGAGCACGACAGCCCGTATTCGCCGTCGTCGCGGCGCTGGCACAACGTCGCGTATCTCGACTGCGACGCGGTGCCGGGCGCCGATATCGTGCAGCGGATGCACGGCGCGGCGGCACATGGCGCTCCCGCGCCCGATACGCCGCTGATCGACTGGCCGCACGTGCTGCCGCTGAAGCTGCGCCGCTTGCGCGCGTGCTTCGATGCGTGGCACGCGAACGGCGGGCCGTTGCGCGACGCGTTCGAGCAGTTTCGTGCGGCGGGCGGCGCGGCGCTCGACGCACACGCGCGCTTCGACGCGCTGCAGGCGTTCTGCATCGAACACGGAATCGGCGCGGACTGGCGGCAATGGCCCGCGCCGTGGCGCATGCCGGCCTCGGCCGAGGTCGACGCCTTCGCACACGCGCATGCCGAGACGATCGCGTTCCATGCGTTCCTGCAATGGTGCGCGTCGGACGCGCTCGGCAACGCACAGCATGCGGCGCGCGAGGCCGGGATGGCGATCGGGTTGATCGCCGATCTCGCGGTCGGCGCCGATCGCGCGGGCAGCGACGCGTGGGCGCACGGCACGACGCTGCTGCGCGGCGTGTCGGTCGGCGCGCCGCCCGACCTGTTCAATGCGGACGGCCAGGCCTGGGGCGTGACGACGTGGACGCCCGCCGCGCTGCGCGCGACCGGCTTCGCGCCGTTCGTCGACCTGTTGCGCGCCGCCTTCGCGCAGGCGGGCGGGGTCCGTATCGACCACGTGCTCGGCTTCGCGCGGATGTGGATCGTGCCGGACGGCGGATCGCCGCGCGACGGCGCGTACTTGCACTATCCGCTCGACGATCTCGTGCGGCTGGTCGCGCTGGAGGCGGCACGGCATCGCGCGGTCGCGATCGGCGAGGATCTCGGCACGGTGCCGGCCGGGTTTCGCGAGCGCCTCGGCGCGCGGGGGATCGCGGGAATGCGCGTGCTGTGGTTCGAGCGTGAGGCGGATGGCGCGTTTCGGCCGCCGTCGGCGTGGGATCGCGACACGGTCGCGATGACGTCGACGCACGATCTGCCGACCGTGGCGGGTTGGTGGCGTGGTGTCGATCTCGAGTGGCGGCGGGGGTTAGGTGATGCAGATGCAGATGCAGATGCCTCCGAGGATGCACGCACCGACGACGGGAGTGGCCAAACGCAACGCACCGCGAGCGCGCGTAATGTCGGTGACGACATCGGTCGCGCCGCGGCCGCACACGGAGCGGGACGTTACGAACGAAACAAACCTGCTTTGCGTGACGAGCACCCCGCCAAGGATGTCGGTCACGGCGTGCCCCAAACACGCGACACGCCGCCGCCCGCCCCCGACCTCGCCCTCACTGCGGCCCAGGCCGAACGCGCGACCGAGCGCGCGGCACTATGGCGCGCGTTGCAGCAAGCGGGCTGCGCGCCGCCCGGCGATCCGGTACCGCGTGCCGACACGCCACCCGTCGATGCAGTCCTCGCGTATGTTGCGCGCAGCCCGTCGCCGCTCGCGATCGTGCCGCTAGAGGATCTGCTCGCACTGGACGCCCAACCGAATCTCCCCGGCCCGCCGCGCGGCCATCCGAACTGGCTGCGCCGGCTGCCGCGCGCGGTCGACGCGCTGTTCGACGCCGACGTACGCAGACGCATCGCGGCGCTCGAGCGCGCACGCCGCGCCCGGGAGCAGGACGTATGATTCCGCGCGCGACCCTGCGACTGCAACTGCACGCCGGCTTCACGTTCGACGACGCGGCCGCGCACGCCGACTATTTCGCGCGGCTCGGCGTGAGCCACCTGTACCTGTCGCCGATCACGACGGCCGAGCCCGGTTCGCTGCATGGCTACGACACCGTCGACCATCACACGATCAGCGCGGAACTCGGCGGCCCGGCCGGCTTCCGCCGCCTCGTCGACGCGTTGCACGCGCGCGGCCTCGGCGTGATCGCCGACATCGTGCCGAACCACATGGGCGTCGGCGGCGCATCGAACGGCTGGTGGAACGACGTGCTCGAATGGGGGCCGGCGAGCCCGTACGCGCGCTACTTCGACATCGACTGGCATCCGCCTGACTCAGCGCTCCACGGCAAGGTGCTGCTGCCCTGCCTCGGCGCGCCCTACGGCGACGCGCTCGCCGCCGGCGACGTCGCGCTCGGCGCCGAGCCGTCGAGCGGGCGCTTCTTCATCGCATGCCCGGGCAGGACGCTGCCGGTCGCCGCCGCGACCTACGCCGAGATCCTGCGCATCGCCAACCGTGCGGACCTGAACGCGCTCGCCGAACGGTTCGCCGCCGCGCCGGTGCGCGGCAGCGCGCACCTCGCGGACGCGCATACGGCGCTGCGCGACTACGCCGCCGCCCAGGGCCCGCATGCGTTCGACGCGATACTGCGCGGCGCCGATCCGCGCCGCGCACGCTCGCGCGCGTGCCTGCATCGATTGCTCGAACGCCAGCACTATCGGCTCGCGTGGTGGCGCACGGCCGCCGACGAGCTGAACTGGCGGCGGTTCTTCGACATCGCGACCCTCGCGGCCGTGCGCGTCGAGGACGAAGCGGTGTTCGACGCGGTGCACGCGCTGCCGCTGGCGCTTCATGCGGCCGGCTGCCTCGACGGCCTGCGCGTCGATCACGTCGACGGCCTCGCCGACCCGGGCGCGTACTGCCGCCGCCTGCAGGCGCAGCTCGCCGCGCAGCGCGACGAGCAGCCCTATCTCGTCGTCGAGAAGATCCTTGCGCCGGGCGAGACGCTGCGTGAAGACTGGTGCGTCGACGGCACGACCGGCTACGACTTCATGAACGACGTCGCCGCGCTGCTGCACGATCCGGCTGGCGCGGCGCCGCTCGCCGCGCACTGGGCGGCCGTGTCGGGCTCGGCGCGGTCGTTCGCGCAGGAGGCGGTGGCCGGCAAGCGGCGCGTGCTGAAGCGGCAGCTCGCCGGCGAGCACGAACGCGTCGCGCGGGCGTTGCACCGCATTGCGCGCGCGGCACCCGCGACGCGCGACCTCAGCCGGATCGCGATTCATCGCGTGCTGGGCGAACTCGCGGTGCACCTTCCCGTGTACCGGATGTACCCGACACCCGGCAACGAGCCGACCGGCGCCGATCGTCGCGTGCTGGCGCACGCGTACGACGCGGCGTGCGCGACGATCGATCCGTCCGACCGCTACGCGCTCGATCGCGTCGCCGGCTGGCTCGGGCTGCCGGGCCTGCGCGCGCCGCGCGCGGATGCCGAGGCGCTGCATGCGGCGCGCGTCGCGTTCGCGCAGCTCACCGCGCCGCTTGCCGCGAAGGGCGTCGAGGATACCGCCAACTATCGCTACGGCCGGCTGCTGTCGCGTAACGAGGTCGGTGCCGATGCGGGCGATTTCAGTCTGTCGCGCGGGGCGTTCCATGCGCGCAACCGCCGTCGCGCGCGCACCCTTCCGCATACGCTCGTCGCGACCGCGACCCACGATCACAAGCGCGGCGAAGATGCGCGCGCGCGGCTCGCGGTGCTCAGTGAAGTGCCGGACCTGTGGCGCGCGGTGTCGCTCGACTGGTCCGCGCTGAACCAGCCGCGGCGCGGCGGCGCGCATCGCGATCTCGCGTGGGCGCCGGGGCCGGCTGCGGAAGCACTGCTGTACCAGACGCTCGTCGGCTGCTGGCCGCCGGCGCTCGCGCCCGACAATGCGGACGGGCTGGCGACGCTTGCCGAGCGCGTGGTGCGCTGGCAGACGAAGGCGCTGCGCGAAGCGAAACAGCATACGGACTGGCTCGCACCCGACGCGGACTACGAGCGCGACTGCGAACGGTTCGTCCGCGCGATCCTGACGCCGCATGGCGCGGGCGATTTCGTGCACCGGCTGCATGGGTTCGTCGCGCGGATCGCGCCGGCCGGTGTCGTCAACAGCCTCGCGCAGGCGGCGCTGCGGATGGCGTCGCCGGGTGTGCCCGATCTGTATCAAGGTACCGAGTCATGGGATCACTCGCTGGTCGATCCGGACAACCGGCGCGACGTGCCGTTCGCGAAGCTCGCGGCAGAGCGGGTCGACGAACCGGTCGCCGCGTACCTGCGGGACTGGCCCGACGCACGCGTGAAACGCGCGCTCGTCGAGCGGATGCTCGCGCTGCGCGCCCGCTGGCCGGCGACGTTCTCGGATGGCGCGTATGTGCCGCTGCGCGTGCGCGGCAGGCTCGGGCGGCATGCGCTCGCGTTCGCGCGCTGCGACGCGACGGCGACGGTCGTGGTCGTCGTGACGCGGCTCGCGTGCCGGTTGCTCGGCGAAGTGCCGGGGTTGCCGCGCATCGCGCCTGCGGAATGGGGCGATACCGCGATCGTGTTGCCGCGCGGCGCGAGCGAGCGGTGGATCGACTGGCTGAACGGCGGGCGCGAAGTCGACGCGCCGGACGGCATGCTGCGGCTCGATCGCTGTCTTGCCGCGTTGCCGGTCGCGGCGCTGGTGGCAGCCGACGAGCAGCGCCTGCGACCGTGAGCGATGTTGTGCACATGCCGGCGCCCGAGATGTGCTTTCGCGCGGCCGACTTGCACGCTACCCGACAGGCAGACCGACGCTCAACCGAACCATCCAACCCGCTTCCCCACGCGAGTCATCCTCAAATCCCCCGCTGATTCACCCGCTTCGACAACGCCTCCGCGCTTTCCTTCCGTTCGCTGTACCGGTCGACCAGATAGGGGCCGATGTCGCGCGTCAGCAGCGTGAACTTGACCAGTTCCTCCATCACGTCGACGACGCGATCGAAATAGGCCGACGGCTTCATCCGCCCCGCTTCGTCGAATTCCATGAACGCCTTGGCCACCGACGACTGGTTCGGGATCGTCAGCATGCGCATCCAGCGTCCGAGTACGCGCATCTGGTTCACCGCATTGAACGACTGCGAGCCGCCGCTGACCTGCATCACCGCAAGCGTCTTGCCCTGCGTCGGCCGCACCGCGCCGACCGACAGCGGAATCCAGTCGATCTGCGACTTCATGATGCCGGTCATCGCGCCATGTCGTTCCGGCGAGCACCAGACCATCCCCTCCGACCACATCACCAGCTCGCGCAATTCGACCACCTTCGGGTGACTTTCGGGCGCATCGTCAGGCAACGGCAGGCCGCTCGGATTGAACACGCGCACCTCGGCGCCCATCGCCGTGAGCAGGCGCTCGGCCTCCTCGACCAGCAGGCGGCTGAACGAACGATCGCGCAGCGAGCCGTACAGCAGCAGGAAACGCGGCGGATGCGTCGACGGCGACGCCGGCCGCAAGCGGCTCGCGTCCGGTACGCGAAAGAGTTCGGCGTCGAGTTGCGGCAGGTCGGTCAGTCGGTCGGTCATGGATGGATTCCGTGGTTTGCTCAAGTGCGCTCGTACCAGCCCTTCGACCGGTTGACGATGCGCACCACCAGCAGCATGACCGGCACTTCGATCAGCACGCCGACGACGGTCGCGAGCGCCGCGCCGGAATGGAAACCGAACAGGCTGATCGCGGCCGCGACAGCCAGCTCGAAGAAGTTGGACGCGCCGATCAGCGCCGACGGGCATGCAATGTTGTGCTTCTCGCCCACGGCACGATTAAGCCAGTATGCGAGCGCGGAGTTGAAGAACACCTGGATCAGGATCGGCACCGCGAGCAGCGCGATCACCAGCGGCTGCTTCAGGATCGCTTCGCCCTGGAACGCGAACAGCAGCACGAGCGTGGCCAGCAGCGCGGCGATCGACCACGGGCCGATTTTCGTCATCGCGGCGTCGAACGCAGCTTGCCCGTTCGCGAGCAACACCTTGCGCCAGATCTGCGCGAGGATCACCGGAATCACGATGTAGAGCACGACCGACGTGAGCAGCGTCGCCCACGGCACGGTAATCGCGGACATCCCCAAAAGCAGCCCGACCAGCGGCGCGAACGCGATCACCATGATGCTGTCGTTCAGCGCGACCTGCGACAGCGTGAACAGCGGATCGCCGCCGGTCAGCCGGCTCCACACGAACACCATCGCCGTGCACGGCGCGGCGGCCAGCAGGATCAGGCCGGCGATGTAGCTGTCGAGCTGGTCCGCCGGCAGCATCGGCGCGAACAGATGCCGGATGAACAGCCAGCCGAGAAACGCCATCGAGAACGGCTTGACCAGCCAGTTCACGACGAGCGTGACGCCGATGCCTTTGACGTGCTGACGCACTTCATGCAACGCCCCGAAGTCGACCTTCACCAGCATCGGGATGATCATCACCCAGATCAGCAGCCCGACCGGCAGATTGACCTGCGCGTACTCCATGCGGCCGATCTGCTGGAACACGCCGGGCAGCATCTGGCCGAGCGCGATGCCGGCGACGATACACAGCGCGACCCAGACCGTCAGGTAGCGTTCGAAGAAATTGATCGCGGGCTTCGCAATGGCATGGCGAGGCGGGATCGCGTTGGACGTGTTCATCGAAGAGGATTCCGTGCGGGAGCAACGCACGCGGCACGCCGTTTCACGCGCGCCACCGTGCGAGCGCTCAGTTTCGCGAGATGGCGGTCAACGCCGCCTGCAGTTCGGCATCGCTCATGCGCTCGAGCGGCAGCGCCAGCAGTTGCAGCATCCGGTAGCCGAGCGCCTCGCGCGTCAGTTCGAACGCGAGCCGCTTGCCGGCATCGCCGCCCTCGGCGTTCGACGGATCGGCGTAGCCCCAATGCACTTTCACCGGGCTGCCGGGCCAGTACGGACAAGCCTCCGCGGCCGCGCTGTCGCATACCGTGATGACGACGCGCAGGTGCGGCGCGCCGTCGCCGACGAATTCGTCCCAACTCTTGCTGCGGTATCCGGTGACGTCGATACCGGCGCGCGTGAGCGCATCCAGCGCGAACGGATTGAGCCGGCCGCTCGGCGCGCTGCCGGCGCTGTAGGCGCGCACGTCGCGGCCGAGTTTCCCGGCCCAGTGGTTGAGCATTCCCTCCGCGAGCACGCTGCGCGCGGAGTTGTGGGTACAGAGAATCAGGACGTTGGTGGTCATTGGCGGGCGGGTGAATGCATGCTCAGGTTTGGTCGGAGCAGGAAGTCGAACAGGCGGACACCGGCGTGCACGGATTGCCGCCACAGCAGTTCTCGGTGAGGTAGCCGATCAGCCCGTTCATCGTCGCGAAGTTCGCGCAATAGAACACGAAGCGGCCTTCCTGGCGGCTCGTGACGAGCTGCGCATGGGCCAGTTCCTTCAGATGAAACGACAGCGACGACGGCGGCACGTCGAGCAGCGTCGCGATTTGCCCGGCCGGCAAGCCCGACGGGCCGGCCTGCACGAGCGCGCGAAAGACGGCGAGGCGAGACTCATGCGCGAGTGCCGCCAGCGCGGAGATGGTCTGGTTCGTTTCCATTTTTCGATAATACTCGAAATGTGGAAACGATGGCAGGAATGCATCGCATCCCGCCGCCGCGCGTCACACCGTCACGACCATTCTTCGGGCGGCATCGCGCCGCCGTCATCCTCCCACTGCGGCTCGCCCGCCCCTTCCTTGCGGGTCGGCGCCACCGGCCCGTTCCCGCTGCTGCGTTCGTTTCGCCGCGTGTCGCGGGAGGTCGCCGCGCGCACGCGCGCCCGCGTGCGGGTCGGTGCGACGGTCCGCTGTTCGCTGCCGCGGCGCTCGTCGGTCGACGCCGCGTCCTGGATCTGTCGCGCATTCGAAGCTGCGTTCATGTGTGCCCTCCCGGCTCATTGAAAGAGACCTTCGTTGAAACGCGCAGCAATTCGGGTGCCGCCTGTCGGGCAAGCGCCTTGCTCCCCCGTTTCGTACCGCAACCCTTTCCGGAGCCGACCATGCCGATCGACCGCAGCACGCCGCCCGCAACGCGTCACCGTCTCGGCGAATGGATGGCCCGCGAGGAATCGCAGATGGCCGGGTACCGCGCGAACATCGCGAACGCAGCGCGCGCGCAGGCCGGCGAACAGCTGCGCACGCCGGCCGTGCAGGCGCTCGCGCGGCTGTTCGACGACAACGCGGTGCTGCGCATGAGCCTCACCCGCGCGATCGACGAGGCGCTCGAATCGGGCCGCATGCTCGGCTACGCATCGATCGGCGAACTGATGACCGTGATCGACCACCTGATGACCTACACGCCGCCGTTCAGCGAAACGAGCCTGGTCGTGTGCCCGCTGAACGCGTTTCTCGACTGGCCGATGTGCATGCCGTCGGGCCACGCGGTGTTTCGCGACGCGGCGGTCAACGCGCACCTGAAGCAGGTGCTGAACGTATGGTGCGACTTCCTCGGCGGCCCGCATTCGCGCGCGCATCTCGACACGTCGCCGCCCGACGGCTGGTTCTGCGATGCAGCGCGCACGCGCGTCGGCCTGTCGCAGTTCCAGTATCGCGAGGACCAGCCGTACTGGGGCTTCGACTCGTGGAACGACTTCTTCACGCGGCGCTTTCGCGCGGGTGCGCGGCCGGTCGCGGCGCCGGACGATCCGCACGTGATCGTCAGCGCGTGCGAGGCCGCGCCGTATCACACCGAATCCAGCGTGAAGATCCGCGACAGGTTCTGGATCAAGGGGCAGCCGTATTCGCTGCGCGACATCTTCACGCCCGCGCGGCTGCCGCTCGCCGAGCGCTTCGTCGGCGGCGACCTCTACCAGGCGTATCTGAGCGCGTACAACTATCACCGCTGGCACGCGCCGGTGCGCGGCACCGTCACGCACGCGTACCGGGTCGACGGCACCTACTACTCGGTCGCGGAAGCGGAAGGCCCGGACCCGGCCGGGCTCAACGACTCGCAGGGCTACATGACGGCCGTCGCCGCGCGCGCGGTGGTCGCGATCGACTGCGACGATCCGGGGATCGGGACGGTAGCCGCGGTGTTCGTCGGGATGGGCGACGTGTCGTCGTGCGTGATCGAGGTCGTGCCGGGGCAGCGGATCGACAAGGGCGACGAGATCGGCTATTTCCAGTACGGCGGCTCGACCTGCTGCCTGCTGTTCGAACCGGGCGTGATCGACCGCTTCCAGTGCGCGCCGCCGTTCGACGGCGATACGCCGGCCGTGCAGGTCAACGCGCCGGTCGCGATCGCGCACTGAGCCGCGCGGTTCGCCATCACGCGTCGGCACTGCCGAACTCGCGCCCGGCGTGCCGCAGCATGCGCTGCACGATCGACAGCCCGTCCGGCGTCAGCGCGAGCCGGCTCGCGCCCGATGCGTCGGCGCGCATCTCGATCAGGTGTTGTTCCACCAACGCGACGATATCTTCGCGGTCGGCCTGGATCTGTTCCGGCGCGCGATGGACCAGGAACAGTGCGGCAAATTCATGTGCGGTCAGCATGTTGTCTCCCCCATTTGACGGCTTGGCGCGATACGACGATGGCATCGCGCCGGCGCAGGCGCGAATCGTGCGCCGCGATCTGAGGAGACATGCAGGGAGTGTGCCAGTATCTGGGACGAAGCGGCCCGGCGCCCGGCCGGCGCGCGGCGTGATGTGTCACTTCAAGGCGCTCGGGGGCCGCTGCAAAGTTTTCAACGGCGTGTAATGGCGCCCAATGGTGCGAATGGAACGGCACGGGCGCACTGCGGCACGGCAGCGGCACGCGCCGCATGCCCCACGGACTCACGACTTCCGCGAACGGAACATCCCGGCGCGGGCGGTTTTGCCCGCCGCCTTGTCGCGCACGCGGAAGTAGCCGCTGTGGAGTTCCACGCCGCCCTTGCCGTCGACCAGCACGTCCGCGCACGCGGCCTCGATGCGCGCACGGCCGCGCTCGAACGCGTCGCGCAAGTCGGCTTCGAGCGCGGAGCGCGCGCCGAAATGATCCTCGAGCGCTTCGACCGTGATCGTGCAGGTTTGCGGCTTCCCGTCGACCTCGACGACGAAACGCATCAGCAGCGCCGCGCCGTCGAACTCGGGCGGCGCGTCGGTCAGCGTCACGTGGCGAACGGGTTCGGCCGGCATCGCTCAGGGCCCCCGCGACGCGAGGCACTGCACCAGCGCGCCGTTGAATGCGGGCAGGTCGGCGGGCTTGCGGCTCGTGATCAGGTTGCCGTCGCGCACGACCTCCTGGTCGACCCACTTGCCGCCCGCATTGCGGATGTCGTCCTGCAGGCTCGGCCAGCTCGTCATCGTGCGGCCGTCCACCAGCCCGGACGACACCAGCAGCCAGCCGCCGTGACAGATCGCGGCAATCGGCTTGCCCGCGCCGACGGCCGCGGTCACGAATTCGCGCGCGGCCGGCAGCATCCGGATCGCGTCGCCGTTGACCACGCCGCCCGGCAGCACGACCGCGTCGTAATCGCCTTCGCGCGCATCGTCGAACGTGCGGTCGACCTTCACGCGATCGCCCTTGTCGACGTGCCTGAACCCCTGGATCTCGCCGCGCTTCTGCGAAATCACGTCGACCTGCGCGCCCTCTGCCGTCAGCGCGCGCTGCGGTTCGACGAGTTCGGCTTCCTCGAAGCCGTCGACCGCGAGTATCGCTACCTTGCAATGATCCAGTTTGCCGATCATGGATCGCTCCCTGTCGTGTTGTGGCACCGGATGTGCCGTACCCTGCCGTGTCCGTCGACGCAGCAATGGGCGTGCCGCGCCCGGCGGGATGGCGGCCGGCGCGGTGCCGCCTTGAAGGGGCGCGACCCCGATCGGCGGTTGGCGGTTGGCGGCGCGCACGCGCGTCGCGGCGTGATGCGTGCCCCCATTGGATAGCGCCGCGCGGCGCCTGCAAAGATTTCAACGGGATGTAACGTGACGCCGGCAATACCCGCGACTATCGGCGGCAGCCGCCCGGTGGCCTGCATGCGGGGACGTACCCGCAGCGCGCCGGTGCCGGCCCGCCGCGCTCACTGCAGGTGACGCGCGGCGTCGAGCATCGCGTCGGTCAGCTCGATCGTCAGCGTCAGGTCCTCGGTGACGTCGGGCAGCGCGTCGAGCGTGGCCTGCACGCTGTCGTGCAGCATCGCGTGCACGCGCATCCGCGCGGGCTCGTCAAGGTCCGCATAGCGCTCCATCGTGTCGCAGTCGAGCGCGAGCACGACCGCGTGCCGCGCGGTATCGTGCGGCGCATCGGGCGCGAGCGCCCACGCCGCATGAAACATGATCCTGCCGGTCGCGACGTCGACATGAACCGTCGTATCGAGACCCTCGGTCTCGGCGGCGTCGGCGTCCAGCGCATCGTCGTCGAGCGAGATCCGGGAATTCGATTGCATGTTGTCCTCCTGCGTGGTGGCGACCGGCCGGCCTCGCGCGCGGCGTCCGCCAGCGCGCCGCGCCGGGCGCCGGCGCGGCGCCGAGATCGTCAATAGCTGCTGGAACCCGCGCTGCCCGTGCCGCCGCCACCCGAGCCGGTCGCCCCCGGCAAGCGGCCGGTGCCGGTGCCCGCGCCGGTTCCGCCCGGGGCCGCACCGGCACCGCCCATGCCCGCGCTGCCGCCGGCACCGCTCGTACCGGTGCTGCCCGTACCGGGGGTGCCCATTCCGGTGCTACCGGTACCGCTGCCGGTACTGCCCATTCCGGTGCTGCCGGTGCCGCCCGTCGCGCCGCCGCCCATGCTGCCGGTCCCCGCGCCGGTCATGCCGCCGGGCTTGCTGCGCACGTCCGGTTGACCGCGCGGACCCGCGCCGCGCGGCGCCTGCATACGGGTCGCGGGCGGCGGCGCGGCCGTGTTGCCGTTCGACAGGTTGCCGCCGCTGCCCTGCGCCGACGTGTCCGGCGGCGACAGGATCGGCGCGCCGGTGCCCTCGTCGGAACGTTGCGAATTCTGTGCCCATGCGGCCGGTGCGGCCGCGACGAGCGCGACGGCCGCGCACGCGAGGATCCGGCGCGCGGCAGATCTCGATTCGGATGCTGGCTTCATGGAGCGCTCTCCCTCAATGGAACCACCGTAGTGGAATGGCCTGCGCCTTCGATTCAGCAAGGCCCGTGCCGCCACCGACAGGCGGCACGCGAATTGCGGCACCACCCGGACACCCAAGACCCGCGATTCCATCCCGATTCCATAGGGAGAGCCCTGCCATGCCTTCAGCTTCCGCTTCCCATCCGCACGGCAAACGCGCGACGCGCCGCCCGGGCCGTGCGCGCAGCAACGATCCGCAGCACCGCAAGCGCTGGTCCGCCGATGTCATGCAAAGAAGCGATGCGCTCGACATCGAGCCCGAGATCTTCAAGTCCGACGACCCGGGCAGGATCGCCGCGTCGCTCAAGCGCTCGGCCGAACACAGCCGCCGCCGCAAGGGGACGCCGTTCCAGTCGGCGATGTCAATGCTGAACTTCTACGTGAACCGCGCGGGCCGCAACCTGCCGAAAACGCGCCGCGCGACGCTCGAACGCGCGAAGCGCAAACTGCGCGAGGCGTTCGGCCGCAAGCCGTGACGGCCCCCGCCGGTTCGCCGTCGACCTGCCCGGCCTGCCCGCATGCATGAAACGCTGTGGTATCTGATCATCGGCGCGGTGCTGATGGGCATGGGCATCGTGACGTCGGCGCTGCGTCATCTGCCGTGCAGCAGCGCGATGATCTATCTCGCTCTCGGTGTCGCGCTCGGCCCGTCCGGCGCCGGGCTCCTGCATCTCGACATCCAGCGCGACGCGCCGCTGCTGCGCGAGATCGTCGAGGTCGCGCTGCTGGTATCGCTGTTCGCGATCGGGCTGCGGCTGCGCGTGCCGCTGTCCGACCCGCTGTGGCGCGTGCCGTGCCGGCTCGGCCTGCTCGCGATGACCGTCACGGTGCCTCTGCTCGCCGGCTGCGCGGTCCTGACGCTCGGGCTCGGCTGGGGCCCCGCGCTGCTGCTCGCGGCGATCCTCGCGCCGACCGACCCGGTGCTCGCGCACGACGTGCAGGTGCATGATCCCGGCGATCGCGACCTGGTGCGCTTCGCGCTGTCCGGCGAAGGCGGTCTGAACGACGGCATCGCGCTGCCGTTCGCGCTCGCGGGCCTCGCGCTGTGCGGCGCGTCCGATGCGCCGCATGGGCCGCCACCGCTGTCGGGCGCGTTCGCGCTGGCCGCGCTGTGGGGCATCGCGGGCGCGGCCGCGATCGGCGGCATGCTCGGCGCGGCGACCACCACCGCGATCGGCTGGCTGCGCACCCGTCATGCGCAGGCACTCGGGTTCGAAGGCTTCTTCGCGCTCGCATTGATCGTGCTGTCGTTCGGTGCCGCGCAGCTCGCGCATACGTTCGGCTTCATCGCGACGTTCGCCGCGGGCGTCGCGATGCGCCGCGTCGAGCATCGCGCGAGCGGTGACCGCCGGCCGCGCGAAGTGATCGGCCGGGTCGATTCGGAAGACGTGGTCGCGACCGAGAAGCACCCGGAGAAAGCGCATGCGTTCATGACCGAATCGGTGCTCGACTTCACGATCGAGCTCGAGCGGATCGCCGAGGCGCTCGTGATGACGATGATCGGCGGCGTGCTCGCCACGCTGACGACGCCGCTCTTCACGTGGGGCTCGGCCGCGCTCGCCGTCGCGCTGTTCGTCGCCGTGCGGCCGCTCGCGGTGCTGCCGGCGCTCGCCGGCTCGCGCGCGACGCCGGCGCAGCGCCGGCTGCTGGCATGGTTCGGGATACGCGGGATCGGCTCGTTCTACTACCTGCTGTTCGCGCTCGAGCACGGGCCGTCCAGCGCGGTGCGGCCGCTCGCGGCGCCGGTGCTGGCCGTCGTGTCGGCGTCGGTGATCGCGCACGGCGTGTCCGCGACGCCGCTGATGGACTGGTATCACCACCTGCAGCAGCGTCGGCGCTGACGACACCGTCACGACATGCCGAGACGCGCACGCATCTGCGCGGTGATCCGCTGCCGCGTGCCGGCATAGTCTTCCCAAGGGTCGCGCTTGAGCCGGTCGAGCCGCTCGTGCAGCGTGTCGATCGTCCATTGCGCGCCGCCCGTGGTGGTTGGCACCTCGTCCCAGCGCAGCGGCACCGACACGCCCAGCCCGGGCCGCGCACGCACCGAATACGCGGCGATTGTGCTCGCACCGCGGCCGTTGCGCAGGTAGTCGATGAAGATCTTGCCGCGCCGGTGACGCGCGCCCATCGTCGCGGTGAAACGGTCGGGCAGCGCGCCCGCGACATGCCGCGCGAGCGCGCGCGAGAAGTCCTTCGCGTCGTCCCAGCCCAGGTGCCGCGCGATCGGCACGACGACGTGCAGCCCCTTGCCGCCGCTCGTCTTGCAGAACGACGCGAGGCCCAGTTCGTCGAGCAGCCCGCGCACGAGCTGCGCGGCGTCGGTCATCGCGCGCCACGGCAGCGCCGGATCGGGATCGAGGTCGAACACGATCCGGTCCGGCCGCTCGATGTTCGACGCGTGCGCGTTCCATGTATGCAGCTCGATCGTGCCCATCTGCGCGGCGCCGAGCAGCGCGTCGACGCTGTCGAGCGACAGCAGCGGACCGTGGCCCGGATCGAGTCCTGCGTGCTGCGTGACGAACGGGATTTCGCGGCGCTCCGCGTGCTTCTGGAAGAACAGCTCGCCCGCGATGTCGCCGGGCGCGCGCACGAGCGCCACGGGCCGGCCCTTCAGGTCCGGCAGCAGCCACGGCGCGACCCATTGCCAGTAATGCGCGAGATCGATCTTGCGCGTGCCGCTCTGCGGATCGAGCACGCGCTCGGGATGGGTGATGCGCACACGGCCGAGCATGTCGGAACCGATATCGTCGCGTGCTGCGTGGGGGGACGGGCGTGAACGTGCGTGGTGCTTGCGATCGCTTGGGTCGTGCTCGGCATGCTCGGCGTGCTCGGCGTGCTCGGCGTGCTCGGCGTGCGACGTATGCGACGTATGCGACGTGCGATCGACGTGCTCCGCGTGCTTGCGTTCGCGCTTTTCGTGATGCGTGGTCTGGCGTCGCTCCATCGCCCCCTCCGTTTCCGGTTGCTTCGGCACTTCGCGGACGATCTGCGACGCCGGCTTGTCCTCGCGCAGCGCGATGAACGCGGCCTGCCGCACGATGCCGTCGCCGGTCCACTCGGCGAATTCGCATTCGGCGACGAGCGTCGGCTCGATCCAGTGCACGCGCGTGCGCGAGCGTTCGCGCGGCGGCGGATCGAACGGCGTCGTATCGCGTTGCTGCTTGCGCAGGATCGGTGCGAGCCGGTCGAGCATCCGCGTGTCGAAGCCGGTGCCGACGCGGCCGACATAGCGCAGCGGCGCAGGCCCGCGCCGCCGCTTGCCGGCCGCTGCCGGCTCGTGCACGCCGAGCAGCAGCGCGCCGAAGCCGTGCCGGCTGCCCGACGGCTCGGTGTAACCGCCGATCACGAACTCCTGCCGGCGCCGGCATTTGAGCTTGATCCACGCGGGCGAGCGACCGCCGCGATAGCGCGATTCCGCGCGCTTGCCGATCAGCCCTTCGAGGCCGGTATCGCAGGCGCTCGCGATCAGCGATGCGACGTCGTCGCCGAGATCCGGCGAAAAGCGCAGCCGCGCGGGGTCGCTGTCGGCGAGCAGCGCTTCGAGCAGACCGCGGCGCGCGGTGAGCGGTGCGTCGCGCAAGTCGTAACCGTCGAGACAAGGCAGGTCGAACACGAACAGCGTGATCGCATCCGAGTGTCCGGCGCCGATCGCGTTCTGCAGCGCCTGGAAGTCGGGGAGACCGTTCCTGCCGAGCACGACGGCCTCGCCGTCGAGCCAGGCGTCGTCGACGTCGAGCGCCGCGAGCGCGTCGCGCTGCGCGCGCAGCTTCGCGGTCCAGTCGCGGCCTTCGCGCGTCATCAGCTTCACGTGTCGGCGGGCGCCCTTGCCCGCAATGCGCGCGAGGATCCGGTAGCCGTCGAATTTCAGTTCGTAGCGCCAGTCGCCCTGCGTCGGCGGGCCGTCGACCAGCGTCGCGAGTTGCGGCGCGACGCGCTCGGGCAGCGGCGCGCGTACCGCACCGTCGATCTCGGACGGATCGGCGGGCCGGCGGGCGCGGCTTTCTCTGCTTTCTCTGCTTTCTCGGCTGTCGCGGCTGTCGCGGCTGTCGCGGCCATGATCGTCATGCGCTGCGGCACGCATGTCGGTCGAGTCGCGCCGGCCGCGTTGCGCTCCGCGCGCGCGCGTCGAGCGGCCCGCGGCATCCGCACGCGTCGCCGACGCCGCCCCGTCATGCACACTCCCCGGCAGTTCGCCGACGACGTCGAATTCGGCCTCGCTGCGCGCGTCGTCGTCGCGCTCCTTGATCAGCAGCCACTGCACCTGCCGCCCCTCCTGCCGTCCGCTGCGCACGAGCGCCCAGCCGCCGTGCAGCTTTTCGCCGTCGAGCCGGAACGTCAGCTTGCCCGCGCGATAGCCGTCGCGTGCCTGCGCGAGGCCGCCGTCGGGCGTCCACGTGCCCTCGTCCCATACGACGACCGCTCCCGCGCCGTAATGCCCGGCCGGAATCTCGCCTTCGAACGACGCGTATTCGAGCGGATGATCCTCGACCTGCACGGCGAGGCGCTTCACCGACGGATCGACGCTCGGCCCCTTCGGCACGGCCCACGACTTCAGCGTGCCGTCGAGTTCGAGCCGGAAGTCGTAATGCAGGCGCCGCGCGTGGTGCTCCTGGATCACGAAGCGCAGCGGGTGGCCGGCACGCCGGGTCGCCCGCCCGGAAGGTGTCGCGTTCGCCTTCGCGCGCCGCCGCCCGTGCGCGCCTTCGGGTTCCGGCGTCGCGTCGAAGCGGCGTTTGCGGCGATAGGGATCGAGCTTGCCGGCCATCGTGTCACCTCGCGTCGCCGCGCATCATGCGGCGTGCTTGCGGCGCGCGGCGGTTTTCTTCGCCGCATGCTCGCCGGTCGCGGCACGTTTCGCGGCCGTCCGCTTCGCCGCCGGCGTCTTCTCGGCGGAGCCCTTCGGCGCGGCCTTCGAAGCCGGCTTGCGGCGCGCGCCGCCGCGCGACGACGCAGAAGAAGACGACGCGGAGGAAGACGACGCTTCCGCCTCCGCGCCCTCGTCGTCGCCCGCATTGCGCGGGCCCGCCGCGCGCGCGCCACCGCCGCCGCCCTTCAGGCTGCGTTTCAGCAGCTCGGTCAGGTCGACCACGTTGGTCGCCGCGCGGCCCGTCTGCGCAGGCCGCTCCTCGATCTCCTCGATCTTGCCCGCGCGCACCTTGCGCTCGACCAGCTCGAGAATGTCGTCGCGAAACGTGTCGTGATACTCGTCCGGCGTCCACTTGCCCGCCATCTCGTCGATCAGCTTCTTCGCCATGCCGAGCTCGCGCGCGGTCACGCCCGCGTGTTTCGCGTCGTCGGCCGGCACCGTCAGTTCGTCGAGCGGCCGCAGTTCTTCCTGCCAGCGCAGCGTGTCGAGCGCGAGCAGCGGCCCGACCGGAATCAGCGCGCCGAGATGCTGGCGGTCGCGCATCACCACGAGCGCAATGCCGATCTTGCCGCTGTCCTTCAGCGCGTCGCGCAGCAGCGCATAGACCTTCTCGCCCTTGCGGTCCGGCACGAGGTAGTACGGCGTGTCGAGATACAGGAACGATACCGCGTCCGCGTCGACGAACGTCAGGATGTCGACGGTTTGCGTCGATTCCGGATTGGCCGCGCGAATCTCCTCGTCGGTCAGCACGACGTAGCGTTCCTTCTCGTACTCGTAGCCGCGCACGATGTCCTCGCGCGCGACCTCCTTGCCGGTGCGCTTGTTGATCTGCCGATAGCCGACCGGGTCCATCGAGCGCTTGTCGAGCAGCCGGAACGACGGCTTCACGGTGCGCGTCGCGGGAAACAGCTGCACGGGCACGTGAACGAGCCCGAAGCTGATCGCGCCTTTCCAGATCATCCGCGATGCCATGCGTGTTCTCCTTTGCCGGGTGCGCGAGCGCGTGGCGGCACACACCAGAAGCCGTCACGGGCAGGGACGCGCCGCACGGCGCGTGTCGCGACGGCAGCTAAAGCGTCGATGCGGGTTGCGTCGGTCAGGGCGCGCGCAACGCGCGGTCGAGTTCGGCGCGCGTCACGTCGAGCGCGACGCTGCATTCGATCTCGGCGTCCTCGACGCGCGGCTTGTGCTCGTCGACCGCGCGCCGCGCGAGGTCGCACAGCTGCGTGCGCACGCGCAGCCGGTCGGCCGCGCCGAGCGACGCATAGCGCGTGAGCACGTCGGGATCGAAGCGCAGGTCGACCGCGCAGCGCCATTGACGCGCGTCTTCATCGGACGGCACGCGCACCCACGACACCTGGATCGTCAGCCGCCCGGACGCGTCGTCCGCATGCACGACGACGGTCGACTGCGACGGAAAGCCGTTCGCGAGCGCATGCTCGATTTCCGCGATGCGCTGCGAACGGTCGGGGGCGGTCGTCATCGCCTGACAACCCCCAGCAGCAGCGTGACCAGGAAGATCACGACGAAGATGTAGAACAGGATCTTCGCGATCTCGGCCGCGCCGGCCGCGATGCCGCCGAAGCCGAACAAGGCGGCGACGAGCGCGATGATGAGGAAGATGATGGCGTAACGAAGCATGAATGCCTCCTGGAGTCCTGAAGAACGGTGATCGCCGATGCGTGTCGCCGTCGATCACGAATCGTGCTTGTGCCTGGGTTTGCCGTGGACCGGCGTCGAAGCCATTTTTTCGAGTTCCTTTTCGCTCATCGACTTGGCCATCGACTTCGCAGGCGGCTTCAGGTCCTTCATTTTCGTGTCGCCGCGCTTGGCCGACAGGGCGGCTCCTGCGGCGCGTTGCTGTGCCTGGGACTTGGCTGGCATGGCTTTCCTCCTCTCGGTGGCGCGCGACGTCCGTGTGGCTCACGGGCGGGCCGCGCGCGGTTCGGACGGTATCGTCATGCGGCGTCGCGCCGGCGCAGGTCGGCCGGCGGAATCTTCATCGCCTGGCGATACTTCGTGACGGTACGACGCGCAAGAAGGATGCCGCGGCCCGCGAGGTTCTGCGCGAGCGCGACGTCGGACAGCGGATCGTTATGGCGCTCGGCGGCGATCATGTCGCGGATCAGCACCTTCGCGGCCGATGCCGAGCACACGCCCTTGCCGGCCGCCTCCAGCTTGCGCGGGAAGAAATGCTTGAACTCGAACGTGCCGTGCGGCGTGGCCATGTACTTGTTGCCCGTCGCGCGCGAGACCGTCGATTCGTGCAGGTCGAGCTCCTCGGCGATGTCGCGCAGCACGAGCGGCTTCATCGCGATCTCGCCGTAGCGGAAGAAGTCGCGCTGCCGGGCGACGATGCATTCGCCGACCCGCTGGATCGTGTCGAAGCGCTTCTGCACGTTGCGGATCAGCCAGCGCGCTTCCTGCAGCTGCTGGCCCAGCGGCGAATCGCGCTCGCCGCTCGACTGCGCGAACAGCGTCGCGTAGCGCTCGTGCAGCCGCGCGCGCGGCAGCACGGCCGGGTTGATCGTCACGATCCATTCGTCGCGCACCTGCCGCACGATCACGTCGGGTATCACGTAGTCGCCGCGCGTGCTGCCGTAGTGATTGCCGGGGCGCGGATCGAGCGCGCGCACCAGCGCGCAGGCGGCCTGCATCGTCGCCTGGTTGCACCCGAGGCGCCGCTGGATCTCCGCCGTCTCGCGGCGCGCGAGCCGTTCGAGATGGTCGCGCGCGATGGCCTTCGCTTCCGCGAGCGCCGGCGTGCCGGCCGGAATCGCGTTGAGCTGGAGCAGCAGGCATTCGGACAGCGAGCGCGCGGCGATGCCCGGCCGGTCCAGCATCTGCACGAGCCGCAGCGCGACCGTGAGATCCTGTTCCGACAGCAGCCGCGCCGGATCGGCCGCGACCAGCAGCTCGCCCAGCTCCTGACGCAGGTAGCCGTCTTCGTCGAGCGCGTCGATCACGATGCGCGCCGCCTCGCGGTCGCGCCGGTTCAGCGGATAGAGCCGCAACGCGTCGTGCAGCTGCTGGTGCAGCGACGGCTCGGCGGCCATCCACTCGCCGGGCGACTGGTCGCCCGCGTCGTCGGCCTGTCGCCCGGTGCCGCGCGTCGTCGGCGCGGCCGTGTACGACACGTCGCCGTCCGGCGGGCGCACTTCCTCGTGCTCGGGTGGCGGCTCGGGCGGTGCGGCTTCGGCCTCGGGCTCGGGCGCGTCGGCGACTTCTTCGTCGCCCTGCCCGTCTTCGAGAAACGGATTCGAGTCGAGCGCCTGTCGCAATTCCTGCTGGAATTCGAGCGAAGACAACTGCAGCAGGCGAAGCGACTGCTGAAGCCTCGGCGTGAGTGCCAGATGCTGTCGCATCTGGAGCGCAAGCGTGACGGACATCGATGCCCTCCTGACGGTGTGCGGAATGCGTTTATGCGAATCCATGCAGCTACCGTGCCAGGGAGGCGAAGCGCCGTCCGGCGGGGCTCTCGCGCGTTCGTACCCCGTCGGCCGCGGCCCCGGGCGCCCCCTTTTTTACAAGCGCCAGCAAGTTAGGGGGCACGGCATTCGCTCCGCGCGGATACGCCGTCGCCGTCGCGCGAATATGTCCTCGCAGGCAGTATCGTTGCGCGGCATCCGTGCAGGGTGCCGCGGTCAGTACTGCATCGGCGGCGGCGTGCCCGGCAGCGTTTGACCGCCCTGCACACCGTTCGGCCCCGGCGGCGGCACGTCGACCGGCTCGCCGCCGGTCGCGCCCGGCGGCAGCGTGTTGTACGGCGACGGGCGCGTGTCGTAACGCGTATTCGCGTCCGGCATCGTCGTGGTCGGCGACGCGCCGTGGCCGTCCGGCGGCGCCGGCGGTGCGCCACGCGTGCCGTAGGGGCCCTGCGGTTGCGTGCATGCGCCCAGCGCGCACGCAGCGGCGAACGCACAGGCGCACACGCGTATCGTCTGGATCGGTTTCATCGGAACCTCCTCCGTGAAGTGCGGTGCGCGGCACCGGGCCGGCCGTGACGGCACGGCTCAGAGCCGGTTGAAATGGAAATCGCCCGCATACGCGTTCGGTGCGCGGCGCGCCATCATCGTGTCGAATTCGGCCGCGACGCGCATCAGTGCGCCGCGTTGCCGCTCGATACCGGCCTGCTCGAGCGCCGCGAACGCGTCGGCGTCGAAGGTCACGGTCAGCGACGCCGGATGACCGTCGACGCGAAAGCCGAAATGCAGCGCGCCGGCCGGCTGCTCCTCGGCATGGAACGGCATCGCGCGCGCCTCGAAATGACGGCCGAGCGTCTCGGCCACGTCGCGCAGCATGCCGGGTTTCACGCTGATGCTCATCGTGGGCTCTCCGTGGGTGGGATGGACGCAATCGGCGGCACGCTGGTCGGCGGCGTGTGGATCGGCGGCGCGTGAATGGGCCGCACAGGAATCGGCGGCGCAAGAATCGGCAGCCCGTGGTTCGGCCGCGCGTGAATCGGCGGCGCCCGCGTCGGCGGCTCGCGCTCCGGCGGCGGATGCCCGGGCGGGTCGCCTTCCGGATCCTGATAAGGTTCCGGCGTGCCGGGCGGCAAGTCATCCGGCGCGGGCGGCTCGGGGTCCGGTTCGACGTCGGGGATCGGCGGTTCGGGCCGGTGCAGCGACTGGGCGGGGTCTCGGTTCATCGGGGGGCATTCGATCGTTGCGTCGTCCTCGCGGGGCCTGATCGATTGGCGCGGCGTGCGCCGCCCGATCGTCCACGAAAGGCAGGGCCGCAAGCTGCGTGCCGTCTGCGTGCCGGCGTGCACGCCGCCTCGCACGCCGCCTTTCCGCGCGCCGGCGCGCGGTCGCGCGCGCCACCCCGCCGTACGCCGTGCCTTCGCTACACCGCGCGCTGCAATTCTTTCAAGGGCAGCGCGCTACGCGTCGTACGCAGCCATCACGAGCCACAGCTCGTGGTCGTCGTCGCGCACCCGCGCGGCGAGCGCATACGGATCGGCCGGCTCGCACGCGCGCTGCAGCGCGAACCGCGCCGGCTCGGTCGAGCCGAACGTCTCGTCGCCGAGCGGCCGCACGTCGGCCTTGCCTTCGAACATCCGGCGATCGGGCCGGTAGATCAGCGGCTCCTGTTTCCACGCGCTGAAATGGCTCTTCACCGACTCGAACCCGCCGCCGCATACGTTGATCTCATAGCGCACCCCTGGCCGCCGTTTGGGAATCGTCATCGTGCCTCCCGCTTGATTTGCGTGTGTGTGTGCGGAGCATTGCACCGCGCGTTGTGGCCGGCATCCTGCGTCGTCGTCCTGCGTAGTCATCCATCGAAGAAGCGGCAAGTCCCGTGCCGCGCGGTCGCGACAGGCACGGCCGTTGCGCGATCACCGCGTCATCGTCACCGCCTCGGAGCCCAGCCATGAAGGAATCGACCCGAACCGGCCGCGACGCGCCGCACCAACCCCAGCGCGATCCGTCGCCGCCGTTGAAGGACCAGGATCAAACGAAGACGCGCCACTCGGAGCGCCATATCGACAAGCAACTCGAGGACACGTTCCCCGCGAGCGATCCGCCCGCGACCGGCGGCGTCACGCGCATCGAGCCCGACACGCCGCCGGGCACGCACGACGACGGCCCGTGGCAGGACCCCGCCCGACGCCGCGACGAATGACGGCCGGCACTCGACGGACCCCGCCGCCGAACGGCACGCCGCTTGCTGCCCCGCTTGTTGCCCCGCACGGCCCGGACTCGCCGACTCACACGGCCCGGATTCAACCCGCAAGGAGGACTTCATGCAACGCGTCAACGAAATCATGTCGCAGGACGTCGTGCGCATCGCGCCGACCGACTCGATCCGTCATGCGGCGCAATTGATGGAGCGCTATGACATCGGCGCGCTGCCCGTATGTGACAACAACCGGCTGATCGGCATGGTCACGGACCGCGATCTCGCGGTGCGCGCGATCTCGGCCGGCAAGCCGCCGGAAACGCGGATCCACGAAGTCGCGTCGGGTCCGATCGAATGGTGTTTCGAGGACGATTCGCTGGAAGAGATCCAGCACTACATGGCCGACGCGCAACTGCGCCGCCTGCCCGTCGTCGATCACGACAAGCGGCTCGTCGGCATGCTGTCGCTCGCGGACATCGCGACGCGCACGGCCGGCCCCGCACGCGACGACGTCGCGAACACGCTCGAAGGCGTGTCGCAACCGAAGCAGACGTGACGGGGCCATTCGCGCCCCGCCCCGACTACCCGCGCGACCCGCAGGGCCCATCCCGGGCACGGTCGCGCTCCACGCAGCCAGGAGGACAACCATGCAGACTCAAGGACAGACCCGCATCGTCGGCAAGGGGGCCGCGACCGCGGCCGGGCCCGGCCCGGACGTGATGGCAGCCGACACGCTGGAAGGCGACAAGGTCTATACGACCGATGGCGACGACGTCGGCAAGATCAAGGACATCATGCTCGATGTGCGCTCGGGCCGCGTCGCGTACGCCGTGCTGTCGAGCGGCGGCCTGCTCGGCATCGGCGACAAGCTGCTTGCGATTCCGTGGAGCGCGCTCACGCTCGATACCGAGCGCAAGTGTTTCCTGCTGTCGGTCTCATCCGAGCGAATCCGCAACGCGCCGGGCTTCGACAAGGATCACTGGCCGGCGATGGCCGACCCGCAATGGGCCGAGCCGCTGCACGAGTACTACGGCAGCACGCCGTACTGGAGCGCGGGCGACGAGCTCGGGCTGACCGATCCGACCGAGGACCTGAACGATCCGCGCGCGCGCGACCAGCATTGATCGCTCTCGATTTGCCGGTGTATTAGCCGACGTGCCCCGCGAAAGCGGGGCTTTTTTTGGGCTTTCTTCGTGACGGATCGCCGGGCCGGCCCGGTGCTGTGAAGCCGGCGTCGCGGCCACCTGCCGGGCGCGCGACAGTCGTGGCGCGCGCCGCCCGATTGATAACCAAACAACATCAATCCTTCCAAAATTCGCACTTAACGTTTCCCCGTCTCCGGGCGAACATTGCCAAAACGACAATCGGTCGCGCCCCGCGCCATTCCCGCATTCTCTGGAGACACCCTGATGCACCCCTCGCCCAGCCTTTCGACCGGACGTTCGAAGGCCGCCGCGGTATTCCGCGTGACGGCCGGCAACTTCCTCGAGCAGTTCGACTTCTTCCTGTTCGGCTTCTACGCGACGCAGATCGCCGCCGTGTTCTTTCCCACCGCGAACGAGTTCGCCTCGCTGATGATGACCTTCGCGGTCTTCGGCGCCGGCTTCCTGATGCGGCCGCTGGGCGCGATCGTGCTGGGCGCGTACATCGACGACGTCGGCCGCCGCAAGGGCCTGATCGTCACGCTCGCGATCATGGCGAGCGGCACCATCCTGATCGCGTTCGTCCCCGGTTATGCGACGATCGGCCTGCTCGCGCCCGCGCTCGTGCTGATCGGGCGACTGCTGCAGGGCTTTTCGGCAGGCGCGGAACTGGGCGGCGTGTCGGTCTACCTCGCCGAAATGGCCACGCCCGGCCGCAAGGGCTTCTTCACGAGCTGGCAGTCGGCCAGCCAGCAGGTCGCGATCGTCGTCGCGGCCGGCCTCGGCTTCGCGCTCAATCAATGGCTGAGCGCATCGGCGATCGCCGCGTGGGGATGGCGCGTGCCGTTCTTCGTCGGCTGCATGATCGTGCCGTTCATCTTCATGCTGCGCCGCAACCTCGAGGAAACGCAGGAGTTCAAGGCGCGCCGGCACCGCCCGAGCATGAAGGAAGTGTTCGGCACGCTGGCGCACAACTGGGGTGTCGTGGTCGCCGGCATGATGCTGGTCGCGATGACGACCACGAGCTTCTACCTGATCACCGTCTACGCGCCGACGTTCGGCAAGACGGTCCTGCACCTGAGCACCGCCGACAGCCTGCTCGTCACGCTGTGCGTCGGCGTGTCGAACTTCGTGTGGCTGCCGATCGGCGGCGCGCTGTCCGATCGCATCGGCCGCCGACCGCTGCTGGTCGGCATGACGGTCCTCGCGATCGCCACCGCGTACCCCGCGCTGTCGCTGCTCGCGCATGCGCCGTCGTTCATCAACATGCTGCTCGTGCTGCTGTGGCTGTCGTTCATGTACGGGATCTACAACGGCGCGATGGTCGTCGCGCTGACGGAAGTGATGCCCGTCGAGGTGCGCGTGGCAGGCTTCTCGCTCGCCTACAGCCTCGCGACGGCCGTGTTCGGCGGCTTCACGCCCGCCATCTCCACGGCGCTGATTCACATGACCGGCGACAAGGCCGCACCCGGTTACTGGATGAGCCTCGCCGCGGTGTGCGCGCTGCTCGCGACGTTCGTACTCTATCGCCGCCATCCGGCGACGCTGACACCGGCGCACTGACGCCGCATTCCGAACCCCTGCCCCGACTTCGCACGACCCAGGCCACGACCACGACCATGAAGAACCTGCTCCTGAAACTGTGCGCGACCGCACTCGTCGCCACCTCCGCAATCGCCGCGAACGTGCAGGCCGCCGAGCTGCACGTGATGAGCTCGGGCGGCTTCACCGCCGCCTACAAGCGGCTCGGCCCGCAGTTCGCGGCCCGCACGGGCAACACGCTCGACACCGCGCTCGGCCCGTCGATGGGCAAGTCGCCCGAAGCGATTCCGAACCGGCTGGCGCGCGGCGAGCCGGCCGACGCGGTGATCATGGTCGGCTACGCGCTCGACGACCTGATCAAGCAAGGCAAGGTGATCCCCGGATCGCGCGTCGAGCTGGCCGATTCGCGGATCGGCATGGTCGTGCGCGACGGCGCGGCGAAACCCGACATCAGCTCGGCCGACGGCCTCAGGGATGTACTGCTGCACGCGAAGTCGATTGCCTACTCGGACAGCGCGAGCGGCGTCTACATCGAGCGGGAATTGTTCAAGAAGCTCGGCATCGAAGACCAGGTGAAATCGAAGGCGAAGATGGTCCCGCGGATCCCGGTCGCCTCCGTGGTCGCGAACGGCGACTACGAAATCGGCTTTCAGCAGGTGAGCGAACTGCTGCCCGTGAAGGGCGCGACCTTCGTCGGCAAGATTCCCGAAGCGCTGCAGTCCGTCACGCGCTTCGCGGCCGGCATCCCGGTCGGCGCGCAGCATCCGGAGGAAGCGAAGGCGCTCCTCGACTATCTCGCGTCGCCCGACGTGCAGGCGGAAGTGAAATCGACCGGGCTGGATTCCGTCTCCGCGCATTGAGCCCGCAAGCCGCGAAGGCGCGCGTCAGACCGCCTTCCCGTCGCGCCCGGCGCCGGCCCCGGCATCGTCGGCGCCATTCGGGCCTTCCGGCCCGGCCGCGTTCAGCACCCGCACGAGACGCGCACGATCGCACGCCCCTTCCCACGACGATACGAAGATCACCGCGCACGCATTGCTGATCACGCTCGTCAGCGCACGCGCCTCGGACATGAAGCGATCGATGCCGACCAGCAGCGCGACCCCCGCAACCGGCAGGTCGGGCATCACGGCAAGCGTCGCGACGAGCGCCACGAGCCCGCTGCCGGACACGCCGGCCGCGCCCTTCGACGTCAGCAGCATGACGGCCAGCATCGCCGCGATCTGCGGCGCGGACAGCGGCACGTCGCACGCCTGCGCAATGAACAATGCCGCGAGCGTCAGATAGATCGCGGTGCCGTCCAGGTTGAACGAGTAGCCGGCCGGCAACACGAGCCCCACCACGCCCTTGTCGCAACCGAGCGACTCCAGCTTGACGATCAGCCGCGGCAACACGGGCTCCGTGGACGAGGTCGCGAGGACGATCAGCAGCTCCTCGCGCAGGTAGCGCAGCAGCCGCCACAACGCGAATCCGTGCAACCGCGCGAGCGGTGCGAGCACCAGCGCGACGAACAGCCCGCAGGCCACGTAGAACGACAACATCAGCCGCGCGAGCGAGCCGACCGAGCCGATGCCGAAGCGGCCCACCGTGAAGGCCATCGCGCCGAATGCGCCGAGCGGGGCGAACCGCATGATCATCGCGAGCACGCGAAAGACGATCTGCGCGACGCCGTCGATCAGCGCCAGCACGGGCCGGCCGGCCTGCGGAGCCGCATTGAGCGAAAAGCCGAACAGCAGCGCCAGCAGCAGCACCGGCAGCACCTCGCCCTGCTGGAACGCGCCGAGCATCGTGTCCGGGATCACGCTCAACGCGAACTCGACCAACCCGCGCGGCGGCGCATGCCGCGTATAGGGCGCAAGGACGCTCGCATCGAGATGGCGCACGTCCACGTGCATGCCGGCGCCCGGCTGCAGCACGAACGCGGCGACGAGCCCGAAGGCGAGCGCTGCGGCGGTCAGCAGATAGAACAGCACCAGCGCGCGGACGATCGTGCGCCCGATGGCGGTCCCGTTCGCCAGCGACGTGATGCCCGACACGATCGTGCAGAACACGACCGGCGCGATCATCATCCGCATGAGGCCGACGAAGGCATCGCCGAGCGGCTTGAGCATCGCGCCCGCCGACGGCCAGAAATGGCCGACGCTTACGCCGAGCACCATCGCCAGCAGAACCTGCACGTAGAGCGAACGAAGCGGTCTTGCCAGCGTCACGATGCGGTCTTGCCCGATGTTCCGGCCGTATTCGCCGCATGCGCCACCTGTTTCGATCCATCGCCGCGCTTCGCATCGACGACCGCCTGGTGGAACGCTTCCGCGGCCGGTGTGAGCGGGCGTCCGCGCCGTTTCACGATGCCCACGCGGCGCTTGACCGCCGGCTCGACGAGCGGCACGCTCGTGAGCAGCGGATGGTCGTGCCCGGGCATCGCCATCGACGGTACCGCGGCGACGCCGAGCCCTGCCTCGACCAGCCCGAGCATGGTCGTCACGTGGCGCGTCTCGCACACGCTCGGCGCCCGCGGCGCGACGCTCGTCAGCGCCTGGTCGAGCAACAGGCGGTTGCCGGACGTCTTGTCCACCGACACATACTCGTACTCGTAAAGCTCGTTCCAGGTCACGCGCTTCTTGCGCGCGAGCGGATGGTCGCGCCGGCACGCGGCGACGAACCGCTCCTGCAGCAGCAGCTTGAATTCGACCTCGGGCTCCTGGCTGCCCATGAAGCTCACGCCGAAATCGGCCTCGCCGCTGATGACGGCGCTCAGCACCTCGTTCGCGCTCGCGTCCAGCAGCTTGACCCTGATGCGCGGAAAGCGGCGGTGATAGCTGGCGATCACGTTCGGCAGAAAGTAGTAGGCGACCGACGGCACGCACGCGATCGTCACGTGACCGAGCCGGCTCGACGAAACGTCGCGAATGCCGAGCAGCGCGACGTCGAGATCGTCCAGCAACTGCTCGGCGCTCGGCGCGAACACGCGGCCGACGGTGGTCAGCGAGACGCTGCGCGTGGTGCGCTCGAACAGACGCACGCCGAGCGCTTCCTCCAGTTTGTCGATCCGGCGGCTCAACGCGGGCTGCGAAATGCTGATCGCCTCGGCGGCCTTCCGGAAGCTGCCCAGCTCCACCACCGCGCGAAACGCCTGCAAATCGGTCAAATCGAAGTTGATTCCCACGGGCCGTGTCTCCGCATCTCGAATGCCCGGTATTTTGCATGATTCGGGCAGCCACACCCAGCCCGGAGACGCCCGGCTCCGCCGCCCCGCTACGCGCGATGCCGCAACGCATCGATCACGATCGAAAACGCGCGCGACGCCTGGCGGCGGCTCGGGTAGTACGCGTGATAGCCGGGAAAGACCGGGCACCAGTCCGGCATCACGATGCGCAGCCTGCCGGCGTGCACGTGGTCGAGCACGATGTCCTCGGTGACGAACGCGATGCCGAATCCGTCGAGCGCCGCCTGCAGCATCTGCGGCTGCGTATTGCAGGTGATCCGCCCGTTCACGCGCGCCTGGATCTCGTTCCTGCCCTTCTTCAGCTCCCATGCATAGATGCCCTTCGCGGTCGCGAGCCGCAGCGTCACGCAATCGTGATCGAGCAGGTCCTGCGGCGTCTTCGGCGGCTTGCGGCCGTCGAAATAGGCCGGCGACGCAACCATCGCCATCCGGATGTCCGGGCTGATGCGCACCGCGATCATGTCCTTCGCGACCTGGTTGCCGTAGCGCACGCCGATGTCGTAGCGCTCCTCGACGATGTTCGACAGCCCGTAGTCGACCGAGAACTCGACGCGGATGTCGGGGTAGTCGGGCAGCACCTTCCTGAGCTTCGGCCAGATGATCGTGTCGATCGGATGCTCGGTGGCCGTGATCCGCACGACGCCGGCCGGCTTGTCGCGGAAATCGGCCACGGCGGCGAGCTTCGTTTCGATCTCGTCGATGCGCGGCGCGACGGTCCGGAACAGTTCCTCGCCCGCTTCGGTCGTCGCCACGCTGCGCGTCGTGCGCGTCAGCAGCCGCACGCCGAGCCGCGCTTCGAAATCGCGCACCGTCTGGCTCAGCGCCGATTGCGACACACCGAGGCGCGCCGCCGCGCGCGTGAAGCTCCGGTCGCGCGCCACCGCGAGAAACGCCAGCAGATCGTTGAGGTTTTCGCGCGGCATGTCGGGCGGCTCCTGTCGAAACGGACGCCCATCCTAGCACCGACGCCGCCGCGCGCCACCCGGTACGGCCTCCGTCGATTCATTAGACTGACTTATAAGTCCAAGCGCAGTGCGCTACTTAATCGATTGATCGTGGGTCGATAGACTGCGAAGCCTTCGGGTCCCCCTGCGGCCGTAGCCGACTTTGGGGATCTCCCCTGCATTCCTTTCCGGAGTCCGTCTCGTGAAATCCGCTCTTCGCCTTCTCGTCGCCGCACTCGCCGTGTCCGGCCCGTTGTTCGCCCATGCGCAGGGCCTGACGCGCGAGCAGGTGCGCGAGGACATGATTCGCTACGAAGCCGCCGGCTTCAATCCGGCACGCGCGAATCCGCGCACGTGGGTGGACGATGCCCAGGCCGCGTCCGTACGCGTCATGGCCGCGCACGATGCCGGCGCCCGCACGCATCTGGCCGATCGCGGCGCGGCCGCCGCGCGCTGCGACTGACCGGCGCCGCCCCTTCGCCCACGATCCGCACCGCTTCGACGATGCAAGCCGTTGCCACTTCCGACCGGCGCCCCGCGCCCGTTCAAACCGCCGCATGGGGCGCCGTCCTCGCGATGGCGCTCGGCGCGTTCGCGCTCGTCGCGTCCGAATTCATGCCGGTCAGCCTGCTGACGCCGATCGCCACCGACCTGCACGTCAGCGAAGGCCAGGCGGGCCAGGCCATTTCCGTGTCCGGCGCCTTCGCGCTCGTGACGAGCCTGTTCATCGCGTCGCTGGCCGGACGGCGCGATCGCAAGCGGCTGCTGCTCGTGCTGACGCTGCTGACGATCGTCTCCGGCACGATCGTTGCGTTCGCACCGAATTACGTTGCCTTCATCGCGGGGCGCGCACTGATCGGTGTTGCGATCGGCGGGTTCTGGTCGATGTCGGCCGCGACCGCGATGCGGCTGGTGCCCGATGCCCAGGTGCCGCGCGCGCTGGCGATCGTGAACGGCGGCAACGCGCTCGCGACCGTCGTCGCGGCGCCGCTCGGCAGCTTTCTCGGCGGCATCGTCGGCTGGCGCTGGGCATTCTTCTGCGTCGTGCCGGTCGCGGCGCTCGCGTTCGGCTGGAAACTCGTCAGCCTGCCGCCGATGAAGGCCACATCGCACGCGGCGCCCGCCAATGCGCTCGCACTGCTCGGCCGCGTGCCGGTCGCGCTCGGCATGGCGGCCGTCAGCCTGCTGTTCATGGGACAGTTCGCGCTGTTCACGTACCTGCGGCCGTTCCTCGAAACGGTGACGCACGTCGGCAATGCCACGCTGTCGCTGATGCTGCTCGCGATCGGCGTGGCCGGGGTCGCGGGGACGATCCTGATCGGTGCGTGCCTGAAGAACGGGCTGTACCGCACGCTCGGCGTCACCCCGCTGCTGATGGCCGCGATCGCCGTCGCGCTCGTGTGGTGCGGCGCGTCGACCGCCGCCACCGCGGGCCTGCTTGCCCTGTGGGGACTGACCGGCACGGCCGCGCCCGTCGGCTGGTGGACTTGGCTCGCGCGCACGCTGTCGCATGACGCGGAAGCCGGCGGCGGCCTGATGGTCGCGGTCGTGCAGCTCGCGATCGCACTCGGCGCGACGACAGGCGGCCTGCTGTACGACCTGCACGGCTATCGCGCGACCTTCGCGATGAGTGCGGCGCTGCTCGTTTGCGCCGGCGTGGCGGCGTTCGCGGCGGGACGCGCCGCCGCGGCGCGCACGGCAGGGGGCTGAGCACCGCACGACGGCGCTCTAGGCCGCTCCGGGCCGCTCGATGCCGTTTTGCAAGTCGTACCGTGCAAGGCGGCTGGAGCATCGCCGGGGGCTGCTTGGACCCCCTGTCCCCCGCCATCACCGGATGCGGCTCCGACACACGACGCGTCCATCGCGACCGCACGCGGCATGCCGGTTGCTGCATCTCGTCGATATCGTCGATACGGGAGCCGCCGATGCACACACTGCCGATGTTCCGCCCCGGCAACGCCTTCGATCGGCCTGTCGCGCCCGCCCGAGCATGCCGCTTCGCGCGCTCGGCGTCGGCCTGCACCGGAGGACTGGCATGAAGCGCGACGCGAGCACGAAACCGGCGGCGGTCCCGGCCGCCGCCGACACACCGGCCACGCTCGACGCCTGCCGCCGCTGCGCATTGTGGGAACATGCGACGCAGCCGGTGCCCGGCGCCGGGCCCGCCGACGCGCGCATCATGCTGGTCGGCGAACAGCCGGGCGACCAGGAGGACCGCGCGGGCATCCCGTTCGTCGGCGCGGCGGGCCGCATGCTCGACCGCGCGCTCGACGAGGCCGGCATCGCACGCACGAGTGTCTACCTGACCAATGCGGTCAAGCACTTCAAATGGGAACCGCGCGGCAAGCGGCGGCTGCACAAGACGCCCGCGCAGCGCGAGGTCGCCGCCTGCCGCTACTGGCTCGAACGCGAGCTCGACGCGGTGAGCCCGCGCGTGATCGTCGCGCTCGGCGCGACGGCGCTGCGCGCGGTGCTGCAGGACAACGACGCGACGGTGGAGCGCACGCGCAAGCCGGTGCGCTCGCCGGACGGCTGTCTCGTCGTCGCGACCTATCACCCGTCCTACGTGCTGCGCACGCGCGGCGCCGATTCGCGCGAGCATGCGTACCGGACGCTCGTCGACGCGCTGCGCACCGCGTCGCGCCTCGCGCGCGGCAACGGCGGCGCGCACGAGGCATCCGGAGACGCCGAATGAGCAACCTGCGCGGCGGCGCGTCGCGCGACACCCCGGCCGCCGCAACCGACCCGGCCGCCACCACCGCCGCGAAGCCCTGGTACCGTCGGCTCGGCCCCGGCCTGCTCGCGGGCGCGTCCGACGCCGATCCGAGCAACGTCGCCGTCTATGCGCAGGCCGGCAGCCAGTTCGGCTTCCACATGCTGTGGATGATCGTGATCACGCTGCCGATGATGGTGGCCGTGCAGCTCGCGGCGGCATTCATCGGGCGCGCCAACCGCGAAGGCCTCGTGGCCGGCATCCGCGAGCAGTTCTCCGTCCGCCTCGCCAAGGCCCTGATCGTCATGGTGGTGATCGTCAACGTCGTGAACGTCGGCGCCGACCTCGCCGCGATGGGTGATGCGACCGCGCTCGTCGCCGGCGGCCGCAGCTACTGGTATGCGCCCGTCTACGGCATCGCGTCGCTCGCGCTGCAGGTGCTGCTGTCCTACGAACGCTACGCGCGCTGGCTCAAATGGATGACGTTCGGCCTGCTCGCCTACGTGCTCGAACTCGGCTTCGTGCACATCGACTGGCGCGGCCTGCTGCACGCGATCGTCCTGCCGCACATCGCGTTCACGCACGACTATGCGACCACGGCGGTCGCGGTGCTCGGCACGACACTGAGCCCGTACCTGTTCGTATGGCAGGCCGCGCTCGAAGTCGAGGAAACCCAGGCCGAGCGCCGCAACGGCGACACCGCGTGCACGCCCGGCGCGCGCCGTGAAACCGGGCGGCGCATCACGTTCGACACCTGGACCGGGATGATCGTCACCAACGCGGTGTCGTTCTGCATCATGGTGATCGGCGCGGCGGTGTTCTTCTCGCACGGCAAGCACGACATCGGCTCCACCGCGCAGGCTGCCGAGGCGCTGCGCCCGATCGCCGGCGAGGCGGCATTCGTCGTGTTCGCGTTCGGCATCGTCGGCTGCGGGCTGCTCGCGATCCCCGCGTTCGCGGGCAGCGCCGCATACGGTTGCGCGGAGGCGTGGCGGTTCCGCGAAGGGCTGAACGAACCGGTGCGGCGCGCACCCGCGTTCTATGCGGTACTGGCCGGCTGCGTGGTCGTCGGCATCGCGATCTGCTTCAGCCCGGTCGATCCGATCAAGGCGTTGTACTGGAGCGCGGTGCTCAACGGCGTCGCGGCGGTGCCGATGCTGGTGCTCGTGATGCTGCTGTCGCAGCGGCGCGATGCGGCCGGCCAGCCGGGCAGCGGCATCGCGTCGAAGGTGTTCGGGTGGCTGGCGGTCGCGCTGATGGCGGCATCGGTGGTCGTGATGGCCGCGAACATGCTGAGCTGATCCGGACGGCATGGTTGCGCCTGCAACCGTTCACGCGTGACGGACGGCGCGGAAAGCGAACGACCCTGAGGGTCGGGTGACAACCGGGCACGCCGCGCGAGCGGCGTCGCCCGGTTGCCCGACCGGCAGCGTCACATCATCTTGCCGCGCGACTTTTCGGCCCGCGCCGCATCGGCCGCCGACTCGACCTTCTTCACTTCCTCCGGCGGCGGCAGCACCGCCTTGAAGCCCATCGAGTCGATCCACATCTCGCGCGCCCAGCCGCGGGTGTGATACAGGTGATGGTCCTCGTCCGCCTCCACCTCATCGTGCGCGGCCTTCAGCGCCTTCGCCGCGTCGCGATCGCGCAACTGCTCGGCCGCATAGCCGATCAGCTCCCAGTTCAGGTGGTCCTTCGTCTCGGCGAGCACCACGCACTCGGCCGCGACGATCTGCGCGACCGCCGGGTCGGCCTGCTTCTTCGCCTGCTCGATCACCTGGACGAGCGACTTGCCGGTCGCCGCCACGGCGGCGCGCCCCGGCGACTGCGTATCGGGATCGAGGCCGAGCGTGTCGAATACCTTGCGCAGCACTTCCTGGTGATGCATCGTTTCGCGGTGGTACTTCTCCCATTCCTTGTGCAGGTCCTCGTCGGTCGCACACTTGAGCGCGGCCTCGTAGATCTTCGCGCCGCCGAGCTCGGTTTCGTATGCCTGGCACATCAACGCCAGGATGCCTTCGTGCTTCGATTGCCGTTGGCCCATGACTGCTTCTCCGAAAAAACGGGCCGCCCGCGCGGCCCTGGGGTTGAACCGGGCACGCGTTACTGCGCGCCCACCTTGCGCTGGAGTGCTTCCGCCATGCTCAGGTGATGCCTGAGCGTCGGCAGCGCCGCGGTCGCGAACGCCCGCAGCTGCGCGTCCTGGCCGCCACGCGCCTCGTCCTCGAACAGCGCGACCGCCTTCTTGTGCGCGTCCGGGCCGGCCGCCGCCACATACGCCGTGTCGAAGTCGTGTCCGCTCTTGCCGCGCAGCGCTTCGACGTCCGGGTCGTGGATCTGCTCGACCTGCGGCTTCATGCCCGCGCGCGCGGCGACCTCGTCGAGCTTCGCGTTCGCCTTGCCGTGGTCGGCCACCATGCGTTGCGCGAACGCGCGCACGTCCGGCGACTGCGCCTGCTTCAACGCGAGCTGGCTCGCCTGCACTTCGGCCTTGCCGGCCAGCGCGGCCTTGTCGACGAATTCCGCATCGCCGCGCTGCGGCGCCTTCGCGATGCCCGGATCGCCCGCGCCGGCGGCGCCCGACGACGGGTTGATCACGCCGCCCGGCACATGCGAATTCGACGCGGGCGGCTCGCTCGGCGCCTGTGCCTGCGCGAGCCCCACCATGGCGAGTACGCCCGCGGCGAGCGCCGCGATCGTCCAGTTGGGTTGTTTCATGCGCTTTCTCCTGGTGTGGCGGGCATCGTCACCCGCCGACGATCGAGCCGCCGTTCGGATGCAAGGTCTGTCCCGTCATGTAGCTCGCGCCGTCCGACGCGAGCAGCACATAGCAGCCGATCAGCTCGTCCGGCTGCCCCGGCCGCTTGAGCGGCACGTTCGAGCCGAACGTCGCGACCTGTTCGGCGGTGAAGGTCGACGGGATCAGCGGCGTCCAGATCGGCCCCGGCGCGACGGCGTTCACGCGAATGTCGCGCTCGGCCAGCTCGATCGACAGCGAACGCGTGAACGCGACGATCGCGCCCTTGGTCGCCGAGTAGTCGGGCAGCTTCGGGCTGCCGTGATACGCGGTCACCGACGCGGTGTTGACGATGCGCCCGCCCGCTTTCATGTGCGGCAGCGCGGCCTGCGTGCAGAAGAACATGCCGTACACGTTCGTGCGGAACGTGCGCTCGAGCTGTTCCTCGGTCACGTCCTCGATGCCCGGCTGCGGATGCTGTTCGCCCGCGTTGTTGACCAGCACGTCGAGGCGCCCCAACCGCTCGACCGTGCGCGCGACGGCGTCGCGCGCCTGCCGGCGGTCGCCGACGTCGCAAGCGATGGCCTCGCAGCGCCGGCCCGCCTGCTCGATCAGGCGCTTCGTGTGCGCGGCATCGTCCGACTCGTTCAGGTAGACGATCGCGACGTCCGCGCCCTCCTTCGCGAAACCGATCGCGACCGCGCGGCCGATCCCGCTGTCGCCGCCCGTCACGAGCGCGACCTTGCCGGCGAGCCTGCCGCTGCCGACGTAGTCGGCCGCCTCGTCGCGCGGCTTCGGATGCATGTCCCGCTCGGTGCCCGGCTGCCGGGCCTGTTCCTGGGGTGGCAGGGTCTTTGCCGTCGTCATGGGTTCCTCCTTGAACGGGTGTCGGCGAGACGTCGCAAGCGGCATGCCGCGCGGCGGCCCGGCCCGATGCACGCGCGATGCCCGCACGCCGCACGCCGCGTTGCAAGCGCGTGCAGAAACGGCATGCTCAGCGCGGCGTGCCCTGCGTCGTGCCGTCCGGCCGGCGCACCGGATCGAAGTCGCGCCATTCGCCGTCCTGCCAGTCGCCTTCGACACGTTCGATCGCTTGCGCGCCGGTCGCACGCAGCACGTCTTCCGCGGTGGCCGCGGTCGTCGACGTCACGCGCGCGGCCAGGATCACGCCGGTTTCGGTCTTCGCGAGCGCGCCCTTGCCTTCGGCCTGCTCGCCGCGCATCCGGCCGAGCGCGCCGCCGAACGCACCGAGATAGGCGCCGGCGAGCGCACCGGCGGCCGGCACGAACCAGTAGCGCACGCCGAACGCATAGACGATCAGCCCGACGATCGCGCCGATCAGCAGCCCGCGCAGCGCGCCGACCAGCGCGCCGCGCCCGCCGGGCTTCGCGGCCGTATCGGCATACACGTCGCCGCCGATCGGAAAACGCGCGTGCTGGCCGCCCGGGTTCAGGAAGAAGATCGACACGTCGTCCGGGCCGAACGCGCGCTCGTAAAGGTGGCGCGCCCCACCTTCCGCTTCATCGAACGTCGTGAAGCGGCCTGCGACGATCATCGCCATGGTCGTGCTCCTCGTGGCCGTAGGGTGCCGCACACGCGAGCGCGGGCGCGACGCGACGCGGGGGCGCTCACATCAGCCGCCCGAGTTCCTTCGATACCGATGCCGGCGTGCCGTATTCGCGATCGGGGATCTGCCTGAGCATGTCGAGTACGCGCGGGTCGGCGTGCGAGCGCTCCGCGCACTCGACCACCTCCGCCTTGCTCGCCGGATAGTCCATCCCCTTCAGCGCCTTCTGCACGTCGACCGGGCTCGGCGCCTTGCCGTGCCCGCTCTGGTGGCCGCCCTTGTCGTGATCCTGCTGCTCGCGCTCGCCTTCATGCGCACGCGCGTGGCTGTATTCGTGGCCCGTATGTTGTCGGGATGACATGGAAACCTCCTTCGAATGAAAAACGGAAAGGCACGCCATTACGTCGGGCTGCGCCGCGACCGCGCGAACGCGGCAACCATCAGCGCCGCCGCGCCCAGCGCGACCGCGCCCGCGACCTTCGGCCGCTGCACCACCGCGTTGTATGCGCAAGCGCGCAGCACGGGCCCGTCCATCCCTTCGCGCTCGTGCAGCGCATGGCGGGACTCGTACAGCGCGTTGTCGTCGCGCGGCCGCGCGGGGCGCACCGTGCGCTGGCCGCGCGAGAACAGCGTGGCCGCGATGCGATCGAACAGGCGCGGCGCGTGATACGCGCCGGCCGACGTGAGCTTCGCGGCACCGCCGACGAACAGCGCGCGGCGCGGGTGCGCCGCCGCGAACAGGATCGCGTCGGCGACGAGCTCCGGGTCGTAGATCGGCGGCGGCAGCCGCGCCTCGACGTTCATGTAGTTCTTCGCGTGCATCACGAACATCGTGTCGATCGCGGCCGGCTTGATCAGCGTGACGGACACCGGCAGGCGATCGGACTCGAGCTCGAGGCGCAGCGAATCGGTGAAACCCTTCACCGCGTGCTTCGATGCCGCATACGCGCTCTGCAGCGGCACCGGCGCGTCGGACGCCTCGCTGCCCATGTTGATGATCGCGCCGCCGTGGAAATCGCTCTTGCGCCGGAAATGGTCCGACGCGACGAGCGAGCCGTGCACGACACCCCAGTAGTTGGTGTCGAACAGCCGGCGCTGATCCTCGAGCGGCACCGCCGCCGCCGTGCCGAAGATCGACACGCCCGCGTTGTTGACCCAGGTGTCGAAGCCGCCATAGGTATCGGCCGCCGTCGCGGCCGCGCGCTGCAGGTCCTCGAGAATGCCGACGTCGCCGGCGACCGGCACCGCGAGGCCGCCGTGCTGGCGGATTTCGTCGCACAGCGTGTTCAGCGCGTCCGCGTTGCGCGCGAACAGCACCAGCTTCGCCCCGCGCCGTGCCGCCTTGCGCGCGGTGACGAGGCCGATGCCGCTGGTGGCGCCCGTGATCACGATCGTCTGCTCGCCGACCGGTTTGAGCATGCAGTTCATCACTGGACTCCTTCTGCGGGGCCGGTTATTTCGGGCGGATGGTCAGCTGGTCGCGCACGTCCTGCACGCCGTCGATCTGCCTGACGACACCGACGGCCTGCGTGCGCTGCTGCTCGTCCGGCACGCTGCCGGTCAGCATCACGACGCCGTGACGCGTCTTCACGTGAATGTCGCCGGCCGACAGGCCGCTCGTGCCGACCAGCTCGGCCTTCGCCTTGGTCGTGATGGTCGCGTCGCGGATCTTCGTGCCGGTGCTCGAATGCGTCATCGACGACGATGACGATGACGACATGGATGACGATGCCGAGCCGTCGTCTCCGGCGGCGAACACGTTCGGCGCGACGGCGATACAGGCGGTGGCCGCGGCGATCGCGACCGCCATGCCGAGACGGCTGGCGGGATGACGGCGGAATCGCGGTGCGCGGGCTTGCAGCGGGAATACCTTCATCGTGACCTCCTATCGTGAGGCCGGCGTGGCCGGCGGACGTCCGGGTGTCGCAAATCGCGTGCCGCGCGCAACCGGCCGCATCCCCGCGCGGCCCGCCGATCGGACGCCCTTTCATCCAACCCGTTGTAATTTTTTCGGCACCTGGGCCGGGCGTGCCGCCCGCAAAGTGACGGGCATGGCGATTGCCGCAGAGGGACGCAACGGGGCTCGCCGGCGCGGCCCCGACCTCGGGAGCAATACCATGCAAAGAATCGCGTTGATCAGTGAACATGCGTCACCGCTGGGGGTGATCGGCGGCGTGGACGCGGGCGGCCAGAACATCTACGTCGCGAACGTCGCGAAGCAGTTGGCCGAGCGCGACCTCGACGTCGACGTCTACACCCGCTGCGACGATCCGCACCTGCCGGAAGTCGTGCAGATCGGCCCGCGCATGCGCGTGATCCACGTACCGGCCGGGCCGCCCGCCGCCGTGCCGAAGGAACGGCTGCTGCCGTACATGGGTGCGTTCGCGGACTACATGACCGCGCGCATGCGGCGCGAGCCCGACCCGGTCGACGTGATGCACGCGAACTTCTTCATGTCGGGCGAGGCCGCGCTGCGCGTGAAGCAGCGTCTCGGGATCCCGCTCGTCATGACGTTCCATGCGCTCGGCCGCGTGCGCCGGCTGCACCAGGGCGCGGCCGACGGCTTCCCCGACGAACGCTTCGCGATCGAGGACACGCTCGCGCGCCGCTCGGACCGGCTGATCGCCGAGTGCCCGCAGGATGCGCTCGACCTGACCACGCACTATCGCGCCGATGCCGCGCGCATCGAGATCGTGCCCTGCGGGTTCGATGCGGGTGAATTCCGGCCGGTGCCGCGCGTCGATGCACGTGCGCGGCTCGGCTGGCCCCACGATGCATTCGTCGTGCTGCAGCTCGGGCGGCTCGTGCCGCGCAAGGGCATCGACACCGTGATCGACGCGCTCGCGCGGATGCCACGCGACCCGAACCGGCCGACGCGGCTCTACATCGTCGGCGGCAGCCACGCGACGCCCGACCCGGCGCGCGATCCGGAACTCGCACGCCTCGCCGCGCTCGCGCACGACGCCGGCATCGCGGAACGCGTGACGTTCGTGGGCCGGCGCGAGCGCGACGCGCTGCACCTGTACTACAGCGCGGCGGACGTCTTCGTGACGACGCCGTGGTACGAGCCGTTCGGCATCACGCCGGTCGAGGCGATGGCATGTGCCGCGCCGGTGATCGGCAGCGACGTCGGCGGCATCCGCACGACGGTCGACGACGGCGTCACCGGCTACCTGGTGCCGCCGCGCGATCCGGCCGCGCTCGCCGGGCGGCTCGTGCAGCTGCGCGCGCAACCGGCGCTGTGCGATGCACTCGGTCGGGCCGGTTATCTGCGCGCCCACCGCTTCTATACGTGGCGCGGCGTGACCGACCGCCTCGTCGACATCTACCGCGACGTCGCGCATCCGCAACGTGCCGGCACGGCGGCCGGCAGCCGCCGCACGCCCGTCGCGACCACGCCGGGCGTACTCGCCCACCGCAAGGAGAATGCATGATGAAGGGCTACGATCGCAAACGGGTACTCGTCACCGGCGGCGCCGGGTTTCTCGGTTCGCATCTGTGCGAACGCCTCGTGACGGCCGGGCACGACGTGCTGTGCGTCGACAATTTCTACACGGGCGCAAAGGACAACATCGCGCACCTGCGCGATGCGCCGAACTTCGAGCTGATGCGGCACGACGTGACGTTTCCGCTGTACGTCGAGGTCGATGAAATCTACAACCTCGCATGCCCGGCGTCCCCCGTGCACTATCAGCGCGACCCGGTGCAGACGACCAAGACCAGCGTGCATGGCGCGATCAACCTGCTCGGCCTCGCGAAGCGCGTGAAGGCGCGCATCCTGCAGGCATCGACGAGCGAAGTGTACGGCGACCCCGACGTGCATCCGCAGGACGAGCGCTACTGCGGCCGCGTGAACCCGATCGGCATCCGCGCGTGCTACGACGAAGGCAAGCGCTGCGCGGAAACGCTGTTCATGGACTATCACCGCCAGTACGGCGTCGACGTGCGGATCGCGCGGATCTTCAACACGTACGGGCCGCGCATGCATCCGGCCGACGGGCGCGTCGTGTCGAACTTCATCACGCAGGCGCTGGCCGGCGAAGCGTTGACCGTCTACGGCGACGGCAGGCAGACGCGCTCGTTCTGCTATGTCGACGACATGGTCGATGCGCTGATCCGGCTGATGGACGAACCCGGCGACGCCTGCGAGCCGGTGAACCTCGGCAGCGACGACGAGATCGCGATGATCGACGTGGCGCGCGAGGTCGTGAGGATCGTCGGCGCGACGGTCGCGATCGAGTTCCGTCCGTTGCCGTCCGACGATCCGCGTCAGCGCCGGCCCGATCTCGACGCCGCGCACCGGCGCCTCGGCTGGCGCGCGACGACGCCGCTCGCGAGCGGGCTCGCGCATACCGCGCGGTATTTCATCCATCGGCAGGTCGCGAATCACACGCCGGGCGATCTCGTGCGCAGCACGCGGATCGCGTCGCACATGCTCGCGCAGATCAGCACACGGAACCGGCCGGGGGCGGCGACGTGAACGGCACGACGTGACACGACGACGCGTCGTCGCGTGCCCGGGGCGACGGTCGTCGCGTATCCGCCGCGTATCACCCGTCGCGCGTCGTCACGCGCGCGATCCGGCGGGCGAGCTCGCGCACGTCGACCGGCTTGCACAGATAACCGTCGAAGCCCGCTTCGAGCGCGCGGCGTTCGTCGCCGAGGCCCGCGTGCGCGGTGACCGCGAGCACGCGCAGGTTGGGCGGGCTGCCGCCGTTCGCGCCGCCGCGGCGCAATGCATCGAGCAGCCAGAAGCCGTCGCCGTCGGACATCGCCAGATCGGACAGCACGACGGTCGGCTTCACGTCCGCGACGATGGCGAGCGCGTCATGGCCCGACGATGCGACCGCGACGACCGCACCGAGCGTCGCCAGCGCGGCGGTCAGGCTCGCACGCGTGGTCGGGTCGTCGTCGACGATCAGGATGCGCTGCGACTCGAGCATCGGCGTACCGCGCGCGACGTCGTCCGGCGTGACACTCCACGCCATCGCCCCCGCCGGCTGCCAGCCGGCCGGCAACGTCACGGTGAACGTGGCGCCGCGATTGCGGCCCGGGCTTGCGACGCTGACCGTGCCGCCGTGCAGCTCGGCGATATGCCGCACGATCGACAGGCCGAGCCCGAGCCCGCGCCGCGACGAGGCAGGCGACTCTTCCGCGCGGCGGAACATGTCGAACACGTACGGGATGAAATCCGGCGCGATGCCTTGCCCGGTATCGGCGACGGTCAGCATCGCGTGCCCGGCGTCGCGCGACAGCGTGACCGTCACCGCGCCGCCGGCCGGCGTGAATTTCAGCGCGTTCGATACGAGGTTCGACAGCATCTGCCGCAAGCGCTCCGCGTCGCCCGACACCACGCATGCGGACGTCGCGCAGTCGAATTCGAGCGCGATGCCGGCCGACGACGCGGCCGTCTGGAACGTGCCCGTCGCATCGGCGAACAGCCGCACCACGTCCACCGGCATCGAATCGATCCGCAGCTTGCCGGTCGCGAGCGACGAGGCGTCGAGGATGTCGCCGACCATGCGCGTGAGCGAACGCGCGCTGCGATCGATCGCGTCGATCGCCTGCTGCTGCAATCCGTCTTCGCGCGAATTGCGCAGCACCTCGACCCAGCCGTAGATCACGTTCAGCGGCGTGCGCAGTTCGTGCGACACGGTCGCGAGCAATTCGTCCTTCAGGCGGTTCGACGTATCGGCCTGGTCGCGCGCGTCGCGCGCGCCCTGCAGCGAGCGGTGCGCGCGCAGGTCGCGGCGGCGCTGCGCGCCGGTCTCGCGCAGCGTCAGCGACAGCGCGACGCTGGCGCGCAGGTCGCCGCGCACCGGGCATGCGGACACCGTTGCGCGAAAGCGCCGGCCGTCGCCGCGCACGCACAGCAGTTCGAGCGGGCCGACCGGTTCGCGCATCGCGTCGAACGTTTCGGCCAACGGATTGCGCTGCAGCCAGCGCATCGCGACGAGCGATTCGAACGGGCGCCCGTAGGCCTCGGACTCGTCGTACCCGAAGATCCGCTGCGCGGCCGGGTTCCAGCTGACGATGCGGCCCTCGCCGTCGACCCCGACGATCGCGTCCGGCGATGCCTCGACGACCGCGAGCTGCAGCCGCGACTTGTCGGCGCGCGCGCGCGCCACGCCGGCATCGCAGAACAGCAGCACCGCGCCGCCGATGTTGCCGTCCGCATCGGCGATCGGCGCCGCCGCCTCGGCGATCGGCACCGGCGTGCTGCCGGCGGCGCCCTGCAGCCAGTGCCGGTCGGACAACGCATGCGCGCCGCCGAGCGCCCGCTCGAGCGGCGTCGCCTGCACGCGCCGGCCGTCGTGATCGAACAGGCGCAGCACGTCGCGCACGGGCCGGCCCGTCGCCTCGTCCACGCCGCAGCCTGCCAGCTCGGCCGCCACCGCATTCAGGTAAGTCACCCGGCCTTTCCCGTCGGTCGCGATCACACCGTGCGGCAGCGACTGCAGCACGGCTTCGAGCTGCCGCCGCGCGGCCGTGTCACGCCGGCGCGCGACGTCGTTCGTGAGCCGCGCGTGGTGCAGCATCGCCGCGCCCGCGCAGACCAGCATGCCGACCAGCAGGAAGACGAAGAGCTGCACGAGCCGGGCCGACAACGGCCCGGTGTACGCGGCCGGATCGGACAGGAACAGCGTCCAGATCAGCAGCCCGCTGACCACGGTCGACACGATCCCGAACAGGAACGACGTCACCCAGGCCGCGCCGGCCAGCATCGGGTAGTACAGGATCAGCGACAGGTTCACGCCGCCGAAGCGGATCGCCAGCGCCTGCAGCACGGTGGCGATCGCGACGAACATCACGGCGGTTGCGTAATTTCCGACCTGCGGCCGTGCAAATTCAAACATCGGACACGCTCCTGCCGACCCACCGGCGGCAGCCGCCCCCGCGCAGCCGGACGGGCACGTCACCTGCTCGGCCGCCTGTGCTGACCTGGGAGACCTTCACACCATGACCGCTCCGACACGCTGGCTCGTCGTCTCGCCGCACCTCGACGACGCCGTATTCAGTTGCGGGCAGCTGCTCGCGCAGGCACCGGGCTCGGTCGTCGTCACGGTGTTCGCGGGCATTCCGGAACACGGTACGGCCGCGCCGCCGTGGGACCGTCGCGCGGGATTCCGCACGGCCGACGACGCGATGCGCACGCGCCGCGACGAGGACCGTCATGCGCTCGCGCTGCTCGATGCGCGGCCCGTCTGGCTCGACTTCCTCGACGACCAGTACGGCACGCCGGCCGCGTCGGCGGCAATCGCCGCGCGCGTGGCCGACGTGATCGACGCGCATCCGGGCTTCGGCGTGCTGGCGCCGGCCGGCCTGTTCCATCGCGATCACCTGCAGGTGCAGCGGGCCGTGCTGGCACTGCTGCGCGATCACGGCCGGGCCGGCGACGCAGCGCGCGTGTGGCGCTTCTACGAGGATGTGCCGTACCGGCGGATCGACGGGTTGATGGCCCGGCGCGTGACCGGCTGGCGCGAGCACGGCTGGATCGGCCGCCCGGTCGGCGCGCCGGCCGGCAACGGCATGGACACGGCGGCTGCGAAGGCCGCCGCCGTCGACGCGTATGCGAGCCAGATTGCGCTGTTGGAGCCTCATATGCGTGCCGATCTCCGTGAACCCGAAACATACTGGCGGCTCGAATGCGACGGCACGTCCGCGTGACGCCCGCGCGTGTCGTGCTGCCGCCGCGCGAACCACGCGTGACCGCGGTGGTGCTGACCTGCCGGCGCTCGCTGGAGCTCGCGCGCACGCTGGCGCGGCTCTCCGCGCTGCCCGACCGGCCGGCGATCGTCGTCGTCGACAACGGCTCGGACGACGCGACCGCGGCGCTCATGCACAGCCGCTTTCCTCATGCGACGCTGGTGCATGCGCCGGCCAATCTCGGGGCCGCCGGCCGCAATCTCGGCGCGGCCGTCGCCCGCACGCGCCACGTCGCGTTCTGCGACGACGACACGTGGTGGGCGCCCGGCTCGCTCGCCGAAGCCGCGAACCTGCTCGATGCTTACCCGCATGTCGCTGCCGTCACTGCGCGCGTGCTGGTCGGCCCCGACCGGCGCGAAGACCCGACCTGCCGGCTGATGGCCGACAGCCCGCTGGATGCGCCCGTCGCGCTGCCGGGCCGCCCGATCCTCGGGCTCTTGGCCGGTGCGAGCGCATTCCGGCGCGACGCGTTCGTGGCCGCGGGCGGCTATCATCCGCGCTACTTCCTCGGCGGCGAGGAAGCGCTGCTCGCGCTCGACCTGTATCGCGCGGGCGCGTGGCTCGTCTATGCACCGCGTCTGACGGTTCATCATTACCCTTCGAAGCAACGCGACGTGCAGACGCGCGCGAGCGTGTCCGCCCGCAACGCGGTGTGGACCGCGTGGCTCAGATGGCCGGCCCGCGCCGCGCTCGCGCATACCGTCCGCATGCTGCCGCGCCTGTGGCGCGAACGCGGCATCGTGCCCGCCTTCGCGGGCCTGCCGTGGATCCTGCGCGAACGGTGCGCGCTGCCGCCGCACGTCGAACGCATGCGCCGCCGGCTCGACGACGACGCGCGTCGCCGCGCGGGCGGGCGCGCATGAGCGCGCCCGGCATGACATCAGGAGTCCGGTTTTTCCGCTTCGTCTTCCAGTTGCGCGAGCCGGTTGTAGATCGTCTTCAGGCTCACGTCCAGCACTTCGGCCGCCTGCGCCTTCACGCCGCCGCATTTCGCGATCGTGCCGAGAATCAGCTTGCGGTCGACTTCCTCGAGCGGCGTGCCGAACGGCACCGTCACGCGATCCTCGTGCGCGTCGACCATGTTCGACAGTTCGTCCATGATCGGCGGCGGCAGCGTGTCGATCACGTCCGCGTCGGCGAAGATGCTCGCGCGCTGCACGAAGTTGCGCAGCTCGCGCACGTTGCCGGGCCATGCGTAGGACTTCAGCGCTTCGCGCGCGGCGGGCGCAAAGCGCAGATTGCGGCCGCTTTCCTCGTTGTAGTGCTGCAGGAACGCGTCGGCGAGCATCGGGATGTCGTCGCCGCGCTCGCTCAGCGACGGCAGCGGAATCGGGAACACGTTGATCCGGTGATAGAGGTCGGGCCGCAGCTTGCCGTCGGCCATCGCGGCTTCCGGATCGCGGTTGGTCGCCGCGACGATGCGCACGTCGACGTCGATCTCGCGCGTCGAGCCGAGCCGCGTGAGCCGCCCGGTTTCCAGCACGCGCAGCAGCTTGACCTGCGATTCGACCGGCATCTCGGTGATTTCGTCGAGGAACAGCGTGCCGCCGTCCGCGCGTTCGAAGAAGCCCTTGTGCTGCCGCTCGGCGCCGGTGAAGCTGCCGCGGTCGTGGCCGAACATCTCGCTCTCGACGAGATTCGCGGCGATCGCGCCGCAGTTCACCGCGAGGAACGGGCCGCGGCGGCGCAGGCTCAGGTCGTGCACCGTCTGCGCGGCGAGTTCCTTGCCGGTGCCCGACTCGCCGGTGAGCAGCACCGACGCCTCGGTGCGCGCGACGCGACCGATCGCATCGTAGACGGCCTGCATCGCGGGCGAGCTGCCGAGCATCCGGCCGAAGCGGCCGAGACGCTTCAGTTCGGAGCGCAGTTCGGCGATTTCCTCATGCAGTGCGGTGGTGCGCGGCACGCGCGCGAAGATGCTGTTCAGCCGCTGCATGTTGATCGGCTTCACCAGATAGTCGGTCGCGCCGCGCCGCAATGCGTCGATCGCGGTTTCGAGGCTCGCGTGACCGGTGGTCAGCACCATTTCGCAATGCGCGCGCTTCGGCAACGCGTCGAACAGATCCATGCCGTTGCCGTCCGGCAGCACGAGATCGCACAACACGAGATCGGGAGTGTGCGTCGAGACGAGCGTGCGCGCTTCTTCGAGCGTCGCGGCCGTGTCGCATGCAAGCTGCTGCGCTTGCGCGAGGGTCGCGAGCATCGTTCGCGTATCGGCGTCGTCTTCGACGATCAGGACATAAGGCATCGAAGCTCCTGGTGGGTGCGGCCCGGGCGCAACGCGTCGGCCGAAACCGCGGCGGGCGTGCGATGCGGGGTACGACGCCGGAACCCGGCGGCACATCCGCACCGCACACGAATGAGCAAATTAGCTGTCCTGCAGTGACAAACGCGTGCCTAGAAGTATAGAAGAAGTGCGTCGTGCCTTCGCCGATCATCGAATAAATCTATCTGTCGTCGACCACCGCATTGCCAGATTCAATCCGGCGAATCGGGCATAAAAGGTATGCTTTCCACATGAAAAAATGATGCGTGGCGGTCATTTTTTCGCCTGCTCCTCGACGGTTTCGGTCAATACTTCCAACTCGATACACTCATGTCGAAATCCGACGATGACGGCGCGCGGCTGTTCGGCCGCTCGCCAACGATTCAAGACCTGCTGCTGAAGGTAGCGCGTGTCGCCGCGACGCGCGTCAGCGTCCTGGTGGTCGGCGAGAGCGGCGCCGGCAAGGACATCGTCGCGCGGCTCATCCACGACATGAGCCCGCGCCGGCGCGGGCCGTTCGTGCCCGTCAACTGCGGGGCGATTCCGAAGGACATCGCGGAATCCCATTTGTTCGGACATGAAAAAGGCAGCTTCACCGGCGCGATCGCGCAACATGTGGGCATGTTCGAAGCCGCGCGCGGCGGCACGCTGTTTCTCGACGAAATCGCGGAAATGCCGGCGGAATTGCAGGTGAAACTGCTGCGCACGCTGGAGACGAACACGATCGTGCGCGTCGGCGGTCACGAAGCGATTCCGCTCGACGTACGGATCGTCGCGGCCACCCATCACGATCCGGTCGAGGCCGTGCGCAGCGGCCGGCTGCGCGAGGATCTGTTCTACCGGATCGCGACGATCGCGCTGCACGTGCCCGCGCTGCGGCAGCGCGAGGACGACGTCGGCGACATCGCGCTGCAGATCGTCGAGCGGCTGAATGCGCGGCATCGCACGCGCAAGCGTCTGTCGCTGCAGGCGATGAAGGCGCTGCGCGCCTATACGTGGCCCGGCAACGTGCGCGAGCTGCGCAACGCGCTGGAGCGCGCGTTCATTCTCGCCGACGAGCAGATCGAACTGCAACTGCCGCGCCGCCAGCCGCCGCGCGAGGAGGTACGTCACAACGCGATGACGCTCCATATCGGCACGACGCTCGCGCATACGCAGCAGCGCTTCATCGTCGCGTCGCTGCGCCATTTCAACGGCGACAAGCCGCGCACCGCGAAGGCGCTCGGCATCAGCCTGAAGACGCTGTACAACCGGCTCGCGCTGTTGCCCGAACACGAGCGCAACGCGGCGAGCGGCGCGGCTGCGCCGACGCCCGCCGCGGGCAGCGCAAGCGGCGCCAGCGGCACCGCCGGTGCCGACGGTGCGGCCGTCAGCCCGAGCGCTGGTATGCCGCCGGGCGCAACGAACCCGTAACCGGGCCGCGACGGCAGCCGCCCGGTCTACGCCGCGACGTCGCACAACGCGCTGTCCCACTCGCGCACGAACCGCTCGATCCCGAACCGCTCGCACGCGTCGCGCTTCGCCGCCGCGCCCCACTCGCGCGCGAGATCCGGATCGCGGAGCAGCATGCGCATCGCGTCGATCAACACGGCAGGCCGCGTATCGGCGACCCCGTTGCAGCCGCTCCTCACGAGCTGCGCCATCTCCGTCGTTGCGAGCGCAACGATCGGCAGCCCGATCATCATCGCCTCGATCACCGCGAGCCCGAGGCTCGTGTAGCGGATCGGATTGAAGAAGAAGCGGTAGTGCGACAGGAACTGCGGCAGCGCCGGATTCGGCACCTCGCCGATGCCGCCGAGCTCGGCCGAGCCCATCCCGACCAGATCGAGCGGCACGCTGTGACGCACGGTCTCGAACAGGTCGGCGCCGAGACGCCGCCCGCGTCGCGCGAGGTGGTTCACGACCGTCACGCCCTTGGGCAGCGTGCCGCGATACTCGACACCGTCGGGCAGCAGCACGCCGTGCTCGATCACGCGCGTCGGCGTGACGCCGCTGTCCCACATCAGCGCGTTGAACGGCGTCACGTGCACCAGCAACACGTTCGGGTCCTGCACGGGGTGCAGCGTGTCGGTCGGGTGCTCGCGCGGCGGATCGTGTTCGACGAACAGCGCCGGCAGCGCACGCTGCGCGTCGCTCAGGAGCCGCAACCGGTCGTGCGCGTAGTGATTGTGATGCTGGTACAGCACGCAGTCGAACTCGGTGTCGCGCACGCACTCGACGGGCACCTCGTACACGTTGTCGCCCCACGGCAGGTGCCCGACCCGACCCGCGTAACCGGGCGGATGCTGCGGCTTCGTCACGATGTAGAAATCGTGCGGCACCTGCGACAGGTAATACAGATAGTTGCCATGCACGTGCCAGGTGAGCACGCGCAAGCGCTTACGTGACATGACGTCTCTCCTCCGCGAGCAGCTTGCCCGCCCGCTCCATCACGTCGTCGACGCCGATCGCCGTCGCGCACTCGTGCCCGTACGGGCAGGTGTCGAACGCGCACGGCCGGCAGGCCGGATAGTGCGCGAGCACGCGATGGCGTTCGGCGTCGAGCGGCGCCCAGCGGGCCGTGTCGCTGCCGCATGCGACGACGATGCTCGGCGTGCCGAACGCCGCCGCGACATGCGACACGCCCGTGTCGTTGCACAGCACGAGCCGCGCGCGGCCAATCAGCGCGGCCAGCGCGCCGAGCGGCGTGCGCCCGCACAGGTTCACGCACGGCCGCGCGAGATGTTCGACGAACGTGCCGGCCAGCGCGAGTTCCGCGCGCGTGCCGGTCAACACGATCTGCCAGCCGTCGTCCGCGAGCTGGCGTGCCGCGCTCGCGAAACGCTCGACCGGCCAGCGCCGCGACGCCATCCGCGCGCCCGGATGAACGATCACGTAGCGGCCCGGATCGAGCGCATGCTCGTCGCACAGCACGTGCCACAGCGCATAGTCGAGGCCGCCCAGCGGAAATTCCAGGTAGTCGCCCCAGTCCGGATAGCCGAGCTTGCGGGTCAGCGCCAGGTAGCGCGTGACCTCGGGCTCGCCGTCGCGCCACACGAGCTCACAGTCGAGCGCGGTCGTGCCGCCGTCGGGCGGCACGAAACCGGCGGTGCGCGTCGCACCGAGCGACGCGACGATCGCGTTGGTCTGCACGCCGCTGCCGTGCAGCTGGATCGCGAGATCGAAGTCGCGCGCGCGGCATTCCGCGACGAACGCCTCGCGCGCGGCCGGCTCGGCGTCCGGCTGCTCGCCGAGGCCGGGCGCGCCGGGAAACGCGATGAAGTTGTCGATGTAGTCCGAGAAGCGCGATGCGAACTCGCGCGCCCACGGCAAGCCGATCAGCGTGATGCGCGCATCCGGCTCGCCGCGCCGCAGCGCGCGCAGCGCCGGCACCGCGCACAGCATGTCGCCGAGCTGCAGCGCGCGGAACACCGCGATGCGCATCGGACCGGACGACGAAACGGATTCGAGCATCATAGGAAGAACACCCGGAAGTGGAGCGCACCGCGCACGCGCCAGTACAGCGACACGGGCGGAATCGCGATCGACGTGACGATCATCTCGGCGACATGCGACGGCGTGAGCCGCGTGCCGCGCAGCCGCTTCGCGCAGAATGCGGCCGTGATCACGGCCCAGGCCGCCGCGCACGCGATGCCCGGCACGCGCCATCCGGCCGCGAAACAGCCGAGCGCGCCGAGCGCGAACAACACGGCCGCGTAGTAATTCCACGGCGGCATCGCGCGGATATGACGCCGGTAGGTCGCGCGATGCTTCTTGTACAGCAGCGCGTCGAAATACACCTTCGACTGCTGGCCGATGCTCGCGCCCCAGCGCGCGGGACGCACTGGATGCACGATCCGCGCGGCATCGACGCCGACGATCGGCCCCGCATGCTCGCGCAGCGCGAACATCAGGTCGGCGTCCTCGCGCCATGCGCGCGTGAAGCGCTCGTCGAATCCGCCGACGCGCTCCAGCGCCGCGCGCCGCACGAAGCAGTTCGCGGTCGCGAATTCCGCATGCGCGAGGCCGGCCGCGTCGCGCTCGTGGTCGGTCGGGCGCGCTCGCAGCGGCACGTCGATGCGCCCCGCCGCGGCCGCCGCCGACGGTTCGGCCAGCAGCGCGGCCGCGCCGTGGCGCAGCCAGGTCGGATCGGGAATCGTGTCGTCGTCGGTGAACGCGATCAGCGCGCCGCGCGCGCTGCGCCAGCCGACGTTGCGCGCGCCCGCCGGCCCCTGCGTATCGCGCGCGGTCATGTAGCGGATCACCGGCACGTCGGTCATCCGCGCACGACACGCGTCGACGGTTTCCCATGCGCTGCCGGCCGGGTCGTCGTCGACGACGACAATCTCGTAGGTGGTCGGATCGAACACCTGCGCGCACAGCGCGTCGAGGCAGCGTTCGAGCAGGCGGGGCCGCCGGTACGTCGGCACGACGACCGACACGACCGGCGGCAGTTGCGTGTCGCGCATGTTCATCTCGGCTTCTCCAGCAGGAACGAACCGATCACGAGCGCGTCGAGCGGCGAAGTCCAGAAGCACTCGAGCGCGTCGCGCGGCGTGCAGACGATCGGTTCGCCGCGCGTGTTGAACGACGTGTTGACGAGCACCGGCACGCCGGTCAGCGCGTCGAACTCGGACAGCAGCGCATGCAGCAGCGGATGCTGGTGTGCGTCGACGGTCTGCACGCGCGCGGTGCCGTCGATGTGGCGCACCGCCGGAATCGTCGCCTCGGCGCCGGGCGCGATGTCGTACACGAACAGCATGAACGGCGCGCGCAGCGGCGTGCGCCGCCCGCCGTTGAACCAGTGGTGTGCGTGGCTTTCGAGCACGACCGGCGCAACCGGCCGGAAGTCCTCGCGATCCTTGATCCGGTTCAGCTTGCGCTGCATGTCCGGATCGATCGGCGACGCGAGGATCGAGCGCGCACCGAGCGCGCGCGGCCCGAACTCCATGCGGCCCTGGAACCAGCCGATCACGCGGTTTGCCGCGAGCAGCGCGGCCGTCTGGCTGGCGACGTCCGCGAGCCGCCGGTACGGCAGCCGCGCTTCCTTCAGGAACGCCTCGATCGCTTCGTCGCCGTACGACGGCCCGAGATACGCGTGATCCATCCGCCAGTCGCCGCGCATCCCGCGCATCCGGAAATCGGTCCACAGCGCGGCGCCGAGCGCGGTGCCCGCGTCGCCTGCCGCCGGTTGCACCCACACGTCGTCGAACGGGCCGCGATCGCGGATCTTCGCGTTCATCACGCAGTTCAGCGCGACGCCGCCCGCCATCGCGAGCTGCTGCTCGCCGCTCTCGGACGCGAGCCAGTCGACCGCCTGCAGCGTCGTTTCCTCGAGCACCAGCTGCAGCGCATGCGCGATGTCGCAGTGATGCGGCTCGATCGGTCCGCCGCGCTCGCGCGGCGCGCCGAACAGCGCGACGAGATCGCCGTCGGCAACCTCGTAGCGCCCGTCGCCGTTGTAGCTCACCAGCTTGCGCATCGCGTCCGCGAACACCGGCTTGCCGTACGACGCGAGCGCCATTACCTTGTACTCGTCCGACGAATGCAGGAAGCCGAGGTAGCGCGTCACGCGCTCGTACAGCAGGCCGAGCGAATGCGGCAGGTTGACCTGGCCGAGCCGCCGGTACGACTGGCCGTCGAACACGCCGTAGCTCGTCGTCGCGCGTTCGCCGCGCCCGTCCATCGTCATCACCGCGCAGTGCTCGTACGGCGCCGCGAGAAACGCGCTCGCCTCGTGCGCGAGATGGTGCTCGATGAAATGCCAGCGAAACGGCCCGTCGTGCGCGACGCCGCGAAAGCGCCGCTGCAGGTGGTGCGGCGCGCCGCCCGCAAGCTGGCGCGGCGCGTTCACGATCGACGACAGGAACAACGGATGCCACGGCGATGGGCCGTCGGCACGCCGCGCATGCGCGGACGGTGCGAGCGGCAGCGTCAGCTCGGGCGCGTCGCCGTGACGGTCCAGTTCGAGCCACGGATCGTACGAATACGCGACATGGTCGACGTCCGCGAGCGCGATGCCCGCTTCCGCCAGACAATAGTCGATCGCGTGAAACGGCAGCTCCCAAGTCGAGAACGGCACCGGCCGCTTCGCGTGCTTCACGTGCGTGAAGCGTTCGTCCTCGGCCGCCGCGATCACCGCGCCGTCGCGCACGAGGCATGCGGCGCTGTCGTGAAAGGCGGCATTGATGCCGAGCGTATAGGTCGGAGCAGGCATGCGTCAGGTCCTCGTGATGACTTGCGCGAACGGAATCACGTTCGACCCGCTCGACGCGTTCGCCGCGACCGGCTCGGCAGCGTGCAAGGTGGCGCGCGCGGCCGCGTGTTGCGCATGGCGCGCGCTGCGGCGCAACAAGCCGTGCGTCGCCTCGACGACATCGTCGACGCTCACGCCGAGCAGGCACGGATGGCCGGGCTGGTTGCAGACGCTGCGGTAGCAGTTGCGGCACGGTACGTCGACGTTCAACGCGCGGTGCGGCACACGCCACGGCGTGTGCTGCGGATTGGTCAGCGCGTACAGATCGACGACCGGCGTGCCGAGCGCGGCCGCGAGATGCACGGGGCCGCTGTTGTTCGTCAGCAGCAGGTCGGCCGTCTCGATCAGCGCGCCGAGCTCGCCGAGCGGCAGCACGCCGGCGAGCGGCACGGCGCGCGGCCCCGCGCGTTCGCACACGGCATCGACGAGCGCGCGCTCGTCGGCGCCGCCCGTCACCGCGATGCCGTCGAACAGCGGCGCGAGCCGCGCGGCCACGTCGCCGAAGCGCTCGGCCGGCCAGCGCCGCGACGCCGCGCTCGCGCCCGGATGCACGACCAGCCAGCGCGTGTGCGCCGGCGCCGGCCGGCGCGGGCCGCCGATGCGCAGCAGCGCCGCGCGCAAGCGCGAGTGCAGCGCGCGTCGCGCCGCATCGCCCGGCTCGAACGCCATGCGCCAGTCGCACGTCTTCGCGCCGATCGCGCGGACCAGCGCAAGCTGGCGCGCGACTTCGTGGCGCACGCGCGAATCCGGCTCGGTCTCGGGCACGCGATCGGTCAGCAGTTCGTAGGGGTTCTCGCGGCAATGCGCGAGCCGCAGCGGGATGCCCGCGAGCCAGCACATCATCGCGGCCGGCAACGGGCTCTGGCTGTACACGGTGAAGATCACGGCCGCATCGAAGCGGCCGGCCAGCAGCCGGTCGATCATGTCGAGATCGACGACCGGATCGCCGCGCACGTCCGGATGCTTGACCCACGGCGCGTCGTACGTCCACACGTCGTCTACCATCGGCAGGTGTTTAGCCAGCGCGGCGCCGGTGCGCGACGTCAGCAGCGTAAGCCGGCGGCCGCGCCCGCTCTCCTTTAGCGCGCGCAGCGCGGGGGTCGTCATCAGCACGTCGCCGAGGCTGTCCAGGCGCACGCACAGAATGCGTCGCGCGCGATCCCAGGCGGCGCTCATCGCCGCACCCACGAGCCGTGGCGGCGCACGGCCTCGCGCGCGACGAGGTCGGCGGCGAGGTCGAGCCGGTCGACCACATGGTGCGGCGTGCGCGCGGCATCGAGCCGCCATTGCGTCTCGTTGCCGCGGTCGACGAGTATCGTGCCGCAGCGCGCGGCGCGGCCGGCCTCGACGTCGTCGAGAATGTCGCCGATCATCCAGCTCCACTCGGCGACCGCGCCGAGCGTGGCGATCGCGCGGCGCACCATCCCCGGGCGCGGCTTGCGGCAGATGCAGTCGCAGGTGTAGCGCGGCACGCTGCCCGCCGGGTGATGCGGGCAATAAAAAAAGTCCGCCAGCACCGCGCCGTTCGCTTCGAACAATTCGGCGAGACGCTGACGGACCGCGCCAAGCTTCGATTCGGCAAAGTAGCCGAGCGCGACGCCCGGCTGGTTCGACACGACCGCGATCGGCATGCCGGTCGCGCCGAGCGTGCGCAATGCGCGCGCGGCGCCCGGCGCAAGCTGCATCCGCGCGGGGTCGACGTTGTACGGAAGGTCCTCCAGCAGCGTGCCGTCCTTGTCGAGCAGCACCGCGCCGGGCAGCCGTCGCGCGCGACTCACGGCCATGACGTCTCCTTCATCGGCAGCACCATCAGTTCCGGCACGACGGTGCCCGGCGGCTGCGTCAGCACGAAACGCACGGCCGCCGCGACGTGTTCCGGCGGCTGCAGCGTGTCCACGTCGATGTCGGGGAAGCGATCGAGCAGGAACGGCGTGCGCATCCCGCCCGCGACGATCGCCGACACGCTCACGCCGGCCGGCCGAAGCTCCGCATGCAGCGCATGCGACAACCCGAGCAGCCCCCACTTCGTCGCGTGATACGCGGACGCATTCGGCCATGCGCGCTTCGATGCGGTCGACGCGATGTTGACGATGTGGCCGCTGCCGCGGGCCTTCATCATCGGCACGACCGCGTGGCACATCAGGTACGGGCCGAACAGGTTGGTCATCATCACCTGCTGCCAGGCGGCGACGCTGACGTCGTCGATCGGCGCGGTCACGTCGATCGCCGCGTTGTTGACGATCACGTCGACGTCGCCGAGCGCCTCGCGCGCGTCGTGCATGACCTGCAGCACCGACGCCTCGTCGCGCACGTCGAGCGGCCGTCCGACCGCGCGGCCGCCATGCCGCTCGAGGCGCTGCGCGACGGCCGCCGCGCGATCGCCGTCGAGATCGGCAACGATCACGTGTGCGCCGTGTTGCGCCAGTTCCTCGCAGATGGCCTCGCCCAGGCCGCGACCGCCGCCCGTCACGAGCGCGGTGCGACCGGCGAGCGACGCTCGCGCTGGATCGTGAGTCGCGTTCAACATGCACCTCCTGTAAGCGTCCGGAATATCGAGGCGTTGACACTTGTCGTGACAAACGTCGTACCAGAGGTACAGCGAAAACCGTGCCATTGCGCGAACGCCCGCGCCACATCGCGCTCCCCCCGCGCGCCCGCTGGCTTTTTTATAACCGGCTGTAAAAACGGGCCCGCTCGCCCTGCGCTCAGATCGCGAGCGCGTCCGGCGTCGCCTGCGCGCGGTGTTTCGCGAGCGCACGCAGGCAGTGCGCGATGCAGCCCGCGAACGCCTCGTCGAACCAGGGCTGCGCGCCCGACACGCCGACCACGATGCCGTGCTGTGCGACGCCGCCCCACAGGTTCGTGTCGCCCGCGCGCAGCCGGTACGGCTCGAGCGCCTGCACGACGTGGCCGTCGCGGCCGGTTTCCCACGACAGCCGCGCCTTCGCGCGGGCGTACGCACGATAATCGGCATCCCAGTCCTTCGGATCGGGCAGCGAGAACTCGTACAGGATCGCATCCTCGAACGCCGCGTCGCGCGGCCCGAGCGCCGGATCCATGATCACGACGTGCAGGCAGCCGCTGTCGCCGACGAAGTCGCTCTGCAACGCGGCCGACAACGTCGGCAGCAGCAGCTCGACGGCGGCGACCGCGGCCTGGCGGTCGGCGAACGCGCTACCGGCGCGGCGCTCGGTCAGGGTTTCGGGGGGCGTCGGATTCGAAAGGTTCGGCATGGATATCTCCGGAGGAAAGCGCGAGCGCCCGCAGCGTCGCGATCAGGTCGGCCGCTGCCGCGGGCTTGGTCAGATAGGCGTGGAAACCCGCTTCGACCGCGCGCGTGCGGTCGCGCTCGCGGGCATGGCCCGACAACGCGAGCGCTTCGAGCGGCGCCCGGCCGTCGCGCGCACGCTCGGCGTCGAGCTGGCGCACGCGGCGCATCACCGTGTAGCCGTCTTCCTCGTCGGCGCCAAGGTCGATGTCGCATACCAGGAGCGCCGGCCAGTCCTCGCGGCGCGTGTTACGCATCTCGTCGAGCAGCGCGTGGCCGGACGCGAACACGCGCACCTCCGCACCGGCGACCTGCAGCAGCGCGGCAAGCGCTTCGCGCGCCTCGTCGTGATCGTCGACGCACGCGATGCGCACGCCGTCGAGCGGTTTCGCGTCCGCGGCCGCAACGGCGCCCGGCCCGGAATTCGGCGCGGCGGCGTCGGCCGGTTGCAGCGACGCCGGCGCGACCGCGCACAGCGGTAGCGACAGGTGCAACGTCACGCCGACGTCGTCGCGCTCGCGAACGACGTAGCCGCCCGCGTCCTCGATCGCGCCCTGCAGCCGTTCGAGATCGGCCAGCGACAGCTCCGGCGCGTCGACGCCGGTGCACGTGATCGTGATCCGCGCGTCGGGGTCGTGCCGCGCGGTCCGCACCTCGACCCGCCCGCCGCCGCTCGTATCGATCCCGCCGCGGCACAGCTCCCACACGAAGCGCCGCAGTGCGGCCGGATCGGCCTTGACGACCAGATCCTCGTTCGACAGCTCGCGGAACACCGGCACGCCGCGGCGCGCGGCGGCTTCCGCCAGCGCATCGAGCACCTGCGCCACCAGCGGGTTGATCCGCACCGGCTGCAGCGCGAACTTCGCCTCGGTGCGCTCCAGTTCGCGCTGCTTCGCCTGCAGCGACCACATCTGCGCATACACGCCGTCGCTCGCCAGCAGTTCGTCGTGGGTGCCCTGCTCGACGAGCCGGCCATGCTCCATCACGAGGATCCGGTCCGCATCGACGATCGTCGACAGCCGGTGCGCGATGACGAGACTCGTGCGGTGCCGCGCGACGCGCATCAGTTCCTGCTGGATCGCGCGCTCCGAGCGCGTGTCGAGCGCCGACGTCGCCTCGTCGAACACGACGATCGGCGGCGCCTTCAGCAGCGCGCGCGCGATCGCGACACGCTGCCGCTCGCCGCCGGACAGCCGCACGCCGCGCTCGCCGACACGCGTGTCGTACGCATCGGGCAGCCGCTCGATGAACGCGTCGAGTTGCGCGCCGCGCGCGGCCGCGATCACTTCGCCGCGCGTCGCGTCGCGCTTGCCGTACGCGATGTTGTAGGCCAGCGTGTCGTTGAACAGGATCGTGTCCTGCGGCACGATACCGAGCGCATCGCGCAGGCTGCGCTCGGTCACGAGGCGCAGGTCCTGGCCGTCGATCCGGATCGTCCCCGCATCGGGCTGGTACAGCCGGAACAGCAGCCGCGCGAGCGTCGACTTCCCCGAGCCGCTCCCGCCCACCACCGCGACCGACTGTCCCGGCTCGACGCGAAACGACACGTCCCACAGAATCTGCCGGCTCGGCTCGTAGCCGAAGTCGACGTGCTCGAACTCGATCGCGCCGCCGCGCACCGCGAGCGGCTGCGCGCCCGGCGCGTCGCCCTCCTCTCCCGGCTTGCCGCGGGCGTCGAGCAGGCCGAACAATCGTTCGATGTTCGTCATCGCGTCGTGCGCCTCGCGGAACACGAAGCCGAGCGCATTCAGCGGCAGGCTGATCTGGATGATGTACGCGTTGATCAGCACCAGATCGCCGACCGTCATCGTGCCGCGCGCGACATGCTGGCCGGCGAGCAGCATCACCGCCGCGATGCCCGCGCCGATGCATGCGCTCTGCCCGATATGCAGCGTCGACAGCGCGTACTGGTTGTCGACGCCGGCGTCGCGCCATGCGTCGAGCACGCGTTCGAGCCGGCTGCGCTCGACGTCCTCGCGCGCGAAGTACTTGACCGTATCGACGTTGAGCAGGCTGTCGACCACGCGCGCGTTCGATTCGGCCTCGAGCACGTTCACGCGACGCTGGTAGCGCATCCGCCGGCGCGTGAAGACGGTCGTGTAGCCCGCATAGACGGCGAACGTGACGAGGATGATCGCGGTGAAGCCGCCGCCGTACTTGCCGATCACGATCACCAGCACCGAGCCGATCTCGATCGCGGTCGGCACGACGGTAAACACCGCGACGCCGAGCAGGTAGCCGATCCCGGCCGTGCCTTTCTCGAGGTCGCGCACGACCGCGCCGGTCTCGCGCTGCGAATGAAAGCGCGCGCCGAGCCGGTGCAGATGACCGAACGTGCGGACCGTAAACGACGCGACCGCGTGCTGCGTGACCTGCACGAACGTCATGTCGCGCACTTCGTTCAGCGCGTTCGCCGCGAAGCGCACGACCGCATACGCGAACAGCAGCAGAACCGGCAGCGCGACCGGCTGGCCGGCCGCGCGGCCCAGCCCGTCGACGATGTCCTTCAGCAGCAGCGGCACCGAGACGGCCGCCGCCTTCGCGAGCAGCAACAGCGCCAGCGCGGCCAGCACGCGCGCGCGGTAATGCCGGATCGCGCGCCACAGCTCGACCGCGATGCGCGCGCGCAGGCCACGTGCGTCGCGGCCACGACCGTCGCGCGGCGCGCTGGCGCTCGAGTCGCGATCGTCGCGAATGTCGCCGTCGTCACGCGGTCCGTCGTCAGAGCCGGTCGTCATGCGCGCATCGGCTGTGTCCGTGGCCTTGGCCGGGTCGTCCCGCGCATCGGCCGTCAACGGCGCGGATCGCGCTCGCGACCGGCGCCGCTACCCGGTTCGGGATCGCGCGCCGCAGGCTGTGTCGGCGTGACCGTGCGTTGGGACGGATGCAGCACCATGCCCGTATCGGGTTGTTCGCCGTCGCGGCGCACGCGCACGCGGTTCTCGACGTCGCGCACGCCCATGCAGCCGTCGGCGATGTCCTCGATGTCGTGCTTCATCCAGCGCTGCGGCACGGTGCCGTCGAGTTCGACGCGGCCGTCGCGCACCTGCACGGAGACATCGCTCACGTCGATGTCGAGCGCATGCGCGAGCCGCTCGCAGACGTCCTCGCGAATCCGCTCGTCCGAACGCGTATAGCCTTTCGGGCCGCGCCGATGCCGCATGGCCTCGCGTTGCGCGGCGTCGCCGAAGCGCGACAGGCCGGACGCATCGCCGCGGCGCTGGTCGCGCCCGTTGTAGGCGTCGTAGTCGCCCTCGCCGCCATGCCAGCCCGTCCGGTGCTGCCCGCGGAACCGCGGCTGGTCGGCATGGGCCCCTTCACGTCCCTGGCCGCCTTCCGCTGTGCGGCCGCGGTTGCCGTAGCCGCGCCCGGACTCCCACGCCGGATCACGCGAACCGCCGGGGCCGCCCGGCCCGCCCGGCGCACCACGCCAGTCGGCGCCGGCGTCTGCGCCGCGCTGTTCGGCCGACGAGCGGGCCGAGCGCTCGCTCCATTCGCTGCCCCAGTCTTCCGGGCCGACGTCCTCGCTCGCGAAGCGCCGGTACGCGGATTCGTAGTCGGCATCGTGGCGCCGGGATTCGTCCCCGCGAAAATCGCGCTCGCCGGTGTCCCGGTACGCGCGTTCGCCGCGCTCCTGCCAGTCGGGCGGGCCGCTCCGTTCGGCTTGCCGTCCGGGAGATCGTCGTTGCATCGTGTCCCTCCTTGATCGCGCCTGTGCTGATCGCGCCTGTGCCGCGTGCGGACCGGACCCATGTCGCGTCGCGGCGCACGTCGGTCAGGTCGATGCAAGTCGCGTGCCGCCCGTTGGCCAGCACACCGCGGGGGCGCGGCGAAGCCCAGGGCGGCACGCCCGCGCCGACGATCGCGGTCCACGTCGCGATCGCCGCGCAGCGCGCTGACGGGGGCAATGCGGATCGTCGCGCTTCGGCGGGTATCCCTGGCAGGGCGCACCTGGCCGGGCGCCTCTGGCCGGGCGCACCTGGCCGGGCACCATTTGCCCGGCGCGCCCTGGCCGGACGCCCCTATCTGCAACGCAATTGCAGTTTTTGCGCGAATGGTCGCCGTGCGGCGACCCTATGCGCCGCCCGCACCCGGTTCGTCCGGCGCATCCGAATCCTCGGCGCCGCCGGGCTCGCTCAGCCGTTCCGTGCGATCCGGCTCGATATCGGCGCCTTCCTCGAGCCCCGCGTCGCCATCCGCCGACGCGCGCTCGCCGGTGCCCGCGCGATCCGTATCGCTGTCGAGGGCCGCGTCGCCGCGCTCCAGCGCGTGCTCGTCGAGCGGCGAATCGACGTCGAACGGATGGCGCCGCGCGCCGGCCGTGTCGCTGCCGCTGTCGGACGAATCGCTCGGACCCAGCGCGCGGCCGTCGCGGCCGCGCCGTACGTTGTCGTCGTCCGGGCCGGCCGGTTCGTTGTCGGGGTTCAGGGTGCTGTTCATGTCGATGCCCTCGGGTAGCCGTGAAGCGGCGCGCCGCCGCCGGAGGCCGGCTTTCGCGCCGGGCCGGCCGCGGCGTGCGGACCGGAGGGCGACGCAATCGGCATGCCGCGCCACCGTCGCCGGGCCGCCACCGGCAGGATTTCGCACTGCGGGCGCGACGCGGCACAGGCCATGCGCCCCCATTGATCAGGCGATTCGACCTCCCTTATGCTTTCGGGGTGTCAATCCGATTTGAATGGCCGCAGCCGGCGCGTCCGGCCGCGGCGGGGCGGCGTTCCTCCGCCCGCATCCGACTTGCCGTTCCGATGAAGAAAGACGACGCCATTTCCGATCTCCACCCGCCGCTCGGGCCCGCCGATGCACGCGACCTGCTGCACCGCTTCGCCGAGTTCCGTTTCGAGACCGTCGTCGGGGCGATCACCGACTATGCGGTGTTCATGCTCGACGCGCACGGTAACGTCGCGACGTGGAACGCGGGCGCGGAGCGCATCAAGGGCTATCGCACGGCCGACATCGTCGGCCACCATTTCTCGCGTTTCTATCCGCCCGATGCGATCGCCGCCGGGCGGCCCGCATTCGGGCTCCGCGAAGCCGTCGCGCGCGGCCGCTTCGAGGACGAAGGCTGGCGCGTGCGCAAGGACGGTTCGCTGTTCTGGGCCAGCGTGACGATCACGGCCGTGCACGACCATGCGGGCCAGCTGGCCGGCTTCATCAAGATCACGCGCGACATGACCGAGCGCAAGCGGCTCGCCGAACTCGAGGTGTCGACGCACCGGCTCAGCGTGTTCATCGCGATGCTCGCGCACGAGCTGCGCAACCATCTCGCGCCGCTGCGCAATTCGGTCGGCGTGCTGCAGAGCCTGCCCGATCCGGCGCCCGCGCTCGCGCAATGCCGCGACGCCGTGCATCGCCAGGTCGGACAGCTGACGCGGCTGGTCGACGACCTGCTCGACGTCGGGCGCATCACCGCCGGCAAGGTCCAACTCGACCACGCGCCGGTGACCGTGCGCGACGTGGTCTGCCGCGGCGTGGAAAGCATCCAGCCGAAGCTGGCCGCACGCGAGCAGAACATTCGCGTCGACCTGCCGGCCGATCCGCTGGTGGTGCGCGGCGACGCCGCGCGACTCGTGCAGGTGCTGCACAACCTGCTCGACAACGCGTCGAAATTCTCGCCGCAGGGCGCGCGCATCGACGTCAGCGCGAGCGCCGAAGGGTCGGTCGTCGCGATTCGCATCACCGATCACGGCGTCGGCATCGCGCCGGGTTCGCTCGAATCGATCTTCGACCTGTTCGAACAGGAAAGCGTGCCGGGCCGGCGCGCGTCGGACGGCTTCGGGCTCGGCCTCGCGATCTGCCGGTCATTCGTCGAGCTGCATGGCGGAAGGATCGCCGCGGAAAGCGCCGGCCCCGGCCATGGCGCGACGTTCACGGTACGGCTGCCGCTCGAGCGCGCGATGCGCCCGACGCCCGGCGACGCGCCGGCGCCGGCGCCGCGCACGACCGAGCCGCCGGCCGGCGCGCCGCTGCGCATCGTCATCGTCGACGACAACCGCGACTCCGCCGACACGCTCGCCGTGCTGCTGCGGATCAAGGGCCACGCGCCGCGCGTCGCGTACCACGCGGACGACGCGCTGGCGCTCGCGCGCGACATCGTTCCGCACCTGATGCTCGTCGACCTGTCGATGCCCGATGTCGACGGCTTCACGCTGCTGCGCGAACTGCGCGCGATCGATGCGCTGGCCGGCACGACCTGCGTCGCGTTGTCCGGCCATGCGAGCCCGGCCGATCTCGCGCGCACCGCGAGCGAGGGCTTCGACGATCACCTCGTGAAGCCCGTCGAGATGGCGGTGCTCGACGCGCTGCTGGAGCGCGTCGCGCGCAAGGTCCACGGCGCGCCGTAGCCGCTCATGCCATCGCGCGGCACATCGCCGCGCACGCATCGCATGCCAGCGCGCAGCGCCGGCAATGGTCGTGCGCATGCAGCAGGCATTCGGCCGCGCACACCTCGCACGCACGCGCGCACAGGGCGCACACCTGCGGCGCGAGCACGCTGTCGCGCGCCATCGCGGCCGAGGCAAGGCGGCACAGCTGCGCGCACTCGATGTCGAGCGCGATGCAAGCGGCCAGCGCGTGCGTGTCGGGGTCCGCCAGGCACCCCGCCGTACACGCGTCGCATGCATGCGCGCACGCGTCACACGCGGCCATGCAGTTGTCGTAGAGATCATGGAACCCATTCATGGCAGCACTCCTCGTTGCGGTTCGCAGCGTCATGGCGTCAGCTTCACTTTCAGCCAGCCCGGCTCGCGCACGTCGAACGCGCGATACGCGTCGATCGCGTTCGTCAGCGGCTCGCAGCGCGTCAGCACGGACGCCGGGTCGAACGCACCGCTGCGCACGAGCTCGATCAGGTGCGGCGTGACGGTCCGGTGATTGCAGTTGCCCATCTTGATCGTGAGGTTCCGGTTCATCGCCTCGCCGACCGGAAACACGCGCGCCTGCGGCGGATACACGCCGATCACCGCGACCGTGCCCGCCTTCGCGACCGCGCGCACCGCCCATTGCAGTACCTGCGACGGCCCGTCGCCGGGCGTCCAGTAGCGGCCGTCGGGCTTGCGGCGCGGCGCGACGGCGTCGACTTCCGCATCGAACGCACGCGCCGCGTCGTGGTCGGCGGCGGCCGGCCCATGCGTCGCGCGCATCGCGTCGACGCCCACCGCATCGATCGCACGATCCACCCCGATCCCGCCGGTGAGCCGCAGCACCGTGTCGACGGGGTCTTCCTCGGAGAAGTCGATGGTCTCGGCGCCTTGCGCGCAGGCCATCTCGAGCCGCGACGCGATGCGGTCGATCGCGATCACGCGCCCGGCGCCCATCAGCTTCGCGCTCGCGATCGCGAACTGGCCGACCGGCCCGGCGCCGAACACGGCCACCGTGTCGCCCGGCTTCACTTCCGCGAGCTGCGCGCCGAAGTAGCCGGTCGGAAAAATATCGGACATCAGGATCGCCCGGTCGTCGTCGATCGCGTCCGGCAACCGGATCAGGCTCGCGTTCGCGAGCGGCGTGCGCGCGTACTCGGCCTGCAGCCCGTCGAACGGCCCCGTGTCGGCCGGGCCGCCGTAGAACGCGGTGCCCGCGCGCGGCCCGCCCGGGTTCGCGACGTCGCATTGCGCGGTGTAGCCCGCGCGGCAGTACACGCAGCTGCCGCACGCGATCGTCGACGGAATCAGCACGCGATCGCCGCGCTTCAGGTTGCGCACGTCGCGCCCGACCGTCTCGACGATGCCGACACCCTCATGCCCGAGGATCGTGCCCGGCTTCATCCCGCCGAGCGTGCCGCGCACCATGTGCAGGTCGGTGCCGCAGATCGCGCTGGCCGTCAGGCGCACGACCGCATCGGTCACGTCGACGACTTGCGGGTCGGGTACCGTATCGATGCGAATGTCGCCGATGCCGTGAAATACGACTGCTTTCATGTCAGGCCCTCCTTGTCGAAAGCGGTAACGGTGCAAGTACCGTCGCACTGTTCGAGCAAGGCGCGCGCCCGTGCGCGCAGGGGTCGGTGCGGTGCGTGGTCAGCCGGCCGGTGCGTCGTCGTCGATCGACATGCCGATCGCGGCCGGCAGCGCGGCCGTGCGGCGCATCGTGTCGACTGCACCTCCATGTCGGCACCGGAAATGCCGGATTGTTCGCGCTCGGGTTCACGATCACGAACAGCGCCGCGATCACCTCGGTCGAGAAACCGCAGTCGAAAGTCACGGGAGTCTGTCCGGCTCGGCGGTCTCTGCGCAAGCCGCGACGATGCGATGACAGTTGTGTACGCAACTCTTTTTTTCAGAGCGCGTACCGGTCAGCGCACAGTCGGCAGCCCGTTCACGCGCGCGTCGTCCCCTGCTGCTCGAGCGCCGCTTCCGCGCGCAGGCAGTCGAGATCGCGGCCGATCGTCGCGACCGCCAGCCGTGCGTTGCCGCGCCAGAACGCGACCGAAGCGTCATGCGCGCGCAGGTCGCCGTCGATCTCGACGCGGTCCCATTGCTCCGCATGTCCGACATAACGGACCGTCAGGTCGTAGTGCTGGCTCCAGAAGAACGGCACCGCGTCGAACGGCCGCTGCTGGCCGAGCATGTTGCGCGCCGCGGCGATGCCCTGCCGCTCAGCAACGACCCAGTGCTCGACGCGTATGCGTTCGCCCGTCAACGGATCGGGCCAGCGCGCGATGTCGCCGGCCGCGTAGATGTCCGGTGCGCTCGTCCGCAGGAAACGGTCGACCGTCACGCCGCGATCGACGGCCAGCCCCGCATCCTGCGCGAGCGCGAGGTCCGGATGCACGCCGATGCCGACCACCACCACATCGGCCGGCAGCGCGTCGCCGTTCGACAGCGTCACGCGCTCCGGCGCGATCTGCGTGGGCGTCGCGCCGAGATGGAACCCCACGCCGTGCGCTTCGTGCAGCGCGCGGATCGTGTCGCCGAGCGCTTCGCCGAGCACGCGCGCCATCGGATGCGCGTCGGGCGCGACCACCTGCACGTCGAGCCCGCGCGTGCGCAGCGCGGCGGCCGCTTCGAGGCCGATGAAGCTCGCGCCGACCACGACGCAGCGCCGCGCCGTCTTCAACTTGCCGATCAGCGCATCGCAATCGGCGCGCGAACGCAGCACGCACACGTGCGGCAGATCCGCACCCGGCACGGTCAACCGGTTCGGCTCGGCGCCGGTGGCCAGCAGCAGCGCGCCGTAGCCGACGCGGCTGCCGTCCGCGAGCTCGGCCGCATGCTGCGCGGGATCGATCCGCGTGACGCGCGTGCCGCAGCGCACGTCGATGCGCTGCTCGGTATAGAACGACGCACCGCGCAGCGGCAGCCAGTCGGCTTCGGCCGTGCCGGCCAGATAGTCCTTCGACAGGTTCGGCCGGTCGTACGGCGGCTCGCTGTCCGCGCTCAGCAGCGTGATCGCATGCGGATAGCCTTCCTGGCGCAGCGTCACGGCCGCCGCGATCGCGGCCGCACCGCCGCCGACGATCACCACCGACGCGGGCAGCCCCGCCGCATTCAGCGCGGGCGGCGATGCGGCTGGCCGCGCATCGAGCACGACCGCGCGGCCGTCGCGCCGCTCGACGCGCCAGCACGTCAGGCCGTCGAGCGCCGGCGCGCGTAGCAGTGCGCCGGTGCGCAGGCAGAACGCCGCGTGATGCCACGGACAGCGGATCGTATCGCCGACCAGCAGCCCGTCGGCGAGCGGCGCGCCGTAGTGCGGGCATTGCGCGCCCACGGCAAACAGTTCGTCGGCGCGGCGCACCAGCAGCACCGTGGCGTCGCCGACCTGGCCCTCGATCATCGCGCCGTCGGCGAGGTCGTCGAGCGCGATCCCCTGCGCGAGATCGGGACGTGAAGACGAGGCGTCGCTTCCGGACATGGCGTGGCTCCCGGAGTGTGGGGTAACGATCCCATTATCGGCGTCCTTCCCGAAAAGAACAGGTACAGACGACCCCGCAGCGCACGCAAACACGGACTGTGGCTTGTACGCGATCCGCGACCGGCGTGGAACGTCATCGACGCTGCGGCGCAACACGCCGGATGCGCGTGCGCGGGGGGCCGGCGAGCCGAGCAATCCGCGTACCGCCGCGCCTTCATCCCGTCACGAGGAGCGACCCGATGGCGACCGTTCTGTGCGTGCTCTATCCCGACCCGGTCGACGGCTATCCGCCGCATCACGTGCGCGACGCGATTCAGGTCATAACGCGAGCTTGCCGACCGTGACGATCGCGCGTTCGATGTCCGGCGACCACGGGCTGCTGTAGTTGAGCCGGATGAAATTGCGGTAGGTGTCCGCGATCGAGAACATGTAGCCGGGCCCGATCGTGATCCCCTGCTCCAGCGCGAGCTGGTACAGCCGCATCGCATCGACCTGCGCCGGCAACTCGACCCACAGCACGTAGCCGCCCGCCGGGCTCGAGATGCGCGTGCCTTCCGGAAAGAACCGCGACACCATCGCGCGCATCAGGTTCGCCTGCTGCGCATACGCCTTGCGAATCCGCCGCAGGTGATGCTCGTAACCGTCGCGTTCGAGGAACTCGGCGATCGCCAGCTGCGGCAGCGACGGCGTCGCCAGCGTGTTCAGGAACTTCAGCTTCTCGACCTGTTCGCGATAACGGCCCGGCAACGCCCAGCCGATCCGGTACGCGGCCGTCAGGCTTTTCGAGAACGACGCGCAGTGCAGCACGATCCCGTTGCGGTCGAACGCCTTCAGCGCACTCGGGTGCGCATTGCCGAAATACAGTTCGTTGTACACGCCGTTCTCGATGATCGGCATGTCGATTTTAGTTGCGAACTCAACCAGTTCGCGCTTGCGCTCGTCGGGCATCTGGAAGCCGAGCGGATTCTGGAAGTTCGGCATCACCATGCACGCGGCGATCGGCTGAGACTTCGCGATCGCCGCCAGCGCCGCAATGTCGATTCCGTATTCCGGATGCGTCGCCACCTCGATCGCCTTCATCCCCATCCGTTCGATCGCGTGCAGCATCGCGTAGAACGTCGGCGACTCCACCGCGATCGTGTCGCCCGGTTTCGCGACCGCCTGCAGGCACAGGTTGATCGCCTCCGTCGCGCCGACCGTCACGATGATCTCGTTCGGGTCGACCGACATCCCGTTTTCCAGGTAGCGTCGTGCGATCTGCCGGATCAGGCGCGGATGGCCCGGCGGCAGCCCGTCGGTCACGCCCCACAGCGACTTGTCGCGGCCGGCCGCATACGCATAGCGGTTCAGCTTCTCGAACGGAAACAGGCTCGGGTCCGGGTACGGCGAGCCGAGCGGCACCGCGTCGTCGGTGCCGATCGCGCGCAGCGTGGACAGCACGAGCCGGCTCACGTCGACCGACGACGAGATCGCGATCGGCTTCGACGGCCGCAGCTCGCGCACCGGCGCGTGCCCGTCGTCGTTGCGCAGGTTGACAAAGTACCCCGACTGCGGACGGCTTTCCAGCAGCCCGCGGCTTTCGAGCAGCAGGTACGCGTGCAGCACGGTCGTGATGCTGATCCGGTGCTGCTGGCTTGCCTGCCGCACCGACGGCACACGATCGCCATGTCGATACACGCGTTGCCGGATGAGTCTCTCTATGTCGTTCGCGAATTTCTCGTAGAGCTTCATCCGCCTCGCCCCGCCAGCGGTGAACCAGCCTGCGACGCACAGGTGCGCGTGCCGTGCCGCTGCACGAAGCCGGATAGCCGTGTCCGGCCGCGGGCGTTCCGGTGCGAGCCACGTCCATTACCGAAATTGAAGGCGGATAGCAATGCGAAATCCATCATGAGAAGGATCGGCATCCTACTGCGTCATTTCGGCGAATGTAAGTGACAGTTTGGCGATCAAACCTCAAATCGCACACGTGTGGTGAACAGATGGAAACGCGGCAGCCGCGAGTCGGCGCCGCACCGAATCAATCTCGGTATAACGAAATGAGCTGCCGAACCGACGCCCCCATCGATCGGGCCCGCACACACACGCATCACCGACGCGCATGCACGTCGTCCTCGACGTCGTCGACCTCCGCCGGAAAGCGATGCTGGCCGAAGCTGAGGATCAGCACGCCTACCGCGAGCAGCACGATTCCGAACGTGGTCATCAGCATCCGCTCGGGGCTGTCGGTGGCGCCGCGCAGGATCAGGTCGCGCGCGAGCGACGTCATCGCAATGAACAGCGGAAAGCGCACCGGCAGCCGGCCGAGCCGCAGGTAACGCACGTTCATCGCGAGCACTTCGAGATAGAGGAACATCAGCAGCAGGTCGGTCAGCGACACCTCGCCCGCGAGCACGACCTTCCACGCTTCCTGCGTCATCGCGAACGCGGTCGCGAGGCCGATCACGATCAGCCCGGCCAGCTCGGCCGCGTGGAGGAAGTGTCCGAAGCGGCGGCGGATGCGCTCGGCGGCCGTATCGGCGGAAACAGTGGACGTATTCAAGGCGATGACCGGTGCAATGAGGGTTGTGCCGCGATCGACGCTGGGTCGACACGGCGGATGGTTTCGGGCGGCGGAAAGGCCGCGACGCGCGCATCGGGAAAGGTTGCGCACGCACCGGCCGCGTTGGTGGCCTGCGCGACCGCGGACAGCGTGCGCCGGCAGCACTGGTGGAACGCGACGCCGGCATCGGTACACGCCACGTCGCCGCCCGCACGCGCCAGCAACAGCCGGCAGCCGAGATACCGTTCGAGGCGGTCCAGCCGCTCGCTGACTTGCGCGCGTCCGAGCTTCAGTTCGGACGCCGCGGCGGACACCCCGCCATGCTCGACCACCGCGACATAAATACGCATCGCTTCCAGCAGGTTCATCATGATGGTCCTCGTCGGCGGGCGGAGCGAACCTAATCTACTGCACGCGCCACGCCCGCTCAAGAGCACAGCGCCGCAGGTTTCAGGAGTACAGCTGCCCGCCCGCGACGCAGAATCGGACCCCGATCAACCCATTCGAATGACAGATTGGCGATACGTGTTCCAAAGACCCGCCGAAGCTGCTAGATTGCATGCTCGACGACGTTACGCGGTGCGGCGAGGTCGCGCGCCGGGCGAACGCGCGGCCACCGAGCCTGCCTCCCCCTTGCGCGCCCGGGCGGCAGGCCGCCGCCGCTGCGGCCCGTTGCGCGATGCCCGCGCAACGTCCTTCATCCGCATGTCACAAAGAGAACAGTCGCATGACACAGTCCAACCGTTCGTCTTCGCGCGCCGCGGCATCCGCGGCCCGTCCGTCCCGACATGACTGACCGGCAGGCCGCGATGCAAACCCGTCCCCCGCTTTCCCAGGCCGTTCACAGCCCGGTCACGCGCAGCGCGATCTTCCTCGTTGCCACCGTCAACCCCGGCGCCGAGCGCGCCGACACGATCCGCGCGTGGTGCGGCGACATCGCCGCGCTCGTGCGCTCGGTCGGCAAACGCGTGCCGGACGGCAACCTGTCCTGCGTATGCGGCTTCGGCGCCGACGCCTGGGATGCGCTGTTCGGCGATCCGCGCCCCGCGTCGCTGCATCCGTTCCGCGAATTCGGCGCCGGCCAGCGCGTCGCGATCGCGACGCCCGGCGACATCCTGCTGCACATCCGCGCCGACGCGATGGACCTGTGCTTCGAACTCGCGACCCAATTGCTCAGCGCGCTCGGCGACGCGGTCACGGTCGTCGACGAGGTGCACGGCTTCCGCAACTTCGACCAGCGCGCGATGATCGGCTTCGTCGACGGCACCGAGAACCCGGAGGGCCGCGACGCGGTCGACTTCACGGTGATCGGCGACGAAGATGCCGAATTCGCGGGCGGCAGCTACGTGATCGTGCAGAAGTACCTGCACGACATGGCCGGCTGGAATGCGCTCGCGGTCGAGACGCAGGAGCGCATCATCGGGCGCACCAAATTGTCCGACATCGAGCTCGCGCCGGACGTGAAGCCGTCGTGCTCGCACAGCTCGCTGACCACGCTCGACGAGAACGGCCAGGAAGTGAAGATCCTGCGCGACAACATGCCGTTCGGGCGCCCCGGCTCCGGCGAATTCGGCACCTACTTCATCGGCTACGCGCGCTCGCCGGCGCCGATCGAGCAGATGCTCGAGAACATGTTCGTCGGTCGCCCGCCCGGCAACTACGACCGGCTGCTCGACTACAGCCGCGCGGTCACCGGCTCGCTGTTCTTCGTGCCGTCGGCCGACCTGCTCGAGGCGCTCGCCGATCGCCCCGCACCGGGCGCCGAAGCCACCGCCACCGCCGCGCAGCCGGCCCCCGCATCGCCCGAGTCGCGTCGTGACGGCTCGCTGAACATCGGATCGCTGAAAGGAGCCAAAGCCTATGAATAACCTGCACCGCGAACTCGCGCCGATTTCCTCGTCCGCCTGGGAGCAGATCGAGGAAGAAGTCGCACGCACCTTCAAGCGCTCGGTGGCCGGGCGCCGCGTGGTCGACGTCGAGGGCCCGGCCGGCCCCGAGCTGTCGGCCGTCGGCACCGGGCACCTGCGCGAGGTCGCGGCACCGCGCGAGCTGGTCGGCGCACGACTGCGCGAAGTCCGCACGATCGTCGAGCTGACGGTGCCGTTCGAGCTGAGCCGCGATGCGATCGACAGCGTCGAGCGCGGCGCGCGCGATGCCGACTGGCAGCCGGCGAAGGACGCGGCGCAACGCCTCGCGTTCGCGGAAGACGGCGCGATCTTCGACGGCTATCTGGCCGCGGACATCGTCGGCATCCGCGAAGGCACGTCGAACCGCAAGCTCACGCTGCCGGCCGACGTCAGCGCGTATCCGGACGCGATCAGCGACGCGCTGGAAGCGCTGCGGCTCGCCGGCGTCGACGGCCCGTACTCGGTCGTGCTCGGCTCGGACGCCTACACGGCGCTCAGCGAAGCGCGCGACCAGGGCTATCCGGTCCTCGGCCACATCAAGCGCATCGTCAGCGGCGAGATCATCTGGGCGCCGGCGATCAGCGGCGGCTGCGTGCTGTCCACCCGCGGCGGCGACTATGAACTGCACCTCGGCGAAGACGTGTCGATCGGCTACACGAGCCATACCGACAAGGTCGTTCGCCTTTACCTGCGCGAAACGTTCACGTTCCTGATGCTGACGAGCGAGGCATCGGTGGCCGTGGCGCCGCAGGGCAACCCGGCGACCTGACGTTCCGCCCGCGCGATGCCCGACCGGCATCGCGCCCACCGGCCGCATGGCCGGCCGCACGTTCGTCGCCGATCGAACCATCCTGCATGGAGCGAGAAATGAGCGAATCGAATGAAGCACTACAGGCACTGCAAGCGTCGATCGACAGCCTGAAGCAGGCCGTCGACGCGAACGCGAGCCGCCAGGCCGGCGACACCGCCGTATTGTTCACCGTGGTGGCGCTGATGCTGGCCGAACTGCCGCCCGACACCCGCAACCTGATCGAGGATTCGTTCTCCGTCTGGGCCAATGGTCTGCAGAATGCGGCACTGTCAACCGACGTGAAGCAGATCGCACGGCAGAAACTTGCGATGACGCTCTCCGACTGACGCCGCCGCCTCGCCACGGTTGGGCCATGTCCGGCCCGCACCGTGCAACCCGCCCGCTTCGCCAGCGGCCGCGCGCCACGCACCGGTTGCGGTGCGCGCGCGGCCCGGCCTGACCCGTGCGCGCACGCTGCCGCGCTGCGCGCTCGCGCCGCCGATGCGCGCGCGCCGTACTGCGTCGCGCGCATCCCTTCCCGTTTGCTCCCTGCCGGCGCCCTGCGCGCCGATGTCGCACCGCGCTTCGCGCGCGTCGCACGCCGCCACGTTTGCGCAGCCCGCGCGCCGCACCCGCACGCGCGCTCGTCTGTACTCCTTGCATCTCATGCTCGCACGCTTGTGAGGGTGCAATTCCCGGCCGGGCCGATGCGGAACTGTGTCTTGGAGGCCCCGGGCCGATTCGCTATTTTGAACGCAGTCGAAGTGATGGCGCAGGCGCCGCGAAGCAGCGGTATTGCCGGCGTCGAGCACGGCCGGTCGCCATGCCGGCGCGCGCGGCGCGACGGCGCCGGCATGGCGCGCGCGCCGCCGGTCGCGTCGTGCGGCAGGCACGCCCCGGCGCCCTCGAGCATCGGGACTTCCGTTTCGATTCACGTTCATTGACAGGAGCCAGACCACCATGCCCGCACTTTGCGACATCTGTCACGCCCGGCCGGCCGTCGCGCGCGCCACCGTGATGCAGGACGGCGAGCGCAAGACGATCTCGATCTGCGACTACCACTTCCGTCAGCTGATGCGGCATCAGAGCATGCTGAACCCGTTCGACTCGCTGCTGGGCGGCGGCGCGTCGTCGCTGTTCGGCGAGTCCGGCGACACGTCGCCGCTCGCCGCGGAGATTCCGCGCGAGTCGGTCGACCCGACCGACGCGTTCAGCGAGCAGACGCTCGAACTGCTGCAGCGCGCGGCCGAGAAGGCGCACGAGCTTCGCCGCAGCGAACTCGACACCGAACACCTGCTGTACGCGCTCGCGGACACCGACGTGTGCGCCGCGCTGCTGAAGGAACTGAAGCTGTCGCCGCAGGACATCAAGTCATACATCGACGAGCACGCGCACACCGGCACGGCCTCCCCCGATGCGTCGCTCGACAAGCTGTCGATCTCGCCGCGCGTGAAGAAGGCCGTGCAGTACGCGTTCCAGGCGTCGCGCGACCTCGGTCACTCGTACATCGGCCCCGAGCACCTGCTGATCGGTCTCGCGTCGGTGCCGGACAGCATCGCCGGCACGCTGCTGAAGAAATACGGCGTGACGCCGGAGGCGCTGCGCCAGAAGGTCGTGAAGGTCGTCGGCAAGGGTGCGGAAGACGGCCGAGTCGACGCGCCGACCGGCACGCCGAATCTCGACAAGTTCGGCCGCGACCTCACCGCGATCGCGCGCCAGGGCAAGCTCGACCCGGTGCTCGGCCGCGCACAGGAAATCGAAAGCACGATCGAGGTGCTCGCGCGCCGCAAGAAGAACAACCCGGTGCTGATCGGCGAGCCGGGTGTCGGCAAGACCGCGATCGTCGAAGGCCTCGCGCAGCGGATCGTGAACGGCGACGTGCCCGAAGTGCTGCGCGGCAAGCGGCTCGTCGAAGTCAACATCAACTCGATGGTCGCCGGCGCGAAGTATCGCGGCGAATTCGAGGAGCGCGCGAAGCAGCTGATCGACGAAGTGACCGCCAAGCATGACGAACTGATCCTGTTCATCGACGAGCTGCATACGATCGTCGGCGCGGGCCAGGGCGGCGGCGAAGGCGGGCTCGACATCGCGAACGTGCTGAAGCCGGCGCTCGCGCGCGGCGAGCTGAGCCTGATCGGCGCGACCACGCTGAACGAATACCAGAAGCACATCGAGAAGGACGCGGCGCTGGAGCGGCGCTTCCAGCCGGTGTTCGTGCCGGAGCCGAGCGTCGAGCAGACGATCGTGATCCTGCGCGGGCTGCGCGACAGCCTCGAGGCGCACCATCAGGTGACGTTCGCCGACGACGCGTTCGTCGCGGCCGCCGAGTTCGCCGACCGCTACATCACCGCGCGCTTCCTGCCCGACAAGGCGATCGACCTGATCGACCAGGCCGCCGCGCGCGTGCGGATCGGCGCGACCTCGCGCCCCGTCGACATCCAGGAAGGCGAAGCGCAGATCGCGCAGTTGAAGCGCGAGCAGGACTACGCGACGTCGCGCAAGCGCTTCGACGAAGCGAAGCAGTTCGAAGAACAGATCAATGAGAAGCAGAAGTCGCTCGACGAAAAGATGGAAGCGTGGCAGCGCAAGACCGGTTCCGAGACGCTCGAGGTGACCGTCGAATCGGTCGCCGAAGTCGTGTCGCGGCTGACCGGCATCCCGGTGTCCGAGCTCACGCAGGAAGAGCGCCAGAAGCTGCTGAAGATGGAAGAGCAGCTGCGCGAGCGCGTGGTCGGCCAGAACGACGCGGTGGTCGCCGTCAGCGACGCGGTGCGGCTGTCGCGCGCCGGGCTCGGCCAGACGCACCGGCCGATCGCGACGTTCCTGTTCCTCGGGCCGACCGGCGTCGGCAAGACCGAGCTCGCGAAGGCGCTGGCCGAGACCGTGTTCGGCGACGAGCAGGCGATCATCCGCATCGACATGTCCGAGTACATGGAGCGGCACGCGGTCGCGCGGCTGATCGGCGCGCCGCCCGGCTACGTCGGCTACGACGAAGGCGGCCAGCTCACCGAGCGCGTGCGGCGCCGCCCGTACAGCGTGATCCTGCTCGACGAGATCGAGAAGGCCCATCCGGACGTCTACAACGTGCTGCTGCAGGTGTTCGACGACGGCCGGCTGACCGACGGCAAGGGCCGCGTGGTCGACTTCAGCAACACGATCATCATCGCGACGAGCAACCTCGGCGCCGCGATCATCATGGACAACCTCACGCAGCCGGAAGCCGCGCGCAAGACCGACAAGGCGATCCGCGAGCAGCTGATGCAGGTGCTGAAGGGCCATTTCCGCCCCGAGTTCCTGAACCGGATCGACGAGGTGATCGTGTTCCATGCGCTGTCGAAGGAGAACATCCGCTCGATCGTGCAGATCCAGCTCGACCGCGTGGTGCGCACCGCCGCCGCGCAGGACATCACGCTCGTGATGGGCGACTCGCTCGTCGAACACCTGACCGAAGCCGGCTACCAGCCGGAGTTCGGCGCGCGCGAACTGAAGCGGCAAGTTCGGCAGATCATCGAAACGAAGCTCGCGAAGGAGATCCTCGCGGACAAGCTTCAGTCGGGCGACCGCGTCGAAGTCGACTACGACACGGCCGGCGACACGGTGACGTTCAACAAGCTCGCGCCGCCTGATGCGAAGGACGCGAAGCAGGACGCCGACGGCAAGGCCAGGCCGAACGGCAAGGCCGCGAAGGCATCGGCCGATGAAAAGGATGACGAAGCAAAGGCCGATACGCCGCCGCCCGTCGCGAAGGCATCCGGCAAGAAGTCGTCCGGTGCGAAGAAGGACGCGCACTGATACCACGCGGGCCCGGATGCCCGGGCCCGCATGACCGGCGCCGTCCGCCGGACGGCGCCGCCCCACGCCGCGACGCGGCGCAACCCGAGCCACCCCGCAGCGGGCCCGGCTCATGGAGATTCACATGACAAATCGACGCGACGTGCCAGGCATCAGGAAGTACGATGGGCCCGCCGGCGGTTGGGGCGCGCTTCGCGCGACAGCCGAGGCCGTGCGCACGCAGATGGAAACCATCGAGGCGCCGATCGTGCTGATGCGGACCAACCAGCCCGACGGTTTCGACTGTCCCGGCTGCGCGTGGCCCGACAAGGAACACAAGTCGACGTTCCAGTTCTGCGAGAACGGCGCGAAGGCCGTCACGTGGGAGGCCACGACCAAGCGCGTGACGCCCGAGTTCTTCGCGGCGAACACCGTGTCGTCGCTGCTGCGGATGTCCGACTACGAGCTGGAGAACATGGGCCGGCTCACGCATCCGCTCGTCTACGATCGCGCGACCGACACGTTCCGCGCGGTCGAATGGGACGACGCGTTCGCGCGCATCGGCGAAGTGCTGCGCGCGCTGCCGCCCGAGCAGGTCGAGTTCTATACGTCGGGGCGCGCGTCGAACGAAGCCGCGTACCTGTATCAGCTGTTCGCGCGCGAGCTCGGCACCAACAACTTCCCCGACTGCTCGAACATGTGCCACGAGCCGACCAGCGTCGGCCTGCCGCAGTCGATCGGGATCGGCAAGGGCACGGTGTCGCTGGAGGATTTCGACCACTGCGAGCTGATCATCTCGATCGGCCACAACCCCGGCACGAACCACCCGCGGATGATGGGCACGCTGCACGAGTGCTCGCGCCGCAACGTGCCGATCATCGTGTTCAACCCGTTGCGCGAGCGCGCGCTCGAACGCTTCGCCGATCCGCAGGACATGATCGAGATGGCGTCGTTCGGTTCGACGCGCATCGCGTCGACGTACTACCAGGTCGACGCGGGCGGCGACGCGGCCGCGCTGAAGGGCATCATGAAGGCGCTGCTGCAGCTCGAGGCCGAGCGCGGCGACGTGCTCGACCGCGACTTCATCGCGCAGCACACCAGCGGCTTCGACGCGTTCTCCACCGACCTGCAGGCCACGTCGTGGGACGACATCGAGCGCGCGAGCGGCCTGAGCCAGGCGCAGCTCGAGCAGGTCGCGCTCGCCTATGCGAAATCGAACGCGACGATCGTCACGTACGGGATGGGCGTCACGCAGCACAACAAGGGCACCGCGACCGTGCGCCTGATCGCCGACCTGCTGCTGATGCGCGGCAACTTCGGCAAGCCCGGCGCGGGCGTATGCCCGCTGCGCGGCCACTCCAACGTGCAGGGCAACCGCACGGTCGGCATCACCGAGAAGCCGTCGGCCGAGTTCCTGCAGAAGATCGAGGACGTGTGCGGCTTCAAGCCGCCCGCGCATCACGGGCACGACGCCGTGCAGGCCATGCAGGCGATGGTCGACGGCCAGGCCAAGGCGCTGCTGTGCCTCGGCGGCAACTTCGCGGTCGCGCTGCCCGATCCCGAGCAGTCGTTTCCCGCGATGGCGAAGCTCGATCTCAGCGTGCATCTCGGCACGAAGCTGAACCGCTCGCATCTGCTGGTTGCGAAGGAAACCTACATCCTGCCCGTGCTCGGCCGCACCGAGCTCGACATGCAGGCGAGCGGCCGGCAATCGATCACCGTCGAGGATTCGATGTCGATGGTCCACGCGTCGGCCGGCAAGCTCAAGCCGGCGTCCGACGCGTTGCGCTCGGAGCCCGCGATCGTCGCGGGGATCGCGCATGCGACGCTGCCGAACAGCAAGGTCGCGTGGCTCGACTTGATCGCCGACTACGACCGCATCCGCGACCTGATCGACAAGACGGTGCCCGGCTTCGAGGCGTTCAACGAACGGATCCGCACGCCGGGCGGCTTCCGCCTGCCGCTGCCGCCCACCGAGCGCGTGTGGCCCACGCCGACCGGCAAGGCGATGTTCTCGGTCTACACGGGCGTGAAGGAAGACGCGGACGTGCTCGGCGCCGAGCAGGTGCTGCGGCTGATCACGCTGCGCAGCCACGACCAGTACAACACGACGATCTACGGGCTCGACGACCGCTATCGCGGCGTGTTCGGGCGGCGCGACGTGCTGTTCATGAACGCGGCCGATCTCGCGAAGTACGGGCTCGAACACGGCGACCTCGTCGACATCGAGACGATCACCGCCTCGGGCCGCACGCTGCGCCTCGAGAAGATCACCGCGATCGAGTACGACATCGCGCCGGGCTCGGTCGGCGCGTATTACCCGGAAGCGAACGTGCTCGTGCCGCTCGACTACATCGACAAGGAAAGCGGCACGCCGTCGTACAAGTCGGTGCCGGTGCGGGTCGCGCGTTCCGCGGTCGTCTGATCCAAGGGCCGGCAGGTTCGCGATGTGCGGTGCGCCGCATGATGCCGCGAACCTGAACCGGCCTGTCACCCTTCTTCCCGTTCCCGGCCGCCGCATCGCAACCGATGCGGCGGCCGCTTCGTTTTCACGTGGCGAACGGCACGCGGCTTACCGCGCCGTCGACGGCGGCAGAGCCGCGCCCGTCTGCCGGCGACGGTACGCGCTGTCGCGCGTCGCGAGCCAGTAGTACAGCGGCGACGTCAGCGCGAGGCCGACGAGCCAGGACAGGTCGGCGCCGCCGAGATGCGCGGGAATCGGGCCCGCATACATCGGCGTGTTCATGAACGGGATCTGCACGACGATCCCGATCGCATACGCGAGCAGCGCCTGCGGATTGAAGCGGCCGTACACGCCGCCGTCCGCCATGAAGATCGACTGGATGTCGTACTTGCCCTTGTGGATCACGTAGAAGTCGATCAGGTTGATCGCCGTCCACGGCACCAGCACGACGAGCAGCGCGAGCACGAGATCGACGAGATTGCCGACGAAGTTGGTCGACGCGCCGATCGCCGCGTAGCAGCACGCGATGAAGATCACCACCGACACCACCGCGCGCGTCTTCGCGGTCGGAATCCACTTGTATGCGAAGGTCTGCACCGACGTGATCACGGCGAGCACCGCGCCGTACAGGTTCAGCGCGTTGTGGCTGATCACGCTCAGCAGGAACAGCACCAGCATCAGCAGGCCGAGCGGGCCCGTCGCCTGCTTGACCGCGTCCATCGTGTCCGCGCCGGCCGGCACCGCGAGCACCGCGACCGCGCCGAAGATGAATGCGAGCGTCGAGCCGATCGTGCAGCCGAGATAGGTCGCCCAGAACGTCGACGCGACGCCGGCGTCGTCCGGCAGGTAGCGCGAATAGTCCGACACGTACGGTGCGAACGCGATCTGCCACAGCGCGGACAGCGACACCGTTGCCAGCCACCCGGCGAAATCGAAGCCGCCGCGCGTGAGGAAATCGGCGGTGCTCACGTGCGACAGGATCATCCAGAAGCCGACCACGATGCCGATGCCCAGCACCCATGTGCCGATCCGGTTCAGGATGTGGATGAACCGGTAGCCGACGATCCCGATCAGCCCCGACCCCACCGCGCCGATCACGATGCCGACGGGCACCGGCACCGACGACGCGATGCCGTGCACCGACTTGCCGGCCAGCACGATGTTCGACGCGAAGAAGCCGACGTACATCACCGCCGCGATCACCGTGACGAGCAGCGCGCCCCACGAACCGAACTGCGCGCGGCTCTGGATCATCTGCGGGATGCCCATCTGCGGCCCCTGCGCCGAATGCAGCGCCATCAGCACGCCGCCGACCGCCTGGCCGACGACGATCGCGACGATCGCCCACATCAGGTTCAGGTGAAAGAGCTGCACGCCGAGCGCGCCGGTCACGATCGGCAGCGGCGCGATGTTGCCGCCGAACCAGAGCGTGAACAGGTCGCGCACCTTGCCGTGGCGTTCTGCGGGCGGCACGTAGCCGATCGTGTGTTTCTCTATCATGGGGGACGCGTTGCGGTCCGCGGTCGTCATGGCGAAGTCTCCTGTGCTGCGCGGCGATGCGCGCGTGCCGTTTCAGCCGGCGCGCGACCGTGCGCGCGCCTGCAATCGGGTCCGGACACGCGGGCGACGCCGATCGGCGCGCCGGCACCCACTACGCCACTACGCGCGGGGACGGATGACATGCCCCGCCGGTGCGTGCGCGCTTTTGTCGCGATCCGGATTGGAGACGATGGTGCGCCACGCATGCGGCGACCGGAAAATACTAAAAATATTTCCGGGACATACGAAAAAGCTCTGCAGCGGAAACGGCGGCGCCGATTTTCTTCGGTTAAGGTGCTACCCGAAACGATGGCCCGGTTGCGCGCGCCGGCGACGCGTGCGCGCCGGAGCCGAGTAACAGGGGTATCAGGGGTAACAGCGGTAACAGAGGTGCTCGTGGCTCACTACACTTTGCGGCAACTGAAATATTTCGTGACGACGGTGGAATCCGGCAGCGTCGCCGAGGCGTCGCGCCAGCTCTTCATCGCGCAGCCGTCGATCTCCAGCGCGATCAAGGGGCTCGAGGAGAGTTTCGGCGTGAAGCTGTTCATCCGCCATCACGCGCAAGGCGTGTCGCTGACGCCGAGCGGCACGCGTTTCTACCGGAAGGCGCAGGAACTGCTGCGCATCGCGCACGAATTCGAACAGAATGCGCTCGCCGACAACGACGTGGTCACCGGCCAGATCGACATCGGGTGCTTCGAGACCGTCGCCCCGCTCTACCTGCCGCAACTGATCGCGGGCTTTCGCGAGCGCTACCCGGGCGTCAACATCCGGCTGCGCGACGGCGACCAGCAGGAGCTCGTTCAGGGCCTCACGGCCGGCACCTTCGATCTCGCGTTCCTCTACGATCACGATCTCGACGGCACGATCGAAACCGAGCCGCTGATGCCGGCGCAGCAGCCGTACGTGCTGCTGCCGGAGAACCACCGGTTCGCGGGCCAGTCGCACGTCTCGCTGCGCGACCTCTGCGTCGAGCCGATGATCCTGCTCGACGTGCTGCCGAGCCGAACATACTTCGTCAGCCTGTTTCACGAACTGGGGCTCACGCCGAACATCGTGTTCGCTTCGCCGTCGATCGAGATGGTGCGCGGGATGGTCGGCCAGGGCTTCGGCTTCTCGCTGCTCGTCACGCGACCGCATTCCGAATACACGTATGACGGCCGGCGCGTCGTGACGATCGGTCTCAGCGAAACGGTCAGCCCGTCGGGGCTCGTGAGCGCACGGCTCAAGCGCGGGCAGCTGACGAAGCAGGCGCAGTCGTTCGTCGAGTTCTGCCGCGAGCGGCTTGCGCAGATCGTCGCGGAATCGGTGCGGTAGAACGACGGGAAAAACCGCACGCGCCGGGGGGCGCGCAGTGTGCGGTTTGCGGTTTGCGGTTTGCGGCCCGACTACCCGACCGACTCAGTCGACTGAATCCGCTGAGTCGGCTGAGTCGTGCGGATCGATCGAATCAACCCGCTTCAGCGAGATACGCCGCAAGCCGGGCGAGCATCGCGTCGCATCCGTGCAGCTGCTCGACCGTGACGAACTCGTCGGGCTTGTGCCCCTGGTCCATGCTGCCCGGCCCGCACACGACGGTCGGAATGCCGGCCTGCCCGAACAGTCCGCCCTCGGTGCCGAACGAGACCGTGCCGAACGCTTCGGAGCCGCTCAGCATCGCGAGCAGTCGCGCGGCTTCGCTGTCCGGCGACGTCGCGAGTCCCGGATACGCGCCGAGCGGCTCCAGGCGAATGTCGGTATCGGGCTGCACCGCGCGCATCTTCGGCAACAGTTCGGATTCCGCATAATCCTGCAGCTTCATCGGTACGTCGTGCGCATCGAACGCCGGCAGCGCCCGCACCTCGAAGTCGAATTCGCATTCGGCCGGCACGATGTTCAGCGCGCGGCCGCCCTTGATCAGTCCAGCCTGCACGGTCGAGAACGGCGGATCGAAACGGTTGTCGCGATGCTCGGGCCGCGCGAGCGCCGCGCCGATCTCGCCGAGCCGGCCGATCAGCTTCGCCGCGTAGTCGATCGCGTTGACGCCGAGCGGCGCGTACGCCGAGTGGCACGCCGCGCCCTTCACGTGGCAACGCATCGCGAGCTTGCCCTTGTGACCGAGCACCGGCTTCAGTTCGGTCGGCTCGCCGATCAGGCACAGGCGCGGCCGGTGCGCGCGCGCGGCCAGCGCGTCGAGCATCGGCCGCACGCCGAGACAGCCGACTTCCTCGTCGTAGGAAAACGCGAGATGCACCGGCAGGCTCGATGCCCGCGCGACGAACGCCGGCACCGCCGCGAGCACCGACGCGATGAAGCCCTTCATGTCGGCCGTGCCGCGCCCGTACAGCCGGCCGTCGCGTTCGGTCAGCCGGAACGGCTCGACCGTCCACGCCTGCCCGTCGACCGGCACCACGTCGGTATGGCCCGACAGCGCGATGCCGCCGCGATCGCGCGGCCCGATCGTCGCGTACAGGCTCGCCTTCGTGCGTTCCGCGTTGTAGAACAGCTCGCTCTCGACGCCGAAGCCGCCGAGATAATCGCGGATGAATTCGATCATCGCGAGGTTCGAATCGCGGCTGACCGTCGCGAAGCCGATCAGCCGCTCGAGCAGTGCGCGGCTCGACGTGTCACTCATCGCCCGGCACCCCGTAGCTCGGCGCGGCGGTCGGGTTCAGCGCGCGCGTCTGGTAATCCTGCATCTGCGGGCGATACGCGTGCCACAGCGCATCGAGCTGCCCGATCGGATCGGCATCGGCCCAGTCGACGCGCAGGTCGACGATCGGCCAGGTCACGTCGCCGGCCACCTTCAGCGCGGCCGAATGCACGGGTCCGGCCTCGCCGCCCGCCGCGATCGCTGCGTGCATCGCAGCCAGCAGGCGATCGGCCAGCAGCCCGGGCGCCTGCTCGAACGCGCGCGCCATCGCATCGATCACGGCCGGCGCGGCCAGCAGATTGCCGGCCGCCACGCATTGCTCGCCCTGCACCGCATGGTGCGTGCCGAGCGCTTCCTTGCCGGTGAAGCACGCGGTCTGCCCCTGCCCGTCGATCACCGTGACCTGCCGGTACTGGCTCCAGCCGTTCGCGCTGAGCGCGTGGTCGAGCGCGGCGGCCGGCGCGAGTTGCCGATGCTCGATCAGATCGAGGATCTGCGGGCCCAGCGCCGGCAGCGTGATGTTCTGCGTCGCGACCGCGCCGACGCCCGCGCGCACCCAAGGGCAGCGTGCGCCCACCGCGATGCTCGACGAGCTGATCGCGATCCCGAGCTGGCCCGTTTCCGGGCAGCGCCCGACGATGGAGAAAGTCATGTCGGCTCCTATGCGCGGTTCGGCTGCCAGTTGTCCGGGATCACGGCGATCACGTCGATCTCCATCAGCCACTGCGGCTGGCCGAGCGCCGACACGACGAGCCCCGTCGAGATCGGATAGACGCCCTTCAGCCATTTGCCGACTTCCTGGTACACCGGCTCGCGATAGCGCGGGTCGATCAGGTAGGTCGTCGTCTTCACGATGTGCGTGATGTCGCTGCCGGCTTCCTCCAGCAGCTGCTTCACGTTCTTCATCGCCTGCGCGGCCTGCGCGCGCGGATCGCCGAGGCCGATCAGGTTGCCGTCGAAATCGGTGCCGACCTGGCCGCGCACGTACACGGTATTGCCGGCGCGCACGGCCTGGCACAGGTCGTTGTCGAGCGTCTGGTTCGGGTAGGTATCCTTCGTGTTGAACATCCGGATACGAGTGTGGGTAGGCTGGCTCATCGAGGTCCTTCGATTGACGGTGTGTGCGCCCGCCGCAGCGGAAGCTGTCGCGGCGGGTTCTGGTTGTAGCGAGGGCGCCGCGTCCGGGCTTCTTGCCGCGCGCGGGCCGTGGCGTGAGCGCGTATCAGTCGATCGCGTCGACGAGCGGGCAGGCATCGACCCGCGCCGTGTGCGCCGTGTCGTCGTGCGCGGTGCGCGTCTCGGCGCGGCGTCGCGACGCGTCGTGATAGTCGAGGTACTTGCGCTGCGTGACGATGTGGTCGGCGATGTGTTTCGCGTCGTGCCACACGCCCCAGATGAAGCTGGAGCCGCGTCGCGACAGCCACGGCAGTCCGAGGAAATAGATGCCCGGCTCCTTCGACACGCCGCGCTGATGCTGCGGCTTGCCGTTCGCGGCGAACGCGTCGACGTTCAGCCAGCCGTAGTCGACCGCGTAGCCCGTCGCCCAGACGATCGATGCGACGCCGGCGCCGGCCAGGTCGAGCGCGAGGATCGGCTCCGCGACGCAATCCGGATCCGGCAGGATGCGGCGCGCTTCCGGTTCCTCGGGCAGGTCGAGGCCGTTGCGTGCCGCGTATGCGTCGGCCGCGTCGAGCAGCGACAGGTAGTTCTCGTCGCCGCGGGCGAGATTGGCCGCGAGATCGCGTTCGAACACCGCGACGCCGCCGTCGAACGACTTCGTCAGCCCCACGAGCGTCACGCCCTGGTGCGCGAGTGCGCGGAAATCGACCGTGTGGCCGCCGCGCGCACCGCTCACCGCGATCGTCACGTGTTCGCGTCCGGGCGTCGCGACTTCCTTGTCCCATTCGCCGAGCACGCCGAGCCACCAGCAGAAATCGCGGCCGCGATACGCGCGCGGCGGGCGGTCATGCGGGCCGACCGACAGGTAGACCTGCCGGCCCGCGCGCTGCAGCTCGTCGGCGATCTGCACGCCCGACGAACCCGCGCCGACCACCAGCACCGCGCCGTCCGGCAATTGCGCCGGGTTGCGATAGTCGGCGGAGTGGATCTGCACGAGGCTGGCGTCGTCCGGCGCGATCGGCGGGATGATCGGGCGCTGGAACGGACCCGTCGCGACGACCACGCGGTTCGCCTCGATCGTGCCGTCCGAGGTTTCGACGATGAACCCCGGCTTGCCCGTGTTGCGCACGACGTTCTTCACTTCGACGCCGGTGCGGATCGGCGCGTCGAACTTGCGCGCATAGGCTTCGAAGTAGTCGGCGACCTGGTCCTTCGACGCGAACGCATCGGGATCGAGGCCGTCGAATTCGAGGCCCGGAAAGCGGTCGTGCCACGCGGGGCCGTTCGCGACCAGCGAATCCCAGCGCCCGGTGCGCCAGCGCTCGGCGATGCGGTCGCGCTCCAGCACGAGATGCGGCACGCCGAGCTTGCCCAGGTGCTCGCTCATGGCCACGCCGGCCTGGCCGGCCCCGACGACCAGCGTATCGATTGAGGTTGTTTCCACTGCCACGGCTGTCTCCTTGAAGTGCGGCTCGCGGCGATGCTCGTGTCGTCGCGCGAGGGGGAATGGAGACATTCTGCTGACAGGCTCGCTAGGGCGAAACGATCATTTTTGTGGTTGTTGACGAGAAAAAAGCTGGGGCGATCGAGCATGGCTGGCGGAACGGGCATACCGCGCCGCGTTCGGCCCAGACTGCCCAACGCTATTCCTGCGTATGTGCACGGTCGATGCGATGCCCGGCGGAAACGGGAAGCGTGTCCGAAACCGGCAGCGTCGGTTTCGCCGCATCGATCAATGTCGCTTTGTTGCCGTCCCACTTGGGCAGTTTGGCCGGCGGCAGCGGCACGACCTTGTCAAGGTTCGGCAGGCGAAGGTCCGGATCGCGCTCGAGGCGGTCGGCGAGTACGCTGTAACGCTCGGCACGAGCACGATCCTTCACGTTACCAACCACCGGATCACCATCGTCGAATGCGCCGAACAAATACCCGGCGCTCTTGGCGCTCCCGTATTTAACGCCATCATGCAGAATCTTGAGGGCTCGGTCGTTGTCTTCGCCAAGCGACTTGTCCGCGCCCACGAGTGTTGTCCCGAGCGCGTAGGCGGCATCCCCGCTACCTTGTGCATATCCGCATTCCAGCATTTGAAGCGCAATCTTGCGATTACCCCAAAAGCCTGCTTTGGGATCGTCATAAATCGCATCCATCTTGCCGCCCAGATAGGCCATCGCATTCGGGCTGCCCCTATCGGCAGCCAGTTGCCAGAATGCATAGGCTCTACTCGCATCCTGCTTCACACCGATCCCGTCCATGTAATACGTGCCCATCAAATCGTAGGCCGCCGGAATGCCGAGTTTCATCGCCTGTTCAGCGATCTGAACGGCGTGTTCGGAATCACGATCCACGCCTTCGCCTCGCGCGTACGCATTCGCCAGATTCAACATCGCCTTCCAGTGTTTGCGCTCGGCGGCCTTCGCCCATAACTCGACGGCCCCCCTATAGTCGCGCTGATCCGGCCACAGCAACGAACTGGTGAGCGCGATCGCTCGCGTATTCCAGCGATCTGCCTCTGGATCGATCCGAGGAGCAACGTCGGCTTCATGCTTGCATTCGAACGCTTCGCGGTGCGGATTGAACGCAGTCAGCGACATGTTGCGAGGAAGCGAATCGTTCCTTGAACAGGCGGCACATCCAACGATCAGAAGAACGGAAGCCAATCGGATCTGCCGGCCACGGTCCGCGGTAATCAGACGCAATCGAATTCGCACGATATCGAATACCTTGCACGACAAGAAATGAATGCACGGTCACGTGCGCAGTATGGAACGGCACAAACGGCCTGCTGACAAGGCCCTCATCCGGCAATTTCATGGGCCGTCGGCAATGGTCCGCAGTCGGGACAGCATCTCCGTTCATATGCCGCTGATTTTACGTTGCGTCCCTTTAACCTGTCCCCACCCCACAATTCTTGACTATGCGCACGCCGTCGAACTGGTAGGATGCGCATCACTAGGCGAGACGCATCCGGCGCACCTGATCGTTCCCCTTTTCGATCTCCCGCACGCGATCCCCTTGCCGGCCGAGCCACGGCTCAGCCCCCCGTCGAACCCCGCAACACCCCGGCGTCGGCCCCACCCGACCCGTTGCAGCAACCGTTGGAGTAGCGCACGTTGCGCCTGCAAGCATGAAGAAACTCAAGCAGCACATCCGCACCTTGGGCGAGATCGACCGCACGCCGCTGGTACGCGCCGGCGCGCTGCTGTTGATGGCCGGCCTGCTGTACCTGCTGTGGCCGTCGGCCGAAACCGCCTACCTCGCGATGGAGTCGGTCATACGCTGACGCAGCACGCCCGTCCCCGCACTACGCTATACTCGCGCAATGGAAACCCAACCTGCCTCGCCGAACGTGCATCGCTGGTGGCGCGCCTGACCCAGGCGGCCCGTTTCCTTTTGCATGTCCCGAACGTGATGCCGCCAGCCATGGCGGCATTGTCGTTTCTGCGCCCGAATCATGGCTGGTGGCTTCGATAACCCGGAGCCAATCCACACCATGACGCACCCGACCCGACCGACCATCCTCACCGGCGACCGCACGACCGGCCCGCTGCATCTCGGCCACTACATCGGCTCGCTGCGCGCGCGCGTGCAGATGCAGCACGACGCGACGCAGTTCCTGCTGCTCGCCGACACGCAGGCGCTGACCGACAACATGGGCCGTCGCCAGCGCGTCACCGAGAACGTGATCGAGGTCGCGCTCGACTACCTGGCCGTCGGCATCGACCCGGCGATCTCGACGATCGTCGTCCAGTCGCAGGTGCCCGAGCTCGCCGAGCTGTCGCAATACCTGCTCAACCTCGTCACGGTCGCGCGCCTCGAGCGCAATCCGACCATCAAGGAAGAGATCCGCCTGCGCGGCTTCGAGCGCGACATCCCGGCCGGCTTCCTGACCTATCCCGTCAGCCAGGCCGCCGACATCACCGCCTTCAAGGCGACGCACGTGCCGGTCGGCGACGACCAGTTGCCGATGATCGAACAGACCAACGAACTCGTGCGCCGCTTCAACGCGACGGTCGACAAGCCGGTGCTGGTGGAATGCGAGGCCGTGCTGTCGGCGGTCACGCGGCTGCCGGGCATCGACGGCAAGGCGAAGATGAGCAAGTCGCTCGGCAACGCGATCACGCTCGGCTCGACGCCGGACGAGATCGCGCAGGCCGTGAAGGACATGTACACGGATCCGAACCACCTGCGCGTGAGCGATCCCGGCCAGGTCGAAGGCAACGTCGTGTTCACGTTCCTCGACGCGTTCGAGCCCGACGTGCAGAAGGTCGACGAACTGAAGGCGCACTATCGCCGCGGCGGCCTCGGCGACAGCGTCGTCAAGCGCGTGCTGAACGAGCGGCTGCAGGCGCTGATCGAGCCGATCCGTGCGCGCCGCCGCGAATTCGAGGCGGACAAGGCGGAGGTGATGGCGATCCTGAAGCGCGGCACGATGCATGCGCGCGAGGTGGCCGGCGCGACGCTGGCCGAGGTGAAAGGCGCGATGGGGCTCACGTATTTCGATTGAGCCGTGCGCGGCAAACGCGGCCGGGCGGCGTGGCGTGGCGCAATGCCGGCGCCGCGCTTACCCCGATGTCCACCGGCACACCGCGAAGCCCCGGTCAGTCGTCCGCAAGCACCGTCACGACCGCTCGTGCGCCGACGGCGCTGCGTGGCACACGGCCTCGATCCGGTTGCCGGCAGGGTCGACGAGAAACGCCGCGTAGTAGTCGGCGTGATAATGCGGCCTCAATCCGGGATCGCCGTCGGACTGCCCGCCCGCGCAGAGCCCTGCCTCGAAAAATGCATGTACCTGCTCGCGAGAAGCGGCCTTGAAGCACCAGTGCCGCTTGCTCGTTCCAACTTCGGCGGGATCGAGATACACGGCCAGGAAAGTCGAGGCGGTGTCGTTTGCATTGCAGCGTTCGCCGTAACCGAGTGCGGCGGGCCGGTCGTAAACCTTGGCCGCGCCAAGTGCGGCCATGACGCCGTCATAGAACGGGCGTGCCTGGTCGATATCAGGAACGCCGATGGACACGTGGTCGAGAAGTTGCATGGGATTGGCTCCGTTGAACGAGCACGAGTCTACACAAACATGTCACTTCGACCCGGCTACCGGTACAACCAGATCGCAAAACCGGAGGACAGGATTCCATGACGGACGACCGCCACATTTGGGAAGCACTGGAAGCATTCGTTCGCGAGGAGGCGGCAGTATCGAGCAAACAGCGGATTACCGCGGAAACCTCGATCGCCGACGATCTCGGACAAACCGGAGAAGACGCGGACATCTTCATGGAGCGCTTCTTCGCGCGATTCGGTGTGGATCGCGACGACTACGATTTCGGGCGTTACTTCCTGATGGAGGGTGAAGGGCTCCTGTATCACCTGGTTCGCAAGTTCATTCTCAGGAAGCCCCATACGTTCGATCGAGACGCGTTGACCGTCGGCATGCCGGGCAAAGCCATCGCGCTGGGTGCGTGGGACGCGGATGCGATCAGGAACTGAACCTCGCGCAGCGTCACCGACGCTTTGATCGGCGCGTCGAACACCGCGCGCGCCACGCGTCACTTCATCTGCATCAGCTGCACGAGGTTGCCGCACGTATCGTCGAGCACCGCGACCCGCACGGGCCCCGCGTCCATCGGCGCCAGCGTGAAGCGCACGCCGAGCGCGTCGAGCCGCGCGAACTCCGCGTCGAGATCGTCGACCTGGAACGACGCCGCCGGAATGCCGTCCTCGTAGAGCGCCTGACGATACGGCCCGACCGCGCGATGATGGCTCGGCTCGAGCATCAGCTCGGTGCCGTCAAGCTGGTCCTTCGACACGACCGTCAGCCAGCGGTACTCGCCCACCGGCACGTTGTTCTTCAACCGGAAGCCGAGGGTGTCGACATAGAACGCGAGTGCCTTGTCCTGATCGTCGACAAAGATGCTCGTCACGTAGATGCGCATGTGATGTTCTCCGAATCACGCGTGCCGCCGCGCGCGTCGTCGCCGTGCCGCTCACGTGATCTGATACGTCGATGCCGGCACGAATTCCTCCGGCATCGCGCGATCGCCCAGCTCCAGCACCGACCGTTCGATCGTGCGCGCCATCGCATCGAGCGCGAGCGCGTTCGGCGCGAGGCCGAACGGCTCCGCGACCTCGTTCGCGATCGCTTCGAGCGCGATCAGCGTGTACGAAATGAACACGCAAATCAGCGGCGTGAAAAACTCCGTCGAATCGACGAGGCCGAACGGCAGCAGCACGCAATAAGCATAGACGGTGCGATGCAGCAGCACGCTGTACGAGAACGGAATCGGCGTCGTCAGGATCCGCTCGCAGCCGCCCACCGCCTTGCCCAGCTCGACCAGCTGCGCATCGAACATCCAGCACGTCGCGTCGCTGCCAGGCGCGCGGCCCAGCGCGCGGACGATTCCGCCGCGCAGTTCGTCGAGAATCGCGACGGGCTGGTAGCACTTGTGCGCGAACGCGGCGGCGCGCTCGGCGCCGAGGATGCGCTGCAGGTCTTGCGCCGGATCGGTATGGCGCAGCTGATGCTTCAGCGCATACGTGAACGCGATCAGCAGATCGGCGAGCCGGTTGCGCTCCGCGTCGCCGACGCTGTCGGGCAGGTAGCGCCGCAGTTGCGACGTGACGGTGCGCGCGGCGATCAGCAGGTTGCCCCACAGAAGCCGCGCCTCCTTGAAGCGCTCGAAGCTCGCGTTGTTGCGAAACGCGAGAAAGATCGCGAGCGCGAGCCCGAACAGCGTGAACGGCGCGGTGTTCAGCGGAATCTTCTCGCCGAAGATGCGCCCGTTCGTGAAGACCGCCAGCGTGCTGACGACCGCCATGAACACGAGTTGCGGAATGATCGACTGCAGCACGGAGCCGTTCCATACGAACAGCATCCTGAGCCAGTTTTGTCGTGGTCTGACGATCATGGTGTTTTCTCGACTGCCAAGGGAATACGCAATGCGGCGTGCCGCCGCCCGATGTGCGACGGCCCGCGCGTGGCGGGCCGCTGTCCGATCGATACCGGGCCGGGTGACGAGCCGCACGGCGTCCGCGCGAGATGATACGCCCGCGCACGCCGCGCGCCGTCACCGGCCGCGCCGGTCAGTGATAGCCGGCGTCGCCCTCGCGCACCTTGCCGCGGAACACGCGGTACTGCATCGCGTTGTACACGAGAATGATCGGCAGCACGATCACGGTGCCGACGAGCGCGAACAGCTGGCTCGAATGGCTCGACGACGCATCCCAGATCGTCAGCGACGGCGGCACGATGTTCGGCCAGATGCTGATCACGAGGCCGGTATAGCCGAGGAACACGAGCGCGAGCGTCAGCAGGAACGGCGTTGCCTCGTGCCGGCGCTTCAGCGTATGGAAGATGCCCCACACGCATGCGACGACGAGGACCGGCACCGGCAGGAACCAGCCGAGGTTGCCGCTGCCGAACCAGCGGTGCGCGACGGCCGGCAGCCCGATCACGGTCCACAGGCTGACCACGCCCATCACGGCGAGCAGCACGCCCGCGAGCGGCTTCATCAGCACGCGCATCTTGCGCTGCAGTTCGCCGTCGACCTTCAGGATCAGCCACCCGCAGCCGAGCGTCGCATAGGTGACGAGCACGCCGATCCCGCAGAACAGGCTGAACGGCGACAGCCAGTCGAACGGCCCGCCCGCGAACTGGTTGTTCACGATCCGGATGCCCTGCAACAGCGAACCCAGCGTGACGCCCTGGCAGAACGCGGCCAGCGCGGAGCCGCCGATGAACGCGAGATCCCACAGGTGTTGCGTGCGGTTCGCCTTCGCGCGCAACTCGAACGCCGCGCCGCGGAAAATCAGCCCGACCACCATCAGGATCAGCGGCAGGTAGTTCGCCGGCAACAGCGTCGAGTAGACGACCGGGAATGCGCCGTACAGGCCCGCGCCGCCGAGCACCAGAAAGGTCTCGTTGCCGTCCCACACCGGCGCGACGGTATTCAGCATGACTTCGCGTTCGACCTTGGCGTCGAAGAACGGAAACAGCAGGCCGATGCCGAGGTCGAAGCCGTCCAGCATCACGTAGAGGAACACGCCGAGGCCGATGATCGCGGCCCACACGACAGGAAGATCGATCTGCATGGCTTACTCCGCTTCGGTGACGTTCAGCGGCGTGGACAGCGCGCTCTTGCGCAGCCCCGGATGCCGGTGCAGCTCGATGTATCCGGCGTGGGCAGCCGGTCCGCGCTTCATCAGGTTCAGCATGTAGTAGATACCCGTTCCGAACACCAGGAAATACACGACCACGAAGATCAGCAGCGACACGCCGACCTGCTGCGCGCTGAGCGGCGCGACCGAATCGACGGTGCGCAGCACGCCGTATACGGTCCACGGCTGCCGCCCGACCTCGGTCGTGATCCAGCCGGCCAGTAGCGCGACGATGCCCGACGGCCCCATGCACACGACGAACCACTGGAACCAGCGCGTTTCATACAGGCGTCCGCCCTTTCTCAGCAGCAGGCCGAGCAGCGCGGTGAGCAGCATCAGCATCCCGAGGCCGGCCATGATCCGGAAGGTCCAGAACACGATCGGCGAATACGGACGGTCCTGCGCCGGGAATTCCTTCAGCCCGCGAATCTCGCCGCTCCAGCTGTGCGTGAGGATCAGGCTGCCGAGGTGCGGCACCTGGATCGCATAGCGCGTCGTCTCGGCCTGCATGTCGGGCAGGCCGACGAGGTTCAGCGCGGTGCCGCCCTTCTCGGTTTCCCACAGCCCTTCGATCGCCGCGATCTTCGCCGGCTGGTATTCGCGCGTGTTCAGCCCGTGCGCGTCGCCGACGACGATCTGGACCGGCGCGAGCAGCAGCAGCATCCACAGCGCCATCGAGAAGCTGCGCTTCACCGGCTCGTCGCGGCGCCCCTTCAGCAGGTGCCACGCGCCGCACGCGGCGACGATGAAGCCCGCGACGATGAACGCGGCGATCGTCATGTGCACGAGGCGATACGGGAACGACGGGTTGAAGATGATCTTGAACCAGTCGACCGGCACGACGAGGCCGTTCTCGATCTTGTAGCCCTGCGGCGTCTGCATGAAGCTGTTCGACGCGAGGATCCAGAACGTCGAGATCAGCGTACCGACCGCGACCATCAGCGTCGCGAAGAAGTGCGCGCGCGGGCTGACGCGCTGCCAGCCGAACAGCATCACGCCGAGGAAGCCGGCCTCGAGGAAGAAGGCGGTCAGGACTTCGTACGTGAGCAGCGGGCCGGTGATGTTGCCCGCGACGCGCGAGAAGCCCGCCCAGTTCGTGCCGAACTCGTAGGCCATCACGACGCCGGAGACGACGCCCATCCCGAAGCCGATCGCGAAGATCTTCGACCAGAACTGGAACATGGATTTGTAGGCGGCGTCGCCGGTGACGAGATAACGCCATTCCAGCACCGCCAGGAAGCTCGCCATGCCGATGCTGATCGCCGGAAACACGATGTGGAACGACACCGTGAACGCGAATTGCAATCGGGCGAGATGGAACGCATCGAAGATTTCCATGACCGTAATTTGCTCGTGGTTGTGAGGACGTCAGCTCGAAGCAGGAAATCGCGCGACGGCTTCGCGACGGCACGTGCACACAACGACGGATCGCAGTGCACGGCAACGAAGCGTGAATGACGATATCGCGTTTCAGACGATACTCGCAATCGCGCGGACGTGCGCTGAAACTGTGCTTTCCCCGGGGCCGAAGATGTGTGTACGAAAAACCCGTTTCGGCGCCGCGAGGCCCTCGGCTGTACTGCTTTCCGCTCTGCAACGCTGTGCATCCGCGGCACCGCCGAACGCCCGTACCATCGGCTCCTGGCCTGCCCGTGGCGAGCGAGCGCGACCCCGCGCACCGCCCCCGCAGAATCCGTTTCGATCGCCCGGGCGCCCGCGCCGGCCGATCCCCCTGGAGAAACCCGCATGGAGCCCAGCGACCGCCCCGACGATCCGGCCGGCACCCGCGCGTGTCATGTGACGCGTCATCGTGCCGGCGACGCGCGGGACACCGTCGATCGCGTCGTCGATGAAACGCCGGTTGCACTCGTATTCAACGGCATCGCGCACACGGTGATGATGGCGACGCCGATCGATCTCGACGCGTTCGGCCTCGGCTTCGCGCTGAGCGAAGGGATCGTCGAGCGCGCGTCGGACGTCTTCGATATCGAAAGCGAATGCCGGCCCGGCAGCGCCGAAGTGCGGCTCACCGTGGCGCAGCAGGCGTTCATGGCGCTGAAGGCGCACCGGCGCGCGCTGGCCGGCCGCACCGGCTGCGGCGTCTGCGGGATCGAGAGCATCGCGCAGCTCGACCTGCATCCGCCGCGCATCGCGGCCGCGGGCGCGGCGGCCGGCATCGGCGCCGACGCCGTCGCGCGCGCCGCCCGCGCGCTGCCGCAGCGGCAGCCGCTGATGCACGCGACCGGCGGCATCCACGCGGCCGCGTGGTGCGAGCGCGACGGCACGGTGCTGGAAGTCGTCGAGGACGTCGGCCGCCACAACGCGCTCGACAAGCTGATCGGCCGGCTCGCGCGGCGCCGCGCCGACCTGGGCGCGGGCTTCGTGTTCCTGTCCAGCCGCGCGAGCTACGAGCTCGTGCGCAAGGCCGCACGCGTCGGCATCCCGATGATCGCGACGATTTCTGCGCCGACCTCGCTCGCGATCGACGTCGCCCGCGAAGCCGGCGTGCGGCTGCTCGGCTTCTGCCGCAACGACGGCTTCGTCGAATACGTGTCGCCCGACCCGCTCCCGTTACCCGAACCGACGCCTGCGCAAGCGCAGGCGCTCACCGCTTGATGAAACCCCTGACCGATTTCGACACCGCCCAACGGCAGTTCGCCGGCGTATTTGCGCCGCCACATGCGGCCGTCTCCATCCCGGTCGCGCAGGCGGCCGGCCACGTGCTCGCCACGCCGCTCACCGCCGTGCTCGACCAGCCGCCCGCCGACCAGAGCGCGATGGACGGCTACGCGGTCCGTCATTCGGACCTCGAATACGGCGAGCCGCTGCGCGTCGCGCAGCGCTGCTATGCGGGCGACGCGCCGTCGGCGCTCGCGCCGCGCACGGCCGCGCGCATCTTTACCGGCAGCCTGATTCCGCCGGGCGCCGACACCGTCGTGATGCAGGAGCACGCGCACGAACAGGATGGCTGGGTTGCGTTCGACACACCGCAGCGCAGCGGATCGCATATCCGCCGCCGCGGCGAGGAAGTGCGCGCGGGCGCCCTGCTGATGCCGGCCGGCATGCGGCTCGGCGCGATGCACGTCGGCGTCGCCGCCGCGCAGGGTTGCGCGCGCATCGACGTGCGGCCGCCGCTGCGGGTCGGCATCCTGACAACCGGCGACGAGCTCGTCCCGTGCGGCCAGCCGCGCGCGCCGCAGCAGATCTACAACAGCAACGCGCCGATGCTCGCCGCGCTGGTGTCGGGAACCGGTGCCGGCGTCGCGGCGAGCGAGCACGCCGCCGACACGCCGGCCGCCGTCGAACAGGCGCTGCGCGGCATGGCCGCGCGCTGCGACCTGGTCGTCTGCGTCGGCGGTGCATCGGTCGGCGACAAGGACCTGCTGCGTCCCGCGCTGACCGCGCTCGGCGCGTCGTTCGTGGTGTCGGGCGTGCGGATGAAACCCGGCAAGCCGGTCGCGCTCGCGCGGCTCGACGAACGGCCCGTGGCGCTGCTGCCCGGCAATCCGGGCGCCGCGATGACCGCGTTCGCGCTGTTCGTCGCGCCGCTGATCCGCTGCCTGCAGGGGCGCGACGACTGCCTGCCGGCCGTGCCGTCACTGCCGATCGACATCGACGTCGAACCCGATGCGCAGCGCGAGCGCGTCGTCCGCGTGCGCCGCACCCTCGACGCCAACGGCGCGCCGGTACTCGATACGCTGCGGCAACAAGGCGCCGGCACGCTGCAATCGCTCGTTCAGGCGAGCGGGCTCGCGCGGCTGCCGGCCGGCCGACGCATCGCGCGCGGCGACGCGGTGCCGTATTACGATTTCGCGCACTGGCTTGCGTGAGCATGCCGATGCGCGTCATGTCCGCCTTGCGTGCAGGCAGGATCACGAACTGTATTCCTGCATTTCGGGCGGGATTGTGTCCCTGTCGGGAAAATCCGGCGGACTATCCTCACGAAGAGGCTCGTCACGACCCGTGCGCCGACACGTCGGCACACAGGCGGCCGATCGGCGACGCCGCTCCGCTCACTTCATGCAGGTCGAAAAACCGATCGTGAATGCCATCGCTCCCGCACCGGCCGCCACTGCATCCGGCGGCGCATCGCCCGGCGCCTTTTCCCGCCCGCTCGACACGCTCGCGCGGCCGCTGCGCGATCTGCGGCTGTCCGTCATCGACCAGTGCAACTTCCGCTGCGGCTATTGCATGCCGCGCGACAGCTTCGGGCCCGACTATGCGTTCATGCCGTCGTCCGAGCGGCTGTCGTTCGCGCAACTGGAGAAGATCGCGCGCGCGTTCGTCTCGCTCGGCGTCGAGAAGATCCGCCTCACCGGCGGCGAGCCGCTGCTGCGCCGCAACCTCGAAGCGCTGATCGAACGGCTCGCGATGCTGACGACCGTCGACGGCAAGCCCGTCGAAATCGCGCTGACGACCAACGGTTCGCTGCTCGCGGCCAAGGCACGCACGCTGCGCGATGCGGGCCTGTCGCGCGTGACCGTGAGCCTCGACGCGATCGACGATGCCGTGTTCCGCCGGATGACCGACACCGACGTGCCGGTCGCGCGCGTGCTGGCCGGCATCGAGGCTGCGCAGGCGGCCGGGCTCGCGCCCGTGAAGGTCAACGCCGTGATCGAGCGCGGTGCGAACGACGACCAGATCCTGCCGCTCGTGCGCCACTTCCGTCATAGCGGCGTGGCCGTGCGCTTCATCGAATACATGGACGTCGGCGGCGCGAGCGCGTGGTCCGGCGACAAGGTCGTGCCGGCCGCGCGGATGCGCGAACGCATCGACGCGAGCTATCCGCTCGTGCTCGTCGGCGAACCGGGCCACGACGCCACCGCCATCCGCTGCCGGCACATCGACGGCGCGGGCGAGGTCGGCTTCATCGCGAGCGTGTCGCATCCGTTCTGCGGCACGTGCTCGCGCGCCCGCGTGTCGGCCGACGGCCAGCTCTATACGTGCCTGTTCGCGACGCAGGGCACCAACCTGCGGCCGTGGCTCGACGACGGCGCATCGGTCGACCACCTCGCCGACGCCGTGCGCGCGCGCTGGACGCGGCGCGACGACCGCTATTCCGAGCGGCGCGCCACGCGTGCGGCCCGGCCGTCGGGCAAGACCTATCCGACCGTGCGCATGTCGCTCGTCGGCGGCTGACGGCTGCCGCGCTCGGCGGCGCGCACCGCTTACTGGAGAACCGTCATGACGAGTTTCACCGAATCCCGTGCCGCGTCACCCGACGATCCGTCGCGTGACGCCGCCCATGCCGAACCCGCCGAGCCGCACGCCGAGCCGCCGCCGGCGATTGCCGCCGGCTTCGAGGTGCGTGTGCAGTACGCGGCGATCGACGCCGGTACCGAGATCGCACCGATCGTTCGGAATCCGAATGTCGGCGCGGTCGTGAATTTCATCGGTGTCGTGCGCAACGAAGGCGACGTCGACGACGTGATCGCGCTCGAAGTCGAGCACTATCCGACGATGACCGAGCAGGCGCTCTGGAGCATCGTCGAGGAAGCCAGCGCGCGCTGGCGGCTCGAAGCGGTCAGGATCGTGCATCGCGTCGGGCGCATTCCGCTCGGCCAGCCGGTCGTGATCGTCGTGGTGGCCGCCGCGCATCGTGCGTCGGCATTCGATGCGTGTGAATTCATCATGGACTTCCTGAAGACGCATGCGCCGTTCTGGAAGAAGGAGATCCGGCACGACGGCGTGGCCGGCTGGGTCGAGCCGAAGGCGCACGACGATCAGGCGATGCGGCGATGGGGTTGAGCGTGCCGGTCAATGCGTTGCCGATTCCGCCCATTCCGCCGATTTCGCCCGGGACATTTCAATGAAACTGACGATCAAATACTTTGCGAGCATTCGCGAACAGCTGCATATCGATCAGGAAGTCGTCGAGATCGATGCGCACGAGGTCACCGTCGACGCGCTGCGCGGCACGCTCGCCGCACGCGACGCGCGCAGCGGCGAAGCGTTGCACATGGACCGGCCCGTGCGGGCGGCCGTGAATCTCGAGATGGTGACCGGGGGATTCGTCGTGCGGGAGGATAGCGAGGTGGCGTTTTTCCCGCCGGTGACGGGTGGGTGATCCGTTCGCATCGGGCGGCGACCGGCGGGCTTCGGCGGCCCGATGCCTGACCGACGGTTAGACGAGTTCGTGAAGAAAATCCGAGACCGGGTGGTCGATCGACGCCAGGTAGCCGGCCATCGCGCCGACCACTTTCCGCACGGCCGGACGCGCGGGCATCCGTTCGCGCGAGGCGAGCAGATTCGGTGTTTCGGCCGTCATCGGCGCACCCTTGCGCGCGCCGAACAACTGCTCCATGTAGAACGCGATGTCCGCGTACGAATAGGTTTCGGCGAGAAATTCCCGGTCGGCCAGCACGCGCTCCATGCGTCGATCGTATTGCCGGGCTTGCGAATCGATCGAGCACGGCACGCGAAAGATGCTGGGGTTTGTTGCGGAGTTGAGGGTGCTTGGGCCGCGGCAGCTTGTCGACAGTTTGAGGGAAGAAATAGAGGCGGCGAAGGATTTATACGAACGGGGACGTGTAGCTCGGGACGTGATTTACGGGAGACTGGCAAGCTGAGGGCTCGCGGAACCAGATTGGCATCCCAACTTGGTGGGCCACGGGAAACGGGCATCAAACGACAAACGCCGCGCGTTATGTTAGATTTCTGGTCTTCAGCCTACCTATAAAGCTAATCGGGCAAAAAAACAAATGGCAACGTGGACCGAAGATATTACACTCGCATTGGAACAGCTTGGTGGCATTGCCCCTCTCTCCGAAATTTACGAGAGGGTTGCGACTATACGACCTAAACCACATCCGGCAGATCTTGGCGCCTCTGTCCGAGGAGCCATTGAGCGAAATTCTTCCGATTCGACGGTTTTTTCTGGAAAAGATCTATTCTTTTCCGTGCATGGAATTGGCGGCGGAGTATGGGGATTACGATCGTTGGAGAAATCCACGCCACTGGCTTCCGATATCGACGCCCTCGGGGATCAATCACCGCAAAGACAACGCCAAGAAACATACCGCATCCTTCGAGACACTGTACTGTCTCGCCAGATAAAGCTCCTACACAAAAACAAATGCCAAATATGCGGGGAATCGATAAAACTTCCTAGCGGAGAGTTCTATTCCGAGGCCCATCATATACAGCCCCTCGGAAATCCGCATAAAGGACCAGATACGTCAGAAAATATTATTGTTTTGTGCCCCAACCACCATGTAATGCTCGATTATGGCGTCATTCCGATCGACCCGCTAAAAATCAGGTTGCATCACAAACACAAAATTGGGGTCAACTACATTTCTTATCACAATAAAGTGATCATGAAACCCGCTCATAAGACGGGCAAATAGATCATAGCCACGCGACTTGCCGTGACTTGCATCCAGCCTCATTTCTCCTGATTTTTATATTCAGAGTATTTTCGCGAGTCGCCCCTCACTCTGTCAGCCGGATACTTTGCCCGGTTGAGCTCCATCTTCTCAAGCACCGCCTGAAAAAGATCGACATCCATCTTGTCCGCGAGGCGAACCAGATACACCAATACGTCGGCCATCTCGTGACGGACGGCCGTCAGGTTGGCTTCGCCAAGTTCGCTCTTGTCGCCCGAAACGAGCCATTGAAACGGCTCCAGCAATTCACTCGCTTCGATGCTGAGCGCTGTCGCCAGGTTCTTCGGCGTGTGGAATTTGTCCCAGTCGCGCTCGTCGACAAACTGGCGGACGAGTTCGCGCAACTCCACTAGATCATTCCGCAACTCAGACTTTTCCACGTAGCGACTCCTGGTGCATATCCAAAATCTACCGATGCCTTCGACGGCATGCGGGCATGAGAAATCCGCCCTTCGGCCTGCAAGTACAGCTCCCCCGCACGGACAGACCCGAATGATATAGGAGCTGGAAGCTGCCCCGGCAAGCGTCGTACCAAGGGCAAGCGAAATGCCGTCCCGCCGTCAGGGCATCGTAGCGACGGCCCAAATTCACGATCACGCCCCTGCGTCGAACCGTCCCGCTCCGGCCCACGCAGTTCGCGATTTTCCGCCCGCTTCGCATCCAGCTTCGATGCGCCCCGCCGGATACCCAGCAAGACGGCTCAGCCGCCACGCGCCGCAACTCTTATATAAGACATAAGACATTTGACGCCTGACCATATTGCGACTAGAATCCCGTCCAAGCAGTGAAGCAGTGTCCGGAACAGCAGCCTCGGCGTGCCTGGAAAGCCCTTCCCCTGAAACGCAATCTCAGCAGGTCCCCCCATGCTTGAAAACTTTCGTGCTCACGTGGCCGCCCGCGCCGCGCTCGGTATTCCCCCCCTGCCGCTGACGGCCCAGCAAACCGCCGAACTGGTGGAACTGCTGGCGCACCCGCCCGCAGGCGAAGAGCAGACGCTGCTCGACCTGATCACCCACCGCGTGCCCGCCGGCGTCGACGAAGCCGCGCGCGTGAAGGCCGGCTTCCTGGCCGCCGTCGCGAAGGGCGAGACGGCCTGCCCGCTGATCTCGCGCGAGCGCGCGACCGAGCTGCTCGGCACGATGCTCGGCGGCTACAACATCCAGCCGCTGATCGAGCTGCTGTCCGACGAAGCGGTCGCGGCCGTCGCTGCCGACGCGCTGAAGAAAACCCTGCTGATGTTCGACCAGTTCCATGACGTGAAGGAACTCGCCGACCAGGGCAACGCGCACGCGAAGGCCGTGCTGCAGAGCTGGGCCGACGCCGAATGGTTCACGAGCCGTCCGGAAGTGCCGGAAAGCCTGACCATCACGGTGTTCAAGGTCACGGGCGAAACCAACACCGACGACCTGTCGCCGGCCCCGGACGCCACCACCCGCCCGGACATCCCGATGCACGCGCTGGCGATGCTGAAGAACGCGCGCCCCGGCATCACGCCGGAAGAAGACGGCAAGCGCGGCCCGGTCAAGTTCATCGAATCGCTGAAGGAAAAGGGTCACCTGGTCGCCTACGTCGGCGACGTGGTCGGCACCGGCTCCTCGCGCAAGTCCGCCACCAACTCGGTGCTGTGGTTCACCGGCGAAGACATCCCGTTCGTGCCGAACAAGCGCTTCGGCGGCGTGTGCCTCGGCGGCAAGATCGCCCCGATCTTCTACAACACGATGGAAGACGCCGGCGCGCTGCCGATCGAACTCGACGTGTCGCAGATGAACATGGGCGACGTGGTCGAACTGCGCCCGTACGAAGGCAAGGCGCTGAAGGACGGCAACGTGATCGCCGAATTCCAGGTCAAGTCCGACGTGCTGTTCGACGAAGTGCGCGCCGGCGGCCGCATTCCGCTGATCATCGGCCGCGGCCTGACCGCGAAGGCGCGTGAAGCGCTCGGCCTCGCACCGTCGACGCTGTTCCGCCTGCCGCACCAGCCGGCCGACAGCGGCAAGGGTTTCTCGCTCGCGCAGAAGATGGTCGGCCGCGCATGCGGTTTGCCGGAAGGCCAGGGCGTGCGCCCGGGCACGTACTGCGAACCGAAGATGACCTCGGTCGGCTCGCAGGACACCACGGGCCCGATGACCCGCGACGAACTGAAGGATCTGGCGTGCCTCGGCTTCTCGGCCGACCTCGTGATGCAGTCGTTCTGCCACACCGCCGCTTATCCGAAGCCGGTCGACGTGAAGACGCACCAGACGCTGCCGAACTTCATCAGCACCCGTGGCGGCATCGCGCTGCGTCCGGGCGACGGCGTGATCCACTCGTGGCTGAACCGCATGCTGCTGCCCGACACCGTCGGCACCGGCGGCGACTCGCACACGCGCTTCCCGATCGGCATCAGCTTCCCGGCAGGCTCGGGCCTGGTCGCGTTCGCGGCCGCCACCGGCACGATGCCGCTCGACATGCCGGAATCGGTGCTGGTCCGCTTCAAGGGCAAGATGCAGCCGGGCGTCACGCTGCGTGACCTCGTCAACGCGATTCCGCTGTACGCGATCAAGCAAGGCATGCTGACGGTCGCGAAGCAAGGCAAGAAGAACATCTTCTCGGGCCGCATCCTCGAAATCGAAGGCCTCCCCGACCTGAAGGTCGAGCAGGCGTTCGAACTGTCGGATGCGTCGGCCGAGCGTTCGGCAGCCGGTTGCACGGTGCACCTGAACAAGGAACCGATCATCGAATACCTGAACAGCAACATCACGCTGCTGAAGTGGATGATTGCGCAGGGCTACCAGGATCCGCGCAGCCTGCAGCGCCGTATCGCGGCGATGGAGCAGTGGCTGGCCGACCCGCAACTGCTCGCGCCGGATGCCGACGCCGAATACGCGGCCGTCATCGAGATCGACCTCGCCGACATCCACGAGCCGATCGTCGCCTGCCCGAACGACCCGGACGACGTGAAGACGCTGTCCGACGTGGCCGGCGCCAAGATCGACGAAGTGTTCATCGGCTCGTGCATGACCAACATCGGTCACTTCCGTGCCGCGTCGAAGCTGCTGGAAGGCAAGCGCGACATTCCGGTCAAGCTGTGGGTCGCGCCGCCGACCAAGATGGACCAGAAGCAGCTGACGGAAGAAGGTCACTACGGCGTGTTCGGCACGGCCGGCGCACGCACCGAAATGCCGGGCTGCTCGCTGTGTATGGGCAACCAGGCGCAGGTGCGCGAAGGCGCGACGGTGATGTCGACGTCGACCCGCAACTTCCCGAACCGTCTCGGCAAGAACACGAACGTGTATCTCGGCTCGGCGGAACTGGCGGCAATCTGCTCGCGTCTGGGCAAGATCCCGACCAAGGAAGAGTACATGGCCGACATGGGCGTGCTCACGGCAAACGGCGACAAGATCTACCAGTACATGAACTTCGACCAGATCGAAGACTTCAAGGAAGTCGCCGACACCGTGCAGATCTAAGCATGCTGTCGCGCTACGGCGGGTGATGCCCGTCGTGGCGATACGCAATGGCGCCGCGGGCTGAATGGCCGCGGCGCCATTTTTTTTTAATTTTTGGATGTCGCCGGCGCTAAAAGCGGTCCGGCTCACACGTCAGGCCATCGCCTTCAGCCAGCCGAGCAGATCCGCTTGTGCGCTTCCGTCCTTCACGGGCTCCGGCGTCAGCAGGCAATAGTGCGAGCCGTCTTCGACGAAACCCATCGGCGCGACCAGCACGCCGCTTTCGAGGTCGTCGCGAACGAGATGCCACGGCCCGATCGCGACACCCAGCCCCGCGACGGCCGCCTGAAGGCTGAAATAGAAATGGTCGAACGCCTGCCCGCGTCCGCTTCCCGCAGCCTGATGCGCGGCCGCCGCCCATTCCTTCCATGCGTCCGGCCGCGTCCGGGTATGCAGTCGCGGCGCGCCCCGCTTCAACGCGCGGTCATGCCGACTGCCTGAAAACCACGCATCGACCTTGTCGGGCCGGCACACCGGACCGACCTTCTCCGCGAACAGTCGCTCCGCGTGATAGCCGGCGGGCCACGCAAAGTCATTGCGGCGAATCGCCATGTCGATGCCGTTGTCGAACGAGAACGGGCCGCCCGCCGCGGCGAGATGGATATCGACGCCCGCGTAAGCCGCCTGGAAATCCGGCCAGCGCGGAATCAGCCAGCGCATCAGCAGCGTCGGTTCGCACGACAGCACCCAACGCTGCGCGCGGGCCGCCTCGGTCCGCAATTCATGCGCGGCCTGTTTCATCAGATGCAGGCCGTCATGGACGGCCTGCGCCAGCTTGCGGCCCGCGTCGGTCAGGAAGACCCGACGACTGCGCCGCTCGAACAACGCCACACCGAGATCGTCTTCGAGCAGACGCACCGCGCGACTGACGGCGCCGTGCGTCAGATGCAGTTCATCGGCGGCGCGGCTGAAATGCTCATGGCGCGCCGCCGCTTCGAAGCAGCGCAGGGCAATCAGCGACGGCAGATTGGCTCTAATTTCATGTGAGTCAAACTCACCATCCTGGTCAGAAATCATCGCTTTTCCTCGCGAATCGTGATCCCTAATATTCGCTCATCACGATGAATTTCAAAAGGGCGATGCAATGACGGAATGGATAGTCGTAGTCACCATCACGCTGCTGGCCGTCGTCAGCCCCGGGCCGGATTTCGCGATGGTCACGCGCAACAGCCTGATGCTGTCGCGCCGCTCGGGCCTGCTCACCGCGTGGGGAATCGGGCTGGGCGTGACGGTTCACGTGAGCTACACGCTGCTCGGCGTAGGCCTCCTGATCCGCCAGTCGCTGTGGCTCTTCAATGCCGTGAAGCTCGTCGGCGCGCTCTACCTGATCTACCTCGGCGCGAAGATGCTCGCGGCCAAACCCGTGGACGGCCGCCCCGCGACGCAGGCCGCGCCCCTGTCGGATCTGGCGGCGCTGCGCACCGGCTTTCTGACGAACGCGCTGAATCCGAAAACCACCGTGTTCATCGTCAGCCTGTTCATGCAGGCGGTCCGCCCCGACACGCCATTGCCGGTGCAGATCGGCTACGGCCTGTTCATCGCGCTGGCGCACGCGGGGTGGTTCAGTCTCGTGGCGCTCTGTTTCTCCGCCGACGCCGTCCGCGATCGCTTGCTGTCCTTGCGTCACTGGATCGATCGCACGTTTGGCGTGTTGCTCGTCGGCTTCGGCGTGATGCTGGCCATCGCGCGCGGCAGCCGCTGATCGCCGCACGCCGACACCCGGGCGCGCAGTTCAACCCGCATATCGCCATCGAGCAGGCCGGCGCACGCGACGCGCACCGGCCTTCGCCTCACCGCATGCACGACGCCGCGAGCTTGCCGACCGCGATCACCGCCTGCTCGATCTCGGGCGACCACGGGCTGCTGTAGTTCAGCCGGATGAAATTGCGGTAGTTGTCGGTGATCGAGAACATGTAACCCGGACCGATCGTGATTCCCTGCTCCAGCGCGAGCTGGTACAGGCGCATCGCATCGACCTGCGCCGGCAACTCGACCCACAGCACGTAGCCGCCCGCCGGGCTCGAGATGCGCGTGCCCTCCGGAAAGAACCGCGACACCATCGCGCGCATCAGGTTCGCCTGCTGCGCATACGCCTTGCGCAGGCGCCGCAGGTGATGCTCGTAGCCGTCGCGTTCGAGAAACTCGGCGATCGCCAGCTGCGGCAGCGACGGCGTCGCCAGCGTGTTCAGGAACTTCAGCTTCTCGACCTGATCGCGATACCGGCCCGGCAACGCCCAGCCGATCCGGTAGGCCGCCGTCAGGCTCTTCGAGAACGACGCGCAGTGCAGCACGATCCCGCTGCGGTCGTAGGCCTTCAGCGTGCTCGGATGCGACTCGCCGAAATACAGTTCGTTATACACACCGTTCTCGATGATCGGCATGTCGATTTTAGTTGCGAACTCCACCAGTTCGCGCTTGCGCTCGTCGGGCATCTGGAAGCCGAGCGGGTTCTGGAAGTTCGGCATCACCATGCATGCGGCGATCGGCTGCGACTTCGCGATCGCCGCCAGCGCCGCGATGTCGATTCCGTATTCCGGGTGTGTAGCGACCTCGATCGCCTTCATCCCCATCCGTTCGATCGCGTGCAGCATCGCGTAGAACGTCGGCGACTCCACCGCGATCGTGTCGCCCGGTTTCGCGACTGCCTGCAGACACAGGTTGATCGCCTCCGTCGCGCCGACCGTCACGATGATCTCGTTCGGATCGACCGACATCCCGTTTTCCAGGTAGCGTCGTGCGATCTGCCGGATCAGGCGCGGATGGCCGGGCGGCAGCCCGTCGGTCACGCCCCACAGCGACTTGTCGCGGCCGGCCGCATACGCGTAGCGGTTCAGCTTCTCGAACGGGAACAGGCTCGGGTCGGGGTACGGCGAGCCGAGCGGCACCGCGTCGTCGGTGCCGATCGAGCGCAGCGTCGACAGCACGAGCCGGCTCATGTCGACCGACGACGAGATCGCGATCGGCTTCGACGGGCGCAGTTCGCGCACCGGCGCATGGTTGTCGTCGCGCCGCAGGTTGACGAAGTAGCCCGACTGCGGACGGCTTTCCAGCAGCCCGCGGCTTTCGAGCAGCAGGTACGCGTGCAGCACGGTCGTGATGCTGATCCGGTGCTGCTGGCTCGCCTGCCGCACCGACGGAATCCGGTCGCCGTGCCGGTACACGCCCTGGCGGATCAGGCGTTCGATGTCGTCCGCGAGCTTTTCGTAGAGCTTCATCGCATGCTCCCCGCCGGCGCGCGCATGCGCGCCGCCCCTCCGTGTGCGTCCGATGCGCGCGTGTTCTGCCCGCCGACCGGGCTGTCGTGACGCCTGATTGCTCCCTCCGGTTTTGCCTTTTCCATCGCCGTGGCTCGCTTTTGAAGATGCGCCGGGCGGCCCGTGACGTCTGGGCTTGCGGCACTGTGCACTTGATGATCGGATCTTAAAAGCAGAACAGTTGGCGCGGAGTACACACATCGGATACGCACACAAGAGTACAGTTCGGCGCGAATTTGCGATTTCGGGCGAACTGTACGTCTTATGAATTGGCGCAGAGGCTGGGGAGGCGGCGGCTGGGGATTCGAGGGGGTACCGGGTGATCGCGCAGTTCGCGGTTGCGTCCGCGGTGTATGCGCCGTTTGCGTACGACGCGACGCTCGCGATGATCGCAGCGATCCGCAAGGCCGATTCTGTCGACCGCAGCAAGATCGTCGCGAGCCTGCCGGGCGTGTCGGTCACGGGCGTGACCGGGAAGATCTCGTTCGACGAGCGCGGCGACCTGATCAAGCCGCCCTACACGCTGTTCCGCGTCGAACAGGGGCAGTGGCACAGCATTCGCACGGTCGGCGGCGCGTCGAACTGATCGACGCCGAGCAGCGCGCGGCAGGCGGCGTCATCGCGCCGTCTGCTGCCGCTGCACCTCCTGCGCCTTCATCTGCAGATACGCGCCGCGCTCGACTTCGTGCAGTTGCTGCGGATACTGCTCGGTCGCGTCGAACCAGCGCGCGAGGCGCTGGTCGAGCGGCTTGTCGAGCGTCGCGAGATACGTGTCGATCGCGAGGTAGTAGCGCATCGTGTTGCGCTCCAGCAATCCGCGCACGCCGCCGATGTATTGCGGCTGCGCAGCCGATGCGCCGCTCGCGGCCGTGAACCCGACCTTGTCGCTGCCGACCGTCGCGAGGTAGGTCTTCATCGCCATGCGGCCGACCGTGCCGAAGCCGTACGAATACGTGAGGTGCAGGAACGTGCGCGACGCGCCGACCGGCACGGCCTCGAGCGCGATCCGGTAATCCTTCGTGCCCATCGGGCCGCTGTCGGCGGTCAGGTCGACCTGGAAGTAGTCGGGCGTCGCGGCCGCCACGCGGTAGCGGAACTGCACGCGGTAGGTGTCCGACAGCTTCTGCTCGATCTTGCGGCCGAGGTTCACGTCGAGCACCGGACCGTTGCCGCCTGTCGACGCGTGACAGTACTTCGTGTTCAGGTGCAGGATCAGCACCGCGCACCAGTTCGCGGGGCCTTGTGCGGGATCGTTGAGCCTGCCGTTCACGACGGCGAACGGATAGTCGACGACCGCGTAGATATCGCCCTTCAGCGATGAAGATGCCTCGGACGATTCGAGGTACAGCGGGCGGTGGAACGGGTTGTTCTTCAGTTGCTCGCCGAGGCTGTGGTAACGGTCGAGCAGTGCCGCCGCGCCGTCGGCGCCATCCGCGCCGAACGACAGCGCGCTCCAGCCGACGCATAGCGCCGCGACGAGCGCGTGCCAGGCGCGGCGGGCGCGCGGGGCTTGCGGGGGGGTGGATGTCTCCATTCTTGTGCTCCTGCCGGGGGCGCGCAGGGATTGCGTGCCTGTTGCGTTACCGAATAAACCGTCTGACCGCCATCGCTGCCCTGTCGTTCCGTTCGTTTCGCATGCAAGCGTCCGTGCACCGGCTCGCTTGCTCCCCGCTTGTTCCCCGCTTGCTCATTTGTCAGCCGAAAACGCACTCGACATCTGCCGCGCCCGCTTCACGTCGTCCCCATGCAGATAAATCGACGTCGTCGAGATCGACGCATGCCGCAGGTTGTCGCGCACCGTCGTCAGCTCCGCACCGCGCGCGAGCGCATGCGTCGCGTGCGTATGGCGCATCCAGTGCGGGCTGGCCTGCCGCAGCTTCTGCGCGAGCGCAGGATTGTCGTCATCGACGAGCGCGGCCGTCTGCGCGAAGAACCGCTGCATCACCTTCCACAGCCGCACGCTCGTGATGCCGGCCGCACCGTCTTCCGCGAGGCTCGCAATCAGCGGCGTATCCGGGCGCCAGCGCACCGGCGTCACCGGCAGCCGCCGCGCGACCAGATGCCGGTCGAGCGCCGTGCGCGCGAGCGGCGGCAGCGCGACACGCGCGGCCTTGCTGCCTTTGCCGATCACCTTCAGCCATGCATCGCCGTGCGCGTCCGTTTCGATGTCGCCGAGCGTCGCGCCGACCAGCTCGCTCGCACGCAGCCCGGTCGCATAGCCGAAATCGAGGATGAAGCGCAGCCGTTGCGCGGCGGCCGGCGTCCAGCCGGACCGCGACGCGCCGGACGGTTTGTCCTTGCGAAACTCGAGCCCGTCCGCGATCGTGCGCACGAGCAGCCACTCGCCTTCGGTGAACGCATGCGACGTGTCGAGCGCATTCGCGCCGCGCGTGTCGCGCACCTTGACGCCCGCGAACGGATTCGCGAGCAGGTAGCGCTGCTCGATCAGCCAGCGGAACAGCGCGCCGAGCACCGACAGCGTGTACGCGGCCGAGCGCGCGGACAGCCCGCCCGAAAACGGCCGCCAGTCCGGCGCGCCGCGCGGCCGCACCGGCCCGACCCAGCGCTCGTGCGGCGCCGGGTTGCGCAGGAACGCGCGATACGCGACCGCATCCTCGGTGGTCAGCGACGACAGCGCGCGCCCGCGCTCGACGATCGCCCACAGGATCAGCCGCTCGGCTTCCTTCCGGTACGCGCGGCGCGTCGCGGCCGATTCGTGCAGCGACAGCCACGCGTGCACGGCCGCGTAATCGTTGTCCGCGTCGAGCGTGCTGGTTGCGCGCGGCGCGCGGAACGTGCCGTTCGATCCGTCGACTTCGTGCGGCAGCTTCAGCTGCTCCCACGGCACGATGCCGCTGCGCGGCGTGGCCGCGATCAGCGCGCGCGCCCGCTCGGTCAGGTCGGGATGCGCGGAAAAGAACGCCTCGATATGCCGCGCGCTCGCCATGCCGAGCCCCGCGATCGCGCGCCACCACTGACGCCGCCGCGGAATCCGCACGGTCAGGTCGGCCAGCGTCGCGATCCCGTGCGCACGCAGCGCGACGACGGCGCGCGCCGGCAGCCACAAGCCGACGTCGTCGCTGATCTGCGGCACCGGCGCGCGCGCATGGCGCAGCACGCCGATCGCATCGGTCGCGGCCTTCGCCATCCGGATGCGCGCACTGTCGGCATGACCGAGCTGCTCCGCGAGGTCGGGTCGCCCGGCCTGCCGCGCGACGCGCACGAGGCCGCGACGAATCCCGCCGATCACGCCGCGCGCCGACCGCCCGTCGCCGAGACGATCGGGCAGATAGCGCTCGACGGCCTGGCGCACGGTCATGCCCGCATACCACGCACGCAGCGCGGCCAGTTCGTCGGCGTCGGGAAAGCCCGCTGGCGCAGGCGCGAATTCGGAGGAAGGCGGTGAGGCGAGGCGCGGTGTCATGGGCGCCAGTTTGACAGAACCGCCGACGCTCGAAAACGCCTCGAGCGCTGCGAGACACGCGCGCGATGCCGGGGTTTGCGGCTTCGCGCGGGAACGGTCAGCCTGTCACAGGCATGCGCCGCATGGGCAGCACCGACGCGGGCCGCGCGTCACCCCTCGCCCTTCGGCCCCGGGTTGAGCATCACGACAAAGCAGGCCACGCCGACGATCAACGCGATCGCACCGCCGCGCAGCGCGATCGTCGTGTCGAACAGCAGCCCGGTCACGACGGCCATCATCCCCGCGAGCGACACGAACACGGCGATCGCCGCGACGACGATCCGGTACTGGCGACGTATCATCGCGCGCTCGCGTCAGGCTGCCGCGGCGGACGCCGGCTCGCCGGAATCGTCGCCGCGAATCAGCAGCACCGGGCACTTCGCGCCGCGCACGAAGCGCTCGGCGACGCTCCCGAGCAGCACGCGCCGGATGCCGCGCCGCCCGTGCGTGCCGACCACCGCGAGATCGATCCCACGCTCCGTCACGTAACGCTGCAGGCGTTCCGCGACGTCCTCGCCGATGCTCTCGGTTTCGACGAGCTCGGCCTCGCCCTTCGCGCCGGCCAGTGCGATGATCTGTTCGGCTTCATGCAGCACCTTGCGCCCGTCGTCGCGGATTTCCTCGATGAGCGCGTGCGGGTCGAAACGGCCCGCGTACGTGAACAACACCGACTTGTCGACCACATAGACGGCGCTGACGTGCGTGTCGCCCGCCAGTGCCACCTTCACTGCCTCGGCAAGCGCCTGTTTCGACGAAGCGCTGCCGTCGACGGCCACCATGATCTTCTTGTACATGCGAACCTCGCTGGGGTGAGTTGCCGGGCGCGGTCGCGCGCGGCCATGTGCCCATCATCGGCGGACGGCCGGTTCGAAGGTTGACGGCGATCAAGATTCCCCGACAGCGGGTCGTGCGGCAAAGCGCCACGCGGAGCAGCCGGGGCGCCGTCCCGGTGGCCGAACCGTGCTGCCGAGCGGCCATGCCGCCGAAGGCGCTATCATCGACGTTACGACCTTCGTCCGGCCCTTTTTTGCCGGCTCACTTTCAACTCGCTCAACCGACATGACAACGACTACCGAACGCGTGGACGGCGCCGCCCAGCATCTCGTCGCCGCCCGCCATGCCGGCGTGCCCGGCCCGCTGCTGCCCGACGCCTTGCGCCCCGAGAACGTCGATACCGCACTCGCGATCCAGCATCGCGTCGCCGACCTGCTCGGCGAATCCATCGGCGGATGGAAATGCGCGCTGCCGCCGCCCGACCGCGTGATCGTCGCGCCGATCTTCGCGTCGACGATCCGCGCGGCCGATGCGCCGTACCGCGTCGTCGGCGGCCCGATCGTGCGGATCGAGCCGGAAATCGCGTTCGTGCTCGATCGCGACCTGCCCGCCCGCGCGCAGCCGTACGACGAGCACGACGTGCGCGGCGCGATCCGCGAAGTGCGCATCGTGCTCGAGGTGCTGGGTTGCCGCTATGCGGAGCCCGCGCGCGCATCGAAGTTCGAACTGCTCGCCGACGGGCAGTTCAACCAGGGATTGTGCGTGGGTCCCGTCGTGCCCGACGGATTGAACGTACCGCTCGAGACGCTCGCGCTGTCGTTCGAGGGTGCGCTGAATCGCACGATCGACGGCCGTCATCCGGACAGCGATCCGCTCAAGCCGCTGGTATGGCTGGTCAATTTCCTCGCATCGCGCGGCGACGGCGCGCGGGCCGGCCAGATCGTGACGACCGGTTCGTATGCGGGCGCGATCGACGTGCCGCTCGGCGATGCGCTGACGGTGCGCTTCGGTGAACTCGGCAGCCTGTCGGTGACGCTGACGGCTTGACGGGCTGACGGCCTGACGTTCAGCGGCGGGGGCGGCTCGCGTGCGGCTCACGCGACGCCGCGCCCGCCCCGCCTGCCGACGCTGCGTGATACCGTTGCACAACGCCCGTCACGCTTGAACCGCGTGCCCTCCCGACATTCGCCATGCCGCCGACACCGTTGCCCGCCCTGCTGGACGAAGTCCTGCGCACCGTCGATCGCCGCTACCGGTTGCCGCCGCTCGTGCGCGCGCCGTCGCTGGCCGACGCCGCGAACCCGGCCGTCGTCATCGCCGTCGCGATCGAGGAAGCGCGCCGGATGCAGGCCGACGGCCGCACGCCCGACCCAGCATTGCAACGCCGCTTCATCGATGCGCTCGCGCGGATGATCGGCGACGCGATGGACCCGCAATCCGGCGACCCCGCCTTCCAGGCCGCGGTGCTTCGGCATCGCGCGGCGGCCGTGCGCGAATACGCGTCGCTCGCCGCGCATGCCGAGCAGGACCGGCGCGCGCTGCGCTCGGCCGTCAACACGATCGCGCATCCGGCCCGGCTCGAGCGGCATGCGCAGGCATGGCAACGCGCGCCGCTCGCGCGGCTGCATGCGGCCGCGGCCGGCGCGTCGTGGGACGATCTCGACGCCGCGCTGCGGCAGCTGCTCGCGCGGCCGGAGATGGCGACCGACACCGCGTTCGAACAGGACGTCGCCAGACTGAAGGACAGCGCCGCGCTCGGGCGGCTGCGGCGTCTCGATGCGCTGGCGCCGGATCCGGACGTCCGGCTGTACCGCACGCTGTGGAGCCGCCAGGGTCCGCTCGAAGGCAGCGCGCTCGCCGTCGCGCAAGGTGTCACGTCGCAACAGCGGGGCGCGGCCGTCGAGGCGCTGGCCGCGCAGGCGCTCGACGCCCTGGCCGCGCAGCTCGATGCGAGCGATGCGCAGCGCACGTATCGCGTGGTCACGTCGATGCGCGTGCCGGCTTCGATACCGGCCAAGCACGACCGCGCGAAGACCGAGTGGGATGCGGTGCTGCTCGCTCGCGCGCGCGGCGACGATCCGTCGGCCGCGTGGCACGTCGTGTTTCTCGTCGAAGCGAAAGCGTCCGCGGATGCCGCGACGACCGATCTGCCGCGCCTGCTGCGCGGCCTGAGCCTGCTCGCGCAAGCCGATCCGGACACCGTCTATGCGTTCGACACGCGCGAAGGCACGGTACGCCTGCACGGCGCGTCGCTGCGCGCGCTGACGATCGACGACGCGGCATTGCAGCGCGAAGTGCTGTACTGCTGCGATGCGTCGGCAGACCCGGCGCCGCGCTTGCTGGGTGCCGCAAGCCGGATGCAGTTGCTGTCGGCGCCGGCGAGCCTCGAATACGCGAGCGCGCTCGCGCAGTGCGCGGATGCCGATCCGCATGGCCTCGGCGCCGTCTGGCAAGCGCTGCTGGAACTGCCGTCATGGCGCACGGTGCTGCACCAGTACGAATCGCTGCGGCAGGTTCGGGCGCTGATGGTGAGCGTCGACGATCTGATGGCCGCGATCGAAGGCGACATGGGCGACAGCGCTGCGAACGAGGCGTGACGTGCGAGTATGAATGACAGGAATGGCACGAATTGCGCGTTGAATCGTCACGCGACATCCGCTCAGTTGTTCAGCACCCCGAACGGTAGCGTCCACCCCTTCAGTCGCCCGCCGTCTCCCCAGCGGCTTTCATCGTCCGCGCCGAACGGCAGCAGAACAGGCGCCGCCGCGCATGCCGGCGTTTCCTTCGGCGTATGGCCGAACTCGGCCTTGAACAGCCGATGGAAGTACTTCTCGTCCGGAAAGCCGTGCGCCCATGCAATCTCCGCGATGCGCTGGTGCCGGCGCTGCGGATCGCCGAGCACGTGGTACGCGTGACGCAGCCGCCTGCGCGTGAGCTGCCGCATCACGCCGCCCTCTTCCTTGAACAGCTGATAAAGCCGCGCCCGCGACACGCCGATGTCCCGGCAGATCCGCTCGGGTGCGAGGTCGGGCTCCAGCAGGTGCGCGTCGATATAGCGCCGCACGCGCTCGATCAGCGCGGTGTCGATCGGTCCGCGCGCCTCGTCGAACGCCTGTGCGCTCGGGGCGACGGCCGCGCTCATGAGCAGCAGCAACGATTGCACGACGCTCGGCAACTCGTGCGTGCGCAGGTTCGGCAGGTTGCGGTGCAGCGACAGCATCTGGTCGCCGAGCAGCCGCCCGACACCGCTCGCCAGCGTCTGCCCGTGCGCGTTCGCCGCATGGGCCGGCAGCAGATAGCGCGGCACCACGAGGCTGATCACGTCGCCGGCCTCGACCCGGCAATCGTTGACCTGCGCGACGTCATAGACGAACAGGTCGCCCGCACGCTTGACCAGTTCCGGCCCGCCGGTGCGGCACGTGAGATGCCCGCCCAGCAGCAGCGTGAAGCGGATCGAATCCTGGCCGTCGAGCCGGATCCGCCGCGTCGTGCGGTGCACCGAGTAGGTCGGCGCGCGCGACCGCCAGCACCGGCTCGAGAAGATCAGCGGGCCGAGCGCCGCGCCGGTCGCTTCCGCGTTGAACGCGCCGTAGTCGCCGAGGTCGTCCAGCCGGTAGTCGCAGAGCATGTCCTTGACCCACACGTGGAATCGGTCCCGCACCGGATAGTCGGTGGTACGAAACTTGAAGACGGGGATGGCATCCGCTTGATCCATGGCAGTTTTCATTCGAGCCGACAGGAAAGGAAGGGATCGGTTCGTCGATTATCGGACCAAAATGCGGCGGTGGACAGCGGGTTCGTCGCAGTGCCCGCCGCGCCGTCGATCGACAGGCGCGCGGCGGGCAGCGCGGGCGTCAGCGACGCGGGTGGCATTCCCAGTCGTTGTACGTCGGCCGGTCGATCGGCGTGAGGCCGGGAATCATGAACACGGTGCAGGTGAAGCGCCGCCCCTTGCCGGTGGTCGCGTCGTAACTCACCTGCTGGCCGCCGAGCCCGTTCTTCTTCCCGTACTGCACGTTGGCGATCGTGATTTCGTCCGACGACGCAAGGCCGATCGTCTTCGCGGTCGATGTCTGCACGTCGGTCATGTTCATCTGCGTCGTGCCGCAACCGGCCAGCGCGAGGCCGGCGGCCGCGGCGCCCAGCGCGGTCCGTACGGTGCAAAGCAAGGTCTTCTTCATGGCTTCTCCTTCGGTTTCCCGCGCAACGCGATCACGAGCCCGGGGTATAGAAACTGGACTGCAGCTGGCTGCCGATACTCGCGACGTACGATTGCCAGAGGAGTGCCATCGACCCCGTCGCGTTGACGGCCAGCGCCGGCCACGATGCGCTCTGTGCCGCCACCGTCGACGCGCTCCACGCCCCGTCCCGATAGCTGGCCGCGATGACGGCCGACGCGCCCGGCAAGCCCGTGTCCTGCCATGCGACCGTCACGTGGCCCGCCGCGTCGATCACCAGCGGCGGGTACTGGGCGGCCGCCCCGTTCAGGTGTTCCGTCAGCCGCTGCAGCGGCCCCCAGTTTCCGCCGGCATCGGACACGCTCGCCTGCAGCACCGCGCCGCCCTCCGCCCACATCACGGCCGCGATGCCGTTGTCGTTGACGGTCAGCATCGGCGTCGCGATGAAGCCGGTCGGCTCAGTGATCGCCGGCGCCACCGGCGCGGCCGGCTGCCACCCGGTGCCGGCGACGAAGCGTTGCGCCATCGTGGTCGTCTCGAGATGCCCGCCGGTCACGTCGAGCTGCCCCCACACCAGCGTGATGTTGCCCTTCGCGTCCATGCCGGCCGCGGGCGAGATGATCGTCGTAAACAGGCTCGTGTTCGACACGGCCTGGTTGACGTCGGTCCAGCCGTTGGTCGGGTCGTACGTGGCCGTCCACAGCGCCGAATGCGTATGGTTGGTCTGCCGCCACGCGAGCACCGCGCGGCCGGACGACAGGACCGACATCATCGGCCTCACGTTGTCCGTATCGCCGGTCACCGCACCCGGCCCGGTCTGCACCGGCATCTGGATCAGCGCCGTGGGCGACCACTGTCCCGCCTGCGTATAGCGCGTCCAGGCGATGCGCGTATCGAGCAGGCTGATCGACTGCGTCCAGGCGACGAGCGCGTTGCCCTGGCTGTCGATCCCGGCCGTATAGGACGACCCGCTCATGTCCGCTGCCAGTTCGGACGCCGTGCCCCAGCCGGCGCCCGGGCTGTACGGGCGCGCCCACAATGCGTACGTGTTGGGGCCCGGCATCCATTCGGTCCAGAACGCGACCGCATGGCCGCTCGCATTGCCGACCAGCTGCGGCGGAACGCCGGTCAACCCGTTCATCGAATGCGTACCGTCGCTCGTGTCGAGCCGCGTCGCGCTTTGCCAGCCCGAACCGGGGACATAGCGCGCGCCCCACATTTCGTTGCCGTACGGACTGGCCGGGTCGACGGTCATCCAGGTGGCGAGCGCATTGCCGCTCGCGTCGATCGTCACGCTGGGGTCGCCTTCCGGCCCCTTGCCGTCCACCGCGACGGCCGTCGACCAGCCGGCCTGCGGCTGCGTGGTTCCGCCGCCGGTCGGCCCGCCATTCGAGCCGCCGTTCGAGCCGCCGCCGGGCGATGTCGTGCCTGAAGGTGATCCGGGGGAGGTCGGCGTCGACTGCGACGCACCGCTCTTGGTCGAGACGTCGTCGCCGCCGCATGCGGTCAACGCGAGAACGACGGCCATGGCCGTCCAGGTAACGGGTTTCATCACAATCCTCTTGTTCTGGATTGACGGCATGTGCTTGCCCGTGCAGCAGGTCGAACCTGCCGCGCATATTGATAAGCAGTGCCATTCAATGGATATGGAATGCCGCGCTTTCGTCGAGCCTCGCCCGGTTCGATCGCGCGGACGGCCTTTGCTTCCGGTACGGACGACGGCTTGCGTACTGCCTCTGTCGCCCAGCGCCGGACACCCCGAAGTGCCGGCTGCATCTTAATTCATACGATCCGGAATCAAGGTGGGGTTGCGTCTACAGTGAGTGGAGATGCATTTCGCCGGGTGTCGGCACGCGCATGAGCCGGTGGTGCGCGGATGCGGATTGCCGAGGCGGGCGGTTGGCGGCGTGCGGTGGACAGCGTGAGGTGGACGGTGGGCGGTGGGCGGTGGGCGGCGGGCGGCGGGCGGCGGGCGGCGGGCGGCGGGCGGCGGGCAGCGGGCAGCGGGCAGCGGGCAGCGGGCAGCGGCTGCAATCGTGCGGTGCATCGAGGGGGAACGGTAGCGAGCCGGACGCTACGCTGCGCCGTGGCGACTTCGCGGTGTCGTGCCGGCAGCATCGTTCCGCGTAGCCGGTCAAACCCGCCGGCGAAGCGAAAGGAAGCTGGCCGGCATCACCGGCCAGCGCGGCGCAGCCCGCGAGAACGGGCTTGCGCCGCCAGCGTTACGACTGGACGAAGGCCAGCAGGTCGGCGTTCAGCACATCGGCGTTGACCGTCAGCATCCCGTGCGAATAGCCCGGATACGTCTTCAGCGTGCCGTTCTTCAGCAGCTTGACCGACTTCAGCGCCGAATCGGCAATCGGCACGATCTGGTCGTCTTCGCCGTGCAACACGAGCGTCGGCACGGAGATCGACCGCAGGTCTTCGGTCTGGTCCGTTTCCGAGAACGCCTTGATGCCTTCGTAGTGCGCCTTCGCGCTGCCGATCATGCCCTGGCGCCACCAGTTCTGGATCACGCCCGGGTGCACCGTCGCGCCCGGCCGGTTGAAGCCGTAGAACGGGCCCGACGGCACGTCGAGGAAGAACTGCGCGCGATTGTCGGCAAGCGCCTTGCGGAAGCCGTCGAAGACCTCGAGCGGCAGGCCTTCCGGGTTCGCGTCGGTCTTCAGCATCAGCGGCGGCACCGCGCTGACCAGCACCGCCTTCGCGACGCGGCCTGCCGGCTCGCCGTGGCGGGCCACGTAGCGCGCGACTTCGCCGCCGCCGGTCGAGTGGCCGATATGGACCGCGTTGCGCAGGTCGAGCGCTTCGGCCACCGCGAACGCGTCGGCCGCGTAGTGATCCATGTCGTGGCCGTCGGAAACCTGCGCCGACCGGCCGTGGCCGCGACGATCGTGCGCGACCACGCGATAGCCCTTCTGAACGAAGAACAGCAGTTGGGCATCCCAGTCGTCGGAAGACAGCGGCCAGCCGTGGTGGAACATGATCGGCTGCGCATCCTTCGGGCCCCAGTCCTTGTAGAAGATGTCGACGCTGTCCTTCGTGGTGATGTAAGGCATGGCTTCAGGCTCCTTTGGGGTAGGTGAACGTCACGTGCCGGCCGGCCACCCGGCTGGATGTCGGTGTCGAACTGCGGCGCGGCGGCACACCGCGCCGGTCGATGCGGCACCTGAGTGTTGTAGCGGAAAACCGCGACCGTGTCATGAAGCCAATTGCATACCGCCGTGTATCGGTTCTCCGCGGGCAACGACGATGTGTGGCGCGAACGACCATGCCGCGTTCGTCACCGGTCCGGACGGGCACAACCTCGCAGCGGTGTGCTCGCATCCCGAGACTTGACCATTCAACGCAACTAACCGTGCGATTTCGCACGCCCCAACCCTCGTGCCTTCAACCGTCCGTCGACACGGTCACCGCCTCCCACGCGCACATGTCGTCTTCCAGCGCCGACCATTTGGCGCGCACGAGCCGAAGCGCATCGCTGCCGAGCAACAGATGGGCCGGCGGATGGTCCGCCTCGATGACCGCAAGCATGGCACGCGCGGCCTTCGCGGGATCGCCCAACTGACGGCCGCTGTTCTCCTCGCGCGCGTGACGGATCGGATCGAAGAGCGCGTCGTAATCGGCGATCGAGCGCGGCGTGCGCGTCATCGAACGGCCGGCCCAGTCGGTGCGGAACGAGCCCGGCGCCACGGCGGTCACCGCGATGCCGAACGGCTCGAGCTCCTTGCCGAGCGTGTCGGATATCCCTTCCAGCGCGAACTTGCTGCCGCAGTAATAGGCAATGCCGGGCATCGTGATGTGGCCGCCCATCGACGTGATGTTCAGGATGCGACCGCGCCGGCGTGCGCGCATGAACGGCACGACGGCCTTCATCATCGCGACGGCGCCGAATACGTTCACGTCGAACTGTCGGCGCATCTCCGACAGCGGCGACTCCTCCATGATGCCTTCGTGCCCGTAACCGGCGTTGTTCACCAGCACGTCGACGGGCCCGACGCTCGACTCGATCGCCGCGACGACGCCGTCGATGCGCTCGAAGTCGGTCACGTCGAGCACGCGCCCGATGGCCGCATGCGGGGACAGTACTTCGAACGCCCGCTTCGCCGCTTCGCTTCTCACGGTGCCGACCACCGTATGACCCGCGGCCAGCGCCGCTTGTGCGAGTGCACGGCCGAAGCCGCTGCTGACGCCGGTGATGAGCATGATAGTGCCGGATGCCATGTGAGCTTCTCCCGAATGTCGATCGAAGCATGCATACTAGTCTGACGATCCACGTAAACTAAGCCCGGTTCCGCTGATTTTCTTGCATAAAACTATGAGCACCGCGCCCTCTTCGTCCCGATCGCCGCAGCTGCCCGCGCGCAGCCGCCAACACCTGATCGCGTTGCTGCATGCATTGGCGCCGGACGAAGGCTACAACCTGACCGCACTGCCGAGCGTGCGCATCCTGCGCTCGAACCGCGCGCTGTCGCGCACGCCGGTGCTGTACGACCCGGGCATCGTGATCGTCTGCCAGGGCAGCAAGCGCGGCTATTTCGGCGGCGAACGCTACCTGTACGACGAGGCCCACTACCTGGCCGTAGCGGTGCCCGTGCCGTTCAGCATGGAAACCGACGCAACGGCGGCGCACCCGCTGCTCGCGCTGTATCTGCACCTCGATTTCCCGATGGCCGCCGAACTGGCCGCGCAGATCGACCGCGAAGGGATCGCCGAACCCGTGCAGGCGCCGAGAAGCATGATGTCGACGCCGATGGACGACGCGATGCAGGCGACCGTGCTGCGTTTCGTCGAGGCGCTGCACCGGCCGCTCGAAGCGGCGGTGCTCGGCCGCGGGTTGCTGCGCGAACTGTATTTCCGCGTGCTCACCGGCGCGCAGGGCAGCGCCATGCGCAACGCGCTGGCGATGCGCGGACAGTTCGGCCGGATCGGCCGTTCGCTGCGCCTGATCCACGCCGACTACGCGCAATCGCTCGACGTCGCGCAACTGGCCGCGGAAGCCGGCATGAGCGTGCCGAGCTTCCATAGCCACTTCAAGGCGATCACGCAGGTGTCGCCGATGCAGTACCTGAAGTCGACGCGGTTGCATCAGGCGCGCTTGCTGATGGTGCGCCAGGACCTGACCGCGGAGGCGGCCGGCCATGCGGTCGGTTATGCGAGCCCGTCGCAGTTCAGCCGGGAATTCAAGCGGCTGTTCGGGCTCACGCCCGCGCAGGAGACGAAGCGCATGCGTGCGCAGTTCGCGATTCCGGCGGCGTTCGAGGATTCGGTGTTCGTGTCGTCACACTGAGCGACGCGCCGCGAGCGGCACGCGTGACTCGGCGGGCCCGAGGCCCCGCGCGTGAAACTAGTCGGGACGTGCACACTCTCCACCCGCGGCATCGCGCACCAGACCCGCCAGCGATTTCAGGATGAACGCGGTCACGCCCCAGATGTCCTGCGTCTGATCCGCCCAGTACCAAGCGCCGGCGCGTTCGCCGTCGCCGTATTGCCGCGGCAGATCGGGATTCAGCAGCGTCGAAAACGGAAACTCGAAAATCGCCTCGACTTCAGCGGGTGCGGCTTCCCATGCGGCTGTTTCCGACACGAAGCCGATCACGGGAAAAATGGCGTGATTGCGCTTTCTCGTTTTATGAATCGGCAAGCTTCCGATCATCCGCACCGCATCGGGCGCGAGGCCGATTTCCTCGAACGCCTCGCGCAGTGCAGTCGCGCCGATGCTGGTGTCCGATTCCGCCGGACGTCCGCCGGGGAAACTTACGTGCGACGAGTATTCGCTGAGCCCCGACGATCGCTTGGTCAGCAGGATCGTCGGCTCGCGCCGCGTGACGATCGCAACCAGGACAGCGGAGAATTTCCACTGTCGGTCGTTGTCCGCGAGGTAGAGCTGCGCCGTGGGCCACGGCGTGTCGGCCGGGATCAGCAGGTTTTCCACGCCGCGTGCGAGCATTTCCAGCATGGATTGCGGTGAAGCGGTGCCCGCCGATGCGTTCGCGAGTCCACCCCCGGTTTTCAGGTGGCTTCCGTCGGATGCCATGTCTTCCTCCTGCATGCAGAATGCTGCAAGCGTTGAGCGACACGGAACCCGACCTGTGTTGCATGGGCACGGCGTCGTTGTGTTTGAACCGGACGGTTCCGGATTCGCAGGCGGCCGTCTGCTCCGGCGAAAAAATTGGCGCGATCGTTGCGAAAATTCGCGTGGCCGGGCCGAAGCGGAGAACCCTGATGATGCACGAAAATTGAAATGCCGAGCGACCGCGCATCGATCGATGCACTCGGTCCGGCAGAATGCAGGATCGTGCCGAAGCATCCCGACATCCGGGCGATGCTCGCACGCCCCGACCAGCACGCCCCTCTCACACGAGATCGAGATGACCCAGTACGCGTTCCGCCTGCTCAATGTATTCGCCGAATCGACGTTCGGCGGCAATCCGCTATGCGTGTTCGAAGATGCGCGCGGCATGGACGACGCGACCATGCAGGCACTGGCCGTGCAGTTCAACCTGTCGGAAACGACGTTCGTGCTGCCGTCGGCGCGTGCGCATGCCCGCGTGCGCATCTTCACGCCCGGCCATGAAATGGCGTTCGCGGGCCATCCGACGCTCGGTACCGCGCATGTCGTGCGCGACCTGTTGAAGGCAGGCGACGCACTCGCGCTCGAATTCAAGGCCGGCGTGGTCGACGTCAAAGCCGGCGACGACGTGTGGACGTTCACCGCCCCGCACGCGGGCATGCCGAAAACGGCGCCTTGCGCGTTGCCCGATACCGATACGGCGGCCATGCTGGGACTGACGACGGACGATTTTCTCGCGCCGCCGCTTTGGGTCGACACAGGCGCGGACCAACTGCTGGTCGCCGTCAAGAACCCCGCCGCCGTGCGCCGCGCCCGGCCCGACAGCGCCTGCCTCGAGCGCTGGCCGACCAACAGCCTCGGTCGAAAGACCGCCTATGTGTTCGCGTTCGACCCGCATCGTCCCGGGAAAGTGGTCTCCCGCTATTTCTTTGCGAAACAGGGCGGCGGGATTTTCGAAGACCCGGGCACGGGGTCGGCCTGCGCGAATCTCGGCGGCTGGCTGCTTGCGGCCCATCACGCGCTGCCCGCCGCGTTTGAGGTCGAACAGGGCGAAGCCGTCGGCCGGCCTTGCCTGCTGCGGTTGTCGGTCGGCTCGAACGGTGAAATCAGCGTCGGCGGTCGCGTGGTCGAGCTCGGACGCGGCGTCATCAACGTGTAGACGCAACGACCTGCGACGCCGGACGCGCGCGCGACACGCCGCCATCCATGCGTCGTGCGTGCTGCGGGCCGGCGCGGGAGCGATCGACGGCCGGGGCATCGACGCACGCCGGGCGTCGCCGCGCTTGCCATGCTGCACGCATCGCCCGCCCGAGCCGATCGCCGACATCAACGACCCGGCCGCCGAAATCGCGCACACGTCGTGCGCCGCCTGCAACGCGTGCTTCGGCGCGGCCGCCGTGTGGCCGCTCGTCGAGCGCGCGTAAGGGACGAGCCGCAGCGCTTCCATCACATGCTCGCGCATCTGGCCGAACTGTTCGCGCGGTTCGTGATCCTCGCGGCTGCACCCGATCGGCTTCGCGAATACGACCGGGCGCGGCAACCGTCATTGCGCCGGGTCTTTCAGCTCGATCAGCAGATCCTTCGCCGCGACTCGCTCACCCGGCTTCACGTGTACGGCCGCGATCTCGCAGTCGCGCTCCGCCGCGATGTGCGTTTCCATCTTCATCGCCTCGAGTGCGATCAGCGTCGTGCCGGCCGACACACGCTGCCCCGGTTGCACGGCGACCGTGACCACCGAGCCCGGCATCGGCGCGGCGACATGCAGCGGATTGGCCGGATCGGCACGCTGCAGGCCATGACGCTCCTTGCCCGCCTGCACGACGCTCTTCTGCTCGACCAGCGCGGAACGCGACTGGCCGTTCAGCTCGAACAGCACCTTCACGATGCCGTCCTGCGCATCTGCATGCTGCCCCTGCAGCGACACGAGCAGCGTCTTGCCCGGCTCGATGTCGATCGCCACTTCTTCCTGCGGCTGCAGCCCGTACAGGAACGCCGGCGTCGGCACGACCGACGTGTCGCTGTAGGCACGAACGTGCGCGTAATAGTCGACCGTCTGCTTCGGATACATCAGGTAGGACGCGAGCTGCCGGTCGTCGAGCGGGCGCTCGCACGCGGTCTCGGCCTGCTTGCGTGCCGCGTCGAGGTCGACCGGCGGAAGCTGGTCGCCGGGACGATACGGCGCCGGCGGTTCGCTCTTGAGCACCTTGCGCGACAACTCGGCCGGGAAGCCGTCGGGCGGGAAACCCAGCTCGCCCTTGAACAGCGACACGACCGACTCGGGGAACGCGATGTCCTTGTCCGGATTGCGCACGTCATCTACGCCGAGGTCGTTCGCGACCATCATCAGCGCCATGTCGCCGACCACCTTCGACGTCGGCGTGACCTTCACGATGTCGCCGAACAGGCGGTTCACGTCCGCATACGCACGCGACACCTCGGTCCAGCGATGATCGATGCCGAGCGAGCGCGCCTGCTCGCGCAGGTTCGTGTACTGGCCGCCGGGCATCTCGTGACGGTAGACGTCGGCCGTGCCCGCGCGGATCTCCGATTCGAACGGCGCGTAATAACGGCGCACGCCTTCCCAGTACATCGACGCTTCGTGCAGGCGATCCTGATCCAGCTCCGGATCGCGTTCGCTGCCGGCCAGCGCCGCCGCGATACTCGACAGGTTCGGCTGCGACGTGAGCCCGCTCATCGCGTCGAGCGCGCCGTCCACCGCGTCGCAGCCCGCACCGACCACCGCGAGCACCGACGCCGCGGCAATCCCGCTCGTGTCGTGCGTATGGAAATGCACGGGCAGCCCGGTTTCCTCCTTGAGCGCCTTCACGAGCGTCGCGACAGCCTGCGGGCGGCAGATACCGGCCATGTCCTTGATGCCGAGCACGTGCACGCCGGCCCGCTGCAGCTCGCGCGCGATGCCGACGTAATACTTGAGGTCGTATTTCGAGCGCGACGTGTCGAACAGGTCGCCGGTGTAGCAGATCGCGCCTTCGCACAGCATCCCGCTCTCGCCCACCGCATCGATCGCCACGCGCATGTTGCGCACCCAGTTCAGCGAATCGAATACGCGGAACACGTCGACGCCCGCGCTCGCGGCCTGCTGCACGAAGAAGCGCACGACGTTGTCCGCGTAGTTCGTGTAGCCGACCGCGTTCGAGCCGCGCAGCAGCATCTGGAACAGGATGTTCGGCACGCGCTCGCGCAGCAGCGCGAGCCGCTCCCACGGATCTTCCTTCAGGAAGCGCAGCGCGACGTCGAAGGTCGCGCCGCCCCAGCATTCGAGCGAGAACAGCCGCGACAGCTCGCGTGCGTAGAACGGCGCGATCGGCAGCATGTCTGCCGTGCGCATGCGCGTCGCGAACAGCGACTGGTGCGCGTCGCGCATCGTCGTGTCGGTCAGCAGCACCTGCTTCTGGTCGAGCATCCAGCGCGCGAACTTCTCGGGGCCGAGCTCGCGCAGTCGATCGCGCGTGCCGGCCGGAATCGCCACCGCCGTATCGACCTTCGGCAGCACGGGTTTCGGCAGCGGCAATGCCGGCAGCGTGCGGCCGTTCATCTCCGCATTGCCGTTCACGTTCAGCTCGCCGAGATAGCGCAGCAGCTTCGTCGCGCGATCGCCGCGCTTCGCGAATGCGAGCAGCTCCGGCGTCCTGTCGATGAAGCGCGTCGTCACGTCGCCCGCGATGAAGGCCGGGTGATTGATCACGTTCTCGAGGAACTGCAGGTTCGACGTGACGCCGCGAATCCGGAACTCGCGCAGCGCGCGATCCATCCGGTGGATCGATTCGGCGGCCGTCGGCGCCCAGGTCGTCACCTTGACCAGCAGCGAGTCGTAGTACGGCGTGATCACCGCGCCGCCGTAGGCAGTGCCGGCGTCGAGGCGCACGCCGAAGCCCGCCGCGCTGCGATAGGCCGTGAGCCGCCCGTAGTCGGGCAGGAAGTCGTTCTCCGGGTCCTCGGTCGTGATCCGGCACTGCAGTGCGTTGCCGTTCAGCGGAATCGCGTGCTGTTCCGGCACGCCGGCCGCGCGCGCGACGAGCGCGCCGTCGCCGTCCGTCGCGTCCTCCGCGAGGCCGATCCGGCCACCTTCGGTGATGCGGATCTGCGCCTTCACGATGTCGATACCGGTGATCATCTCGGTCACCGTATGCTCGACCTGGATACGCGGGTTCACCTCGATGAAATAGAACTGGCCGGTGTCGGCGTCCATCAGGAACTCGACGGTGCCGGCATGCGTGTACCCGACCGCGCGCATCAGGCGCAGCGCCGATTCGCACAACGCCTGCCGGCCGTCGTGATCGAGATACGGCGCCGGTGCGCGTTCGACGACCTTCTGGTTGCGCCGCTGCACCGTGCAGTCGCGCTCGTACAGATGCACGACCGTGCCGTGCAGGTCGCCGAGCACCTGCACCTCGACGTGCCGCGCATTGCGCACGAGCTTCTCGACGTATACCTCGTCGTTGCCGAACGCGGCCAGCGCCTCCCGGCGCGCGACAGGCAGCAGTGTTTCGAGGTCCTGATCGTTTTCCAGTACGCGCATCCCGCGTCCGCCGCCGCCCCAGCTCGCCTTCAGCATCAGTGGATAGCCGACTTCTGCGGCCAGCACCTTGCAAGCATCGAGATCGTCCGGCAGCGGCGCGGTCGCGGGCATCACGGGCACGCCGGCGGCGATCGCCGCATTGCGTGCGGCGACCTTGTTGCCGAGCGTGCGCATCACGTCGGGAGACGGGCCGATCCAGCGGATGCCGGCGTCGATCACGGCCTGCGCGAAATCGGGGTTCTCGGACAGGAAGCCGTAGCCCGGATGGATCGCGTCGACCTTTGCTTGCCGCGCGACGCGCAGGATGTCGTCGATGTCGAGATACGCGGCGAGCGGCTTCTTGCCTTCGCCGATTAGGTAGCTCTCGTCCGCCTTGAAGCGATGCAGCGCGAGGCGGTCTTCCTTCGAATACACCGCCACCGTACGCATGTTCAGTTCGGCGGCGGCACGCATCACGCGGATCGAGATTTCCGAGCGGTTCGCGATCAGGATGGACTGGATTGGGATAGGCGTCACGGCGGCCATGGATAGTGAATGGTTGAATTGAGTTCGCCGCCGCGGCGTGCTCCGCCCGCCTGCTTCATTGGGCGGCGTGCGGATCGTCGCGTCGGTCATTCGCGGTTGCATCGTCGCGGCTTGCGCCAGTCGACATGTTCGCCAGATCGCCGGATGATCGCTATCGACATCGCGACGACGAATAGCATCCAGCCGACCAAACGGAAATAAGGGACCGCTCGCCGGCCGGTCCGGTCGTCGGTCGAAGCACGGCGAGCCCGTGGCACGAACCGCGCTCGCGACAGGATCAATCGCGGTGATCGAACAGCGGTGCGTGGTCCATCCAGTCGTAGCCGGCCGTTCCCTTTGCCCACGCCCAGTTCGTATCGCGGCGGCGTTCACCGGACGATTCGCGCGTCGGCGCGGATCGATCTGCTTCCACCGCGCGTTCGCGCGCAACGCGACGCGCATCGTTCCTGGAAACCGTGTTTCGTTTGCCGTAGTCAGTCATTGCATTCACCTTACGATTGAAAAGCGGGTCGCCTCTCGAACCGTGCGGTTCGTTTCGTCAGGAAAGACCGGTCAGACGAGAGGACATCGAACATGTCGTCTCGTAAAGGCAAAAAGCAGGCCACATGGAATATCACACGGACGGCGTTGATGGACGGGGCTCGGGCGCGCAGCCCGGCCTCGTACCGACTCAGATATGGAATCGAAGTTTCAATTCTGAAATCCCGCCAGCCGGGACCGGTCAGCCGAGCGGACCGATGGGCCAGGAGAAGTCAACGTCAATCGGGCCCGCATCGCACACCGCTGAGAAAGGATCCGAAATCGCCCTCCCGACGCGTCTCACCTCCATCAGATCCCGTGCGCGCTCAACCGCGCGCCGTACCAGCGCGAGAACCGGTCGACGTAAGCCTCGGTGAACGGCGAGAACACGCCCGGCGCATACGCAGGATCCTGGGTGCCCGCGTGCGTGATCTCGACGAGGTGCTTGTCTTGCGTATTCGTCGCGACCCATACCTCGGTCAGATCCGACAGCGTGTAATCGACGCCCTCGACCGCGTCGGCATGGACGAGCCATTTCGTGCGCACGAGCGTCTTGTCCGGTGCGAGCGGGATGATGTACGAAATCACCGCGTGGTCGCTCATCACGTGGGTCCACGAATTGTGCGTCCACAGATGCGTATCGCCGAGATCGCGCCGTTGCAGGTCGCCGAACAGCTTCGTGCTCGCCACCTTCGTGCTGATCGTCTGCGATTCGCCCGCGCCGGCGATCACGAGCTGCTGCGTCCTGAACTGCGTGACGGCATCCTCATCGAGCCATTCGACGGCCGAGCCGAGGAAGCCTTCGCGCGCCCAGTTCGCCTGGCAGCTGGCGTTGCGCGCCTGGTATTCCTCGAACGCCCGAAGCTGTTCGTCCGTGAGGTTTTCCGGGCAGAAGCCAAAATCCTCGGGCAGGAACGACGCGGTCAGCTCGGGATGGGTGCCCGCGCAGTGATAGCACTCGCGGTTGTTCTCGATCACCAGCTTCCAGTTGCCGTGCTCGACGATCTCCTGCTCGAACGCGATCTTTGTATGCCGCAGGTCGTACGGCGCGAAGCGCGGCGCCATCGTGTCCTCGAGCTTCGCGATGTCCTCGGGTGCATCGTCGTCGAGGCACACGAAGATGTGCGTGCCGATGATGCGCGTCTTCACCGGAATCAGGCTGCGGCAGGTCGTGTCGAAATCCTTGCCCATGTGCGTCGCGTGGCGCAGCGTGCCATCGAGGTCGTACGTCCATTGATGATAAGGACACACGAGCATTCCAACGGTCGACTTCCCCGCCTCCTTCAGGCGCGCGCCACGGTGACGGCACACGTTCCGGTAGGTTCGGACGTTCTCGTCGTCGTCGCGCACGATGAAGATCGACGACTTGCCGATGTCGACGGTCGACACGTCGCCGGGCTCCGGAACGTCGGCCGTCACGCCAACCAGGATCCAGTGCTTCCGGAAGAAGATCTCGACATCCGTTTCGAAGACGTCCTGACGGCCGAACAGTTCGCCGGGCATCCCGTGGCCCGGTTGGCGGCTGCGGATCAGATCACCGTGCGTCTTGACTTGCACTTCGGACATCGTCTTTCTCCAATCCCAAGGTTCGTGAAATCGCGCGGCTTCGAATGTTCCGCGTCGATTTCAGTATTGGATCGATGAAAAAGAGCGTCAACGCGCTTTATTTTCGTTCTGGTATTACCTGGGATCATGCGAAGCGGGCAGAGCGAAAATCGCCGCGAAAGTCTGCCGGCGTGCCTGCGTCAGTCCTGCCTGACGTCCGCGCGCAGCCATTCGACGAGGCCGTCGATCGCCGGCGTGATCGTCTTCCCGTGCGGCACCACGATGTAATAGGCGTCCGTCATCTGCAAGGACGCCACCGGCAACCGCACCAGTTCCCCGGCGTCGAGCAGGTCGTGGACGAGCCGCCCCCAGCCGAGCGCGACACCATGACCATAGCGGGCGGCATCGATCGCATCGGTATATAAGCTGCAGCGCAGCGCGTAATTCAACCGGTCGGGCCGGAAGCCGGCGGCATGGAACCACGCCTCCCACCCCATCCAGCCCTCGGACGTCGAATCGGACTCCACCAGCGCGACGGCGGCGAGTTCCGCCAGCGATTCCGGCGCGCCGTGCTGCCGCAGCCAGGCCGGCGAGCAGACGGGAAAGACTTCTTCGTCGAACAGGCGGATCGCGGTGCCGTCGGCCCAGCGACCGTTCCCGTAGCGCACCGCGATGTCGATTTCGTTGTGGCGCAGATCGGCGGTGAACATCAGCGTCGCGAGACGCAACTGCAACTCGGGCTGCGCGGCCTTCAGCGCGGCGAGCCGCGGCAGCAGCCGGAAATGCGAGAACGCGGAGGTCGCCGCGAGGATGAGTTCCTGCCGGATCGGGCCGCTCGTCAGACGGTCGAACACACCGGCGATCTTCTGCATCGACTCGGCCATCACCCGGTACAGCGCCGCACCCTCGTCGGTCAGTTCGATCGAGCGATGCAGCCGATGGAACAGGCGCGTGCCGAGCAGGTCCTCGAGGAACTTGATCTGCCGGCTCACCGCGGCCTGCGTGACGCCGAGTTCGTGCGCGGCCAGCGTGAAGCTGCCGAGGCGGGCGACCGCCTCGAACTCGACGAGCGCCGTCACGGACGGGATCAGACGGCGATAGCCTTTGGGGGTTGCGGACGCAGGTTTCATCTGACGAACGCGTGGTGCGGGGGCAGCGTGCTATTGACCGATCTCGACCCCGGCATCTAGCCAGCCGCGCATCATCACGCCGACCTCGTCGCCCAGCCACTTCCGGAACAGCCGGTATTCCTCGCGCGGCTGCGCATTCCGGTGCGTGATCAGATAGTGATGGCGATCGCGGAACACCAGCACGTCCTGTACCGGACGCACCAGGGTGCCTTGCTCGATCTGCCGGTGCACGAGGTGATGCCAGCCCAGCAGCGTCCCCTCGCCGGCCTCGGCCTGGGCGACGAGCAACCGGTAGTCGTTGCTTTCCAGATACTTGTTCTCGGTCAGCGTGTCGGTACCGTCGCCTTGCTGGAACCAGTTGCGCCATACGCGCCAGTCGACGTGCTCGCACACCTGCGCGCGGCCGAGCATCGACAGGTTCAGGGTCGGGCACGACAGCAGGTCCAGCGGCTTCAGCGACCGGCCGCGAAAATGGCGTTCGTGAAAGGACGGGCTGCAAACCGGATACACGATGTCGTGAAACAGCGGCTCGGCTTCGAACTCGGGCTCGCGCGGCGGGTTCTTCGTGATGATCACATCGGGCTCGATGAGCCCGTCGAGTTCCATGAAGTGTTCGGTGACGATCACGTTCAGCCGGATATCCGGAAACCGCTCGCGAAACGCGGGCAGCCGCGACGACAGCCAGAGCGCCGAGAACGTATGCGACACGCAGATCATCAGCGCGTGCCTGTCGGTGCGGCGCACCGCCTCCGCCGCCTCGGCGATGTTCATGATCGACAGGTACGACGCGTTGTAGAGGACGCGCCCCGCATCCGTCAGCGCGATATGCCGGCCGGTGCGCTCGAACAGCGCGACGTCGAGCGAATCCTCGAGTTCCTTGATCTGCCGGCTGATCGCGGCCTGCGTCACGCACAGCACCTCGGCCGCCTGGGTGAAGCTCTCGTAGCGCGCCGCCGTCACGAAACACCGCAGCGCCCGAAGCGACGGCATCTGCGCGAGGAGTCGGTCTGCAAACAATTGCTTCTTCAACATGGCTTTCACTCTCAAAACGGAGGTCGGACGCGGCGTCGGCGCATTCGTCGACGGCAGTCCCCATCGGCTGCCTGCGAGCAGGCTCATCGCAAACCTTTCGATTATCTCAATATTACGGCTTGCGAGTCGGCCGGGCGGCGTCGCGATGACGTCATTCTTGATCGATTGTGCACTGCGTCGCCATTATCGGAAGCGATGATGGAGACGGCAAGGCGCACGGTGGTGCCGCCCATCCGCCCCCGCGCCAGGCCACTGCGCGGCGCGGGGGCGCAGCGCACCATACGCGATGCCGGCGCGGCGTAGCGTCGTTCGTTCTGTCGCGCGCCGCGTGCGCCATTCTCGCCGGCCGAGCGGCCGCTGGCCATACTCGTGCGACATGGTGCAGGACAACATCGCAGCCGATCGGCGGCTCGACAAGCCGCCGAAACGGTTTCGCCGCAACCTGCAGCCTGGGCCGCGCGGCCCCGGGGTGCAGCGTGCGCGGCGCGCCCCACTTAGTCGAGCTTCAACCAGGTGGTCTTCAGCTCGCAATATTGATCGTGCGCGTACACGGATTTGTCGCGGCCGCCGAACCCCGACTGCTTGAAGCCGCCGAACGGCGTCGACAGGTCGCCTTCACCGAAGCAGTTCACCGTGACCGTCCCCGCACGAATCCGCGCGGCGACCTTGTGCGCGCTGTTCACGTTGTCGGTCCACAGCGACGCGGCCAGCCCGTAGCACGTATCGTTCGCGATCCGCACCGCGTCGTCGACGTCGTCGTATTCGATGAAGCACACGACCGGCCCGAACACCTCGTCGCGCGCGATGCGCATCTCCGGCGTCACCTGATCGAAGATCGTCGGCTCGACGAACCAGCCGCCCGTCTCCGCGAGGATCGCGCGCCCGCCGCATACCACGCGCGCGCCTTCCGCCTTCGCCTGTTCGATATGGCCGAGCACCTTCTCGTAATGCTTCTGTTCGATCAGCGCGCCGAGCTTCACGTCCGGATCGAGCGGATCGCCGGTCTTCCAGCCGGCGAGCACCGCCTGGACCTTCTCCAGCAGTTCCGCCTTGCGGCTCGACGGAACGAGGATTCGCGAGCCGGCGCTGCAGTTCTCGCCCATGTTCCAGAACGCGGCCGCAACTGCCTGCTCGGCCACCGCGTCGAGGTTCGCGACGTCCGGCAGGATGACCTGCGGATTCTTGCCGCCGCACTCGAGCACGACGCGCTTCAGGTTCGTATCGGCCGAGTAGTGCAGGAAGCGCTTGCCGGTTGCGGTCGAACCGGTGAACGCGACGAGATCGACGTCCGGATGGCGGCCGATCGCCTCCCCAGCCTCGCTGCCGAACCCGGTGACGACGCTGAATACGCCCGGCGGCACGCCGGCTTCCAGCGCGAGATCGGCGATCCGCAGCGTCGACAGCGACGTCTGCTCGGCCGGCTTCACGACGACGCTGTTGCCGACCGACAGCGCGGGGCCGATCTTCCACGCGAGCATCAGCGCCGGGAAATTCCACGGCAGCACCGCGCCGACGACGCCGATCGGCTCGCGCGTGACCATGCTGACGACGCCGGCGCCGGAAGGCGACAACGCGTCGTAGCGCTTGTCCGTCACTTCCGCATGCCAGCGGATGCACGCGGCCGACTCGGGAATGTCGAGCCCCAGGCATTCGCCGATCGGCTTGCCGGCTTCCAGCGCCTCGAGCAGCGCGAGTTCCTCCGCGTGCTCGTCGATCAGCTGCGCGACGCGCAGCAGCACCGCCTTGCGATGTGCGGGTGCGGCCTTCGACCAGACGCCCGACTCGAACGCTTCGCGCGCGGCCGCGACCGCGCGATCGACGTCGCGGTCGCTACAGCGCGCCACTTCGGCAAGCACCTTGCCGGACGCCGGGTTGAGCGTCGCGAACGTCTCGCCCGACGCCGCCGCACTGCGCTCGCCCGCGATGAACGCGCGACCGTCGAGCGACAACGCGTTCGCCTTCTGTTTCCAATCCTGATGGGTCGTCATGTCGTTTCCTCAAAAATCAAAGCTCGGCACCAGCCGAGAATTCCTTGGCCCAGATCGTCGCCGACACGGCCAGGTCGACGAGCGGCCGAACCGGCAGCGGACGCGGATGCGGCTGCTTCAGCAACTGCTGCACGAGGCTGTTCGATTCGCCGAGCGCGTATTCGGCGATCAGCTTGCCGGAGGCCGACCCGCGGCTCAGCCCGAGGCCGTTGCAGCCGATCGCCTCGTAGAGGCCGTCGTCGCGCCTGCCGAACAGCGCACCGTTGTTCGAGGACAGGCACAGCGGCCCGCCCCACGTATATTCGAGCTCGACGCCGCCGAGCATCGGGAAGCGGCGCTCGAACGAGCGCTGATGCAAATGCCGCGACTTCGCGAGATCGGCCTGCGACAGCTTCACGTCCGGCCGGAACGCGAAATGGTTGCGCACGCAAATGCGATCGGTGACCAGGCGCCGCACCGTCGTGCCCATCGGATCGGCCGGAATCAGCGCCCACGAGCGCGTGCCGCCGAGTCTCGCCACTTCGTCGGGGTTCATCGGGCGCGTGAGCGACGCGAACGTATAGACCGGCAGCAAACCGTTCGAATGCATGCCGAAGGTCGCCGCGTATGCGTTGGTGCACAGGATCACCTGCTTCGCGACGATCGTGCCGCCGGCGAAATGCAGTACGCGCGTGTCGCCGCGCGGTTCGATCCGCTTCACCGGGCTGAGCTCGAACACCGTCACGTTGTCCGGTTGCGTCGCCGCCAGCCCGCGCATCAGCGCCGCCGGCTGCACGGTGCTGCAGCCCGGCGTGAACAGCGCGCCCGTGTAGAACCCGGTGCCGGTCACGGCCTGGATCGCCGGCTGATCGAGCCATTCGAATGCTTCGCCGATGCGCGACAGCCCGTCGGCGAAATGCGCGAGCGCGGCCGCGCCCTTCCGGTTGACCGACGCGTGGAATTTGCCGTCGTCGCGCCAGTCGCAGTCGATGCCGAAACGCCGCACGATCTCGCGCACATAGTCGATGCCGTGCCGCTGAAACCGCACGTCCGCACGATCCTCGTCGATGCTGCGCGAGTAGCTTTCGCTGCTGATGTCGTGCGGCAGGTCGACGAAGAATCCGGAATTGCGCCCGGACGTGGTGCGGCCGATCCGGTCGGCCTCCACGAGCGCGATGGACGCACCGGGTGCCAGCTCCGCCAGCCGGCGCGCGGCACAAAGCCCGGTGATGCCGCCGCCGACGACGACCCAGTCGAACCGGCTGTCCGACTTGACGGTATTGGCGTCCGGTGCGGGCGGAAGGCTCTCCCACCACCCGTTCATCCCGTCCGGCGCCGGAAACCGCGCGAATTCCAGAGTCGAGCCCATGACGGATTACCGGCCGTCGCGCAGAAGCGGCTTGACGAGCTCCGCGAACGCGTCGCGCTCGTCGCCCGACAACGCGCCGAGCGGCGCGCGCGCGACGCCGACCGGCAGCCCGGCCAGCTCGCAGCCGTAGCGCACGTACTGAATGAACTTGCCGCTGCGCTCGAGCAGTTCGAGCACCGGCAGCAGTTGGGCCATCAGCGTGCGACCGGTCGCGAAATCGCCGCGCTTCACGCATGCGTCGAACAGGTCGGTGTGCGCTTCCGGCAGGAAGTTCGATGCGCCGCCGACCCAGCTGCGCGCGCCCCACGCGAAGAACTCGAGCGCCTGATCGTCCATCCCGCAGCTCAGCACGAGCCGGCCGCTGAAATGCGTCGACAGGTGATGCAGATGCGCGATGTCGCCGGTACTTTCCTTCATCGCGACGAAGTTCTTGCGCTCGAGCAGCGTCTCGAGAATGTCGTCGCCGATTTCAGTGCCCGTGCGGGCCGGGAAGTTATACAGCATGATCGGCATGTCGAGCGCGTCGTCGACCGCGAGCAGGTGCGCGAGCAGTTCCTGCTGGGTCGGCTGCGCGTAGTACGGCGCCGCCACGAGCAACGCGTTCAGCCCCGCGCGCTTCGCTTCACGGCCGAGGCGCAGCACCTCCTTCGTCGTGGTCGCGTTGATGCCCGCGGTCAGGAACGTCTTGCCGCCGGCCGCGGCGGCGACCGTGTCGAACGTGCGCACGCGCTCGTCGAAGCTCAATGCGTAGTATTCGCCCGTCGTCCCGCCGATGCCCAGGCCGGATAGCCGGCCCGCAAGATCGGCCGCATGCCGGCCCAGCAGTTCGTGGTTGATTTCGCCGTCCGCGTCGAACGGGGTGACCAGCGGAGTGTGTACGCCCTCGAAGCTCATTTTCGATTCCTCAATCAAGTGGTTGCACCAGGTTCCCGCCCGTCAGGCAGGAAACCGGCAATTCGACACAACGTCGTCGGTACGTCGCTGCATACGCGCAGCGACGCCGATCGATTCACTACGTGGTCCGAACGATGTTCGAGGTTCAGACCGATTCCCGGATCAGGCGAACGCCTCCGCGTGCGCGTAGACGGGAAACTGGCTGCACAGGTCGCGCACGCGGGTCCGTACCGACCGCTCGACCGCTTCGTCGCCGTTCGGATTGCGCTCGAGCGCAGCCAGCACTGCCAGGATCAATTCGCCGATCTGCTCGAACTGCGCGGTTCCGAAGCCGCGCGTGGTGCCGGCCGGCGTGCCGAGCCGGATGCCGGACGTGACGGTCGGGTTTTCCGTATCGAACGGAATCCCGTTCTTGTTGCAGGTGATGCCCGCGCGCTCCAGTGCCTTCTCGGCCTGCGCGCCGGTGATGCGCCGGGCGCGCAGGTCGACCAGCAGCAGGTGGTTGTCGGTGCCGCCCGTGACGAGCGTCAGGCCGCCGGCCGTCAGCACGCGCGCGAGCGCCTGCGCGTTGCGCAACATCTGCTCGATATAGCGGGTGAATTCCGGCCGAAGCGCTTCCGCAAAGGCCACTGCCTTGCCGGCGACGACATGCATCAGCGGCCCGCCCTGCAACCCCGGAAACACCGCCGAATCGATCTGCTTCGCGACCTCGGCGTGGTTCGTCAGGATGAAGCCGCCGCGCGGGCCGCGCAGCGTCTTGTGCGTGGTGGACGTCACCACGTCGGCGAACGGCACCGGGTTCTGATGCCGGCCGGCCGCGACGATGCCCGCGATGTGCGCCATGTCGACCATCAGCTTCGCATCGACGCTGTCGGCGATCTCGCGAAACGCGGCGAAGTCGAGCGCCCGCGGATACGCGGAGTAACCGGCGATGATCAGCTTCGGGCGATGCCGCTCGGCGAGCCGGCGCACGTCGTCGTAATCGATGCGCAGCGTGTCGCGGTTCACGCCGTACTGCACCGCGTTGAACCACTTCCCCGACAGCGCGGGCCGCGCGCCGTGCGTGAGGTGGCCGCCCGCATCGAGCGACATGCCCATCACCGTGTCGCCCGGCTTGACGAGCGCGAGCATCACCGCGCCGTTGGCCTGCGCGCCCGAATGCGGCTGGACGTTGGCGTGGCTCGCGTCGAACAGCGCGCACGCGCGATCGATTGCGAGCGCCTCGATCCGGTCGACATGGTCGCAACCGCCGTAGTACCGCCGCGACGGATAGCCTTCCGCGTACTTGTTCGTCAGCACGGTGCCCTGTGCTTCCAGCACCGCCGCCGACGCGATGTTTTCAGATGCGATCAGTTCGATCTGGGTTTGCTGGCGACGCAGCTCCAGCGCGATCTCCGACGCGATCACCGGATCCCGGCTCTGAAGCGTTTCGGAAAAAAAGCGGGCGTTCTCGTTCACTTGCTGACTCCGCGACGCGATTCGTGACATGCTGCATGGACTGCGCGTACCGCACATCGCGAGGCCGGCGCCATCGTTGCGGCTCCGCCCATCGGCTTCGGGCGATACGCCCCGCCGGTTCGCGCGGACGACGCCGATCGCATCGTCTGCGCCACCGGGGCGCGGCTTTACTGCTGCAGCCAGGCCTTGAGCTTCTCCGGGTGTGCATCGACGAACTTCTTCGCGGCGCTCGCGTAGTCGTTCGTGCTGTTCCCCTCGAACTCGATCGCCTCGACATCGGCCAGCGTCAGCTTCAGGTGCTTGAAGAACACGTCGGCGCGCGGGAACTTGCCCGCGAACTTCTTCGACGCGAACGCATGAATCTGCTCTTCGCCGCCCAGCGTGCCCTTCGGATCCTTCAGGTAACGCATCTGCCACTTCTGGAACAGCCAGTGCGGGCTCCAGACCGTTGCAACGATCCACTGCTTCGACTGGTACGCACGCGACACGCTCGCCAGCATGCCGGCCTCGCTCGACGCCTGAAGGTTGTAGCCGTCCAGGTTGTACGCCTTGATGGTCTTCTCGGATGCCTGCATCAGGCCGCCGCCCGGCTCGATGCCCTGGATCGTGCCGTTCAGCTTGCTCTTGACTTCCGGCTTGCTCAGGTCGGCGATCGACGACAGCTCCGATTCCGGAATGTAGGTTGGCACCGCCCAGCCGTTCTTGCCGCCGGTGTAGATGATGCCGACGTCGTCCAGGTCGTTCTTGTACTTCGCGTAGTAGGTCCCGTGCGTGACCGGCAGCCAGCCCCCGACCATGATGTCGAGATCGCCACGCGCGACACCCTGGTACTGGATGCCGATGTCGGCCTGGACGAACTGCACCGGTTGCTTGAGTTGCGTCTCGAGCACGTACTTCGCGACGTTCGCCACCGCGAGCACGTCCGCCCAGTTGGTCACCGCGATCTTGACCGGCTCGGCCGCCGATGCCGCGCCCACACCTGCACTGCAGGCCACCACCGTCGATACCGCAAGTTTCGCCAGAAGCGACTTGAACGTATGGGTATTCATCTAGTACTCCTTTTTAATCACGCGAGTCTTTCAAGGGTGAGGAACGCCTTCGATCGGCGTTTCCGGTCTCCACGCACTGCTACACCGGTTCCGCCGCGGCACCGTGGCCGCGACGCTTCATCGTCCTTCAAATGCCTTCGACCGCCCTGTTCGTCAGGTGCGTGCCGCGCCACGCGGGCCGGCCTTGCCGGCGCGCACGATCGGCTTCTTCGCCTTCTTCTTCGCCTTCACGCCGAAGCTTTCCGTCAGGCGATCCAGCACGATCGCAAGCAGCACGACGCCCAGCCCGCCTTCGAAACCGATCCCGATGTCGAGACGCTGAATGCCGCTCAGCACGTATTCGCCGAGGCCGCCCGCGCCGATCATCGACGCAACCACCACCATCGACAGCGCCATCATGATCGTCTGGTTCACGCCGGCCATGATCGACGGCAGCGCGTTCGGCAGCTGGATCTTCCACAGCAGCTGCCAGTCGGTGCTGCCGAACGAGCGCCCTGCCTCGATCAGTTCCTCGCGGACCTGCCGGATGCCGAGCGTCGTCAGCCGCACGACGGGCGGCATCGCGAACACGATCGTCGCGATCACCGCCGGCACGCGTCCGAGCCCGAACAGGATCACGGCCGGGATCAGGTACACGAACGCGGGCATCGTCTGCATGAAGTCGAGCAGCGAGCGCAGGATCATGCCGATCCGGTTGTTGCGCGCGCCCCAGATCCCCAGCGGGACGCCGATCACGAGGCTGAAGAAGGTCGCCGCGGTAACGAGCGCGAGCGTCGATACCGTCTGTGCCCACAAGCCCATGTAATGGATGACGAGCAGCGCGAGGCCGACGAAGATCGAGAACACGATGCCGCGGCGCCACAGCGCGAGCCCCACCATGATCACGACCATCGCGATGAACGGCACGGCGGCGAGACCGTCTTCGAGCAGCTTCACGACCGCGCCGAGCCCCGCCGAAAACGTGTCGAAACCACCGCGGAAATGCAGAAACAGAAAGTTGACGAAGTCTTCCGCGAACTTCCCGATCACCGACGCGTTCATGCTGCCCTCCGTTGCATCATCTGCTTGAGTATCGTCCGGCAGGACACGACGCCCGCCAGTTGTCCCGCCGCGTCCGTCACCGGCACGTCGTGCTGCCGGGTCAGCGCGATCGACGCGAGCCGATGCAGATCCGTATCGATCGACACCGCATGGAAGTCGGGCAGGAATGCCTCGCGAATCGGCCGGGCACCGGACCGGTGCAGTGTGGCGGCCGTCACGCAGCCGAGGTAATGGCCGGCCTCGTCGCACACGTAGCCGCATTCCGCGCCGCTGTCGATCAACCGGTTCAGGTAGCGGTCGGACGACGTGCCCGCGTCGCACTGAATCAGCCCGCGCTCGATCTTCGTCAGCAGGCTCGACGCCTTCAGGAAGCGCGATACGTCGACATTGCGGAAGAAGTCCTGCACGTAGGCATCCGCCGGTGTCTGGATCAGTTCGGCCGGCGTGCCGACCTGGATCAGGCAGCCGTCCTTCATGATGCCGATGCGGCCGCCGATCTTCACCGCTTCCTCGATATCGTGGGAGATGAACACGATCGTGCGCTGCTCTTCCTTCTGCAGGCGCAGCAGCTCGTTCTGCATTTCGAAGCGGATCAGCGGATCGAGCGCGGAGAATGCCTCGTCCATCAGCAGGACCGACGGGTTCACCGCGAGTGCGCGTGCAAGGCCCACGCGCTGCTGCATGCCGCCGGACAACTCGCTCGGCAGCAGCTTCTCGTACGACCCGAGCCCGACGCGCTCCAGCGCGGCACGCGCGACCTCGTAGCGCTGCGCTTTCTTGATCCCCGCGACCTCGAGCCCGTACGCGATGTTGTCGAGCACGGTCCGGTTCGGCAGCAGCGCGAACGACTGGAACACCATCGCCATCTTCCGGCGTCGAACGTCGCGCAATTCCGGCGTCGACATCGGCGCGATGTCGCGGCCTTCGAGCACGACCTGCCCGGACGTCGGCTCGATCAGCCGGTTGAGCAGACGTACCAGCGTCGATTTACCCGAGCCCGACAGCCCCATGATCACGAAGATCTCGCCGGCCCGCACGCTCAGGCTCACGTCGTCGACCGCCACCATGTTGCCGGTTTCGGCGAAGATCTCGTTGCGTCCGACGCCGCGCTTCATCAGCTCGATCGCACGCTCGGGCTTCGGACCGAAGATCTTCGACAGGTGCTTGACGGTCAGGATGTCGGTTCCGGTCGCGATGCTCGACCGGGCGATCGACGGCGCACCGTCGGTGGAGATTGCTCCGGGGGGAAGTACGTCGCCCGGTGCAAACGTCAGATTTGGGGCCATTCTGTCATCCCGACTAACTGGTAACGGAAACCGCGAACTCCGCACGTGTCGCCATCGATTGCCGGCTTGCTGCCAGGGCTCGATGCCGCGCTCGCGTGGTTGACGGCGCTGATTCAGTGACTGCAGCGTATCAATCCAATTTCGTCGCTCCAGATACATTTTCTGTGCGCTTTTCCATACCTTTGGTAATGCATCGAAGATGGGCAAAATCGCGCGCATGGTGGGGAACCGTGCAAACGACGCGAAAGCCAATGCCGGCGGGGCTGCACGCGATTTGGCGGGGATCGCGGCCAAGTGGCGCGCGCAGGGCGTGAAACGGCACGCTAGGGGAAAATCCGGACGGGGAGACTTAAGGGAAACTACCAAGGAGACAGGCATTCGACTGCGCAAATGGCCGCCGAGCCGCCGATGCGCGACATCTGGCGCGTGACGCAGGCTGACCGTGCGCTGCGGGCGCTCGACCGGGCGGACGGGTCGCGGATACGTTAGCCGAAGCGGCGCCCGACACGACACGACGCGCACGCAACGCAGCGCGTTCGCTGAGCTGATGATGATCCGGATCGCCGTGGCCGCGCGGCATGCAATCACGTTGCCGCCGAAGGCGGACCGGCGGAGGCCCGCGATGTTCAAGCGGACGTTGCCGCGGGCTCCGGCGGTGCTTGACGCATGATGATCGCGCGCTCGAGCGGGATCGCGTTCATGCACCGCTTCCCGAAACGGAACGCGACAGCACGCACGCTCCTGTCACGCGATCAATTCAAACCGAACAGGACGATGCCGAGCGAGCCGATGCGATAGACGATGACGGCGCGTGCGACGATCGTCCAGATGCGATTCTCGACGTTCGGCGCACACATCCACGCGCAGCGGATCCACGCACAGAACGGAACGACATACACGACGAATGCCGCGAAACGCAGCGGTACCGGATAGGACGGCCCGACGATCAGCACGAGCAGCGGAATGAGCAGCAGGCCAAGCGGTACGCCGATCAGCCACCAGACTTTCCACAAGCGTTCTTCCCCGTGCCACGCGTTCTTCAAGGTGTTCTTCATGTTCGCGCTCGTCGATCCGTGCGTCCGGAGGCGTCATCGAGCCGACCGCATCCGGACCCGCTCAATGTAGTGTCGTGATCAGGTTCGCGGCGATGTCGGCGGCCCGTCGTTTTTCCGCGTCATCCAGTCGCTCGGCAACTCGCGTCTCGACGCGCGCCGCGGCGGCGGCATATTGCCGGAAACCGGCTACCGCATCGAAACTCGCGCGCGAACGCTCGATCCATGCCGCGCCGAGCGCCCGGTCTCTCGGCAGGCCGTTGCCGGTCAGGAACCGGATGCCGACCGCATATTGCATGAACGGATCGCCAAGCAATGCCTGGTTCAGGCTCGACAGGCCTTCCCATTGGCGATTGGCCGCGGCGACTGCGTTGCCCGGCGGATCGCTCCACAACGTGGCGACCGGATCGGCGGGTACCAGCCAGCGCCGCTCGCCGGCCGACAGCGCCGCTTCCGTTCCCGGTACGACGCTGCACAGCGCCAGCGCAATCTCGGAGCATGCCGAGCCCCGTCGCGCGGCGCGGCGATGCAGGTCCAGCGCGGAGGCCTCGTTCAGCGTCACGCCGTCGCCCGTTTCGTACATCAGTGCAAGATCGCTTTCCGCCCACGGCGAACCGGCTGCGGCCGCGCGTTGGAACCACACCGATGCTGCTTTCGGATCGCGCGCGACGCCACGTCCGTGCAGATACGCGACGCCCACCATCCGCCTCGCCTCGGCGCTCGACGGCGCCGCACGGAGCACCCATGCGAACGCCTCGTAGTCGTCGGTGCGGCCGCCGAGGCCGGTCGACAGGTGCCACGCGAGCGAACCCTGTGCCGACACGTTGCCCTGCTCCGCCGCGCGGCGAAACCAGTACGTCGCTGCATTGAAGTCCGCCGGTACGCCATCGCCGAGGTCGTACGCATCGCCAAGTGTCGACTGATACGTCGCTTCGCCGCGATCCGCGAGTTTCCATTGCCAATACGCGCGCTCGTCGGCGGCAACCAGGCCTGCGTCGACCGACGCGAGCATGCGCATCGCGCCGATATTGTTGCCGGCAGCCGCTGCGCGGCACCAGCGCGCGGCATCGGTCGGATTGCGCGGCGTGCCGTTTCCATCCAGATACATCGAGCACAGCATCGCTTGCGACGCGGCGTCGCCCAGCATTGCGCCGCGTGTGAACCAGTCGAAGGCGATCGTCGGCTGCGTGCGCCAATAGGCAGACCCCAGCGCCGAATACGCAGCGGCGACCTTGCGGTTCGCAAGGTCCTCCAGCCATTGAAGCCCGGTCTTGCCCGCGAACGACATATGGTGCTCGTTCAGGTAGAAGCCGACCGATACGCCGGCAGCGCGATCGCCGGCCTCGGCGGCCTGCGTCAGGTAACGCAAGCCCGATGGTTCGTCGCGTGGCACGTCGGCGGTACCCGACAGATATTGATAGCCGACCCAGCGCGCCGCTTCGACGTTGCCGTGGTCCGCGGCGAACCGGAACCATTGCATCGCCCGCGTCCGGTCGACCGACGTGCCTTCGCCACGCCAAGCCATGCCGGCGGCCATCAGCGCCGCCGCTGCGTCGCCGCGATCCGCTCCGCGCTTCGCCAGCCGAAACGCCTTGCGCATGTCTACCGGCTCGTCGTCGCCACGCGCTGCGTAACGGGACAGGTTGGCCGCCGCGGCGCCATTGCCCTGCGCGTCGGCCTTTTCGAACCACGGTTTGGCGGCAGCCGGATCCGGCTGCGTCCCGAGGCCGTTCTGCAACATCGCGCCGAGATCGTTCTGCGCGACGGCCAGGCCCGCATCGGCCGCGCCCTGCATCCAACCCAATGCGGCTTCCTGGTCGACCGGGCCGCCCCGCCCGAACAGATAGAGGTTCGCCAATGCGTAACGTGCTCGCGCGTCGCCGGCGAGCGCCGCCTTGCGATACCAGTCGCGCTCCGTCGCCTCGTCGCGCGGCACGCCCGTTCCGCTTCCGTACAGATCGCCGAGCCTGCGCTGCGCATAGGGCGAGCCGGCAAGGGCCGCGGCCGACATCAGGCTGAGGCCGCGACGCGCGTCTTGCGGCATGCCGATGCCCGCAAGATAGAGATTGGCCAGCACGGCCTGCGCTTCGGTATGGTTCTGGTCCGCCGCGGCGCGCAGCCACTTCGTCCCCGCGCGTATATCGCGTGGCACCCCGTCGCCCCGGACGAGCATCAGGCCCAGAACGAACTGCCCGTTCGGCTCGCCGTCCGCCGCCGCACGCGACAACCACGCTACCGCGACAACCGGATCGCGCGTGACGCCGCGGCCGGTCAGCGCGAATTTCCCGGCATTGGTCGCGCCCGCCGGCGATCCACCTTCGGCTGCCGTCACGAAGTAGCGATAGGCCGCGACATCGTCGGCAGGTTGGCCGTCGCCGTCCGCGCTCATCCCGCCGAGCTGGTTCGCCGAGGCCGCATCGCCGTCGCGCGCCGCCGACACGAACCACGCGCGCGCCGCTGCCGGGTCGCGCGGCTGTGCGACACCGTCGTAGTAGATGTAGCCCAGTGCGCGCTTGGCCGCCGTCGAACCGTCGCTCGCCGCGGATTCGAGGATCATCATCCCGCGCTTCGGGTCCGGGCGGGCCGCGTAGCCATGCAGCACCATTTGCCCGTAGAGCGCGCGGGCCGTGAGGTTGCCGGCGCCGGCGTCCTGCCTGCACAGGCTGCGGATCCGTGCGGGTTCGTCCTTCAGACGAAGGCTGTCGAATCGCGCGTTCAACGCCAGCGAGCATGGCGTCGTGTCGTCGAGGACCGGCACGGACACGCCGCGTTGCATTGCCGGCATCGCGACGAGCGGCGACTCGGGCTGCGGCGCGGCGGCGCAGCCCGGCCCGAGGGTGAGCCCTGCCATCAGCATCTGGGCAGCGATCGACGATTTCAATGCGGAGCCGACGAAGCCGGTGCGCCGACGGGCGTAACCGCGCCGCCGAGGTTCGCTCGTCCGCGTCATGGTTTCACGATCGTGACGTTCTTGATGACGACGTCGGTCCGGCCGTCTTCGTCGTCGATCGACTTGCTCAGTTCGATCCCGTAGTCGACCAGCCATGCGGATCGCACGCGCACCGTCTTCCCGTCCTTGTGGACCTCGCTGCAATCCAGGTCGATCGCATTGCCCGTCAACGTGCCGAAGATCGACGATGCGGGTTCCGTCTTGCCGATTTCGCAGCGACGGGTCAGTTGACCGTCGCGCGACGGTTGCGGCACCGCAATCTCGACACGCTTGCCCGCCGTCATCGGTTCGTTCGCCAGCGCGATCGCCGTTGCGTCCTTTTGCATGCGAAGCATCGTGGCGTGGCGAGGTGCACTCACGCTCTGACTCATCAGGTCGGCCAGCCCGTATCCCATGTCGAAATACGACCAATGCGGGTTCCCCGCTGCGTCTTTCGTGGTCATCAGCTCAATGACCACGCCGTTATTGCGTCGATTGACGTAGGTATCGACATACGGCCCCGAGTCCTTCGGCGTCGTCTTGTTCACCCATTCGCCGTCCACCACCAGACGCGCATACGGGAGCGGCCGGCTGTTGTCGGGCGGCAACTGGCTGCGAATCGGATCCGGCAAGCGGCGCTCGTCGAACACTTCATCCAGATACGCCGTCGGATCGGCAAGCACCGTCTCGGCCGCCGACTTGCCGTCGGCGATCAACTTGAACAGTTCATAGGTTGCCCGTCGCTGCTCCGGTTCCGGCAGCTTTTCCAGCGCGTCGACTGCAAACTGAATCAGCGCACACGTGGTCGGCTTCGCTTGCTCCTGCAGCGATGGCGGCACCTCGATCGCATCGATGCGCGCGTCGACCTCGAGCAATTCGGCAACGGTGTAATGCTCGTCGTCGGCCTGCGACCGGCCACTGCGCGCGCCGATCAGATCCATCAACTCGAAGATGCTACGCAGCATCTTCGGCGACGACGTCTTCGCCAACGACACCAGACCGCGACCGGTCAGCTTCGACATCTCGCAACCGCTGTGCGATTCACCCGCGATGTCCTTCATCAGCCGAAGGAACCGCAGCCGGTCGGCCGGAGACAGCATCATTTCCGCACCTGCGGTCGATTTGCCGCGCAGGCTCGTCAGTCTTGCGAGATAGCCAGGATCCCGCGCGATCTTCGAGAACCAGGCCACCACGATCTGCCCGTTTTCCGAATCGGGATCCACGCCGGCTTGCGCAACGAATGCGCGTGCCCGTTCAGTGATTTGCGCCGGCGACAGTTCGATCGCCGGATTCGCCGCCGGCGCGGACGCTGCCGGCTCCGCAGGCGCGCTCTGCACGCCCAACCCATATGCCGTTGCGGTTGCAACGGACAACACCGCCCCGAAAAGGCCTGTCCTTATTTTCATTTTGTCGAAATTCGATTGTGTTGTTGCTCACTGCACCGGTGCGACTTCGAGCTTCACGATCAAGCCGTCAACATAACTGACCCTGACCGGCAAGCCGGCCCTGATCGGCCCGCCGTGCGATGCGGTGTTGTTGAAACCACCCGTCACAACATAGTCCGAGTAGGAGAAACACACCTGCCCGACACAGAAACGCTCCATCGCGTGGCCGCCATACGGCATGGGTTCGAAAGCGGTCACGGCGCCTTCCACCACACGAAGCTCACCGGAAGCGATTGCTTTCCTGACGCGATGTGCGGCATCGTACGTGCTTCCGAACGCGATGGCTGTCCACAGTATCGCAAAGCCCAACCAGATGAACGGGAAGACTTTGCGCATGAAGGCAGGCCCCCCGCATCGGAAGATCGTTGCGAAACCACGCAAATACAGCACCGATCGCCACGAAGCATAGACCGAATGCCGGAAACGCCCAGTTCGCACATCCGCCGTTGGCACAGTCGAATACGATCCGATAGCCGTCGCCAGACACCGCGGGCGATCCATTGCCGGTCAGACTCGTCAGGACGTTGCGCAGGCTCGAGTCGCCCGTCAACGTGCAACCGATCAAAAGTGCAATCGCGCCAATGCTCATGGTGATGGCCATCGCCTTGACAGCCCGCTCGGTAACGCGCTCGGCCGGATAGCCGAACTGATCCATGAGCCCGAGCTCGACGACCTTTCGTGCGCCGCCGGTGAAGATCCACCACGCGGTTCCCGATGCCGTGGCCGCAATGACGCCCCAAAATGCCGTCGCCAGCAGTACACCGCCATGCGGCGGGTTCATGAAGTCCCAGATGTCGTGAGCCTGACCGGACAGGATGCCGATGCCCATCACGATCCACGGCAATATCTGCAATCCGAACAGAGTCCGGCCATAGACACGAGCCTGGTCGCGAAGCGTATCGCTCGCTAGAGTCGACATGCGTCGGCGCGAACAGCGCACGTATTGGGCTACGCTGAACACGATCGCAATCAGCCAGAAGTAGCGGCCGAAAATCTGGAAGAAATCGATGACTGCCCCCGTTCGATGAGTGTCCCAGGCCCGTTGCGCCACGCGCCATCTGCCGCGTCGTCACTACCGCGACGATTCGATACGCGAGCGCCTTCCCGTACGGTTCGGCAAAGGCCATCCGCAATGACGGCAGTGCGGCACGACGGATGCGACGACACCATACCGACTACCGACAGCCATCCCTGCTGCTGAATCGTCGCGATGCCTGGCGCGCACGAATCGCTCGATGTCGTCGACTTTCATCATGTCGTTCCGGCGTTTTCTTACTTCTGGCTTGCGCTCGCTGATTGAGTTATTCCGCGGCCGGTCAGCAGCGCGGTACGGAACTGCGGCACGAAGCTCATGAGCGCCTCGTCAATTCCCTTGATGGCGTTGGGCAAATCTTTCACCAGATCAGCATAGAAGGGATAGACATAAGGACCATTCTCCTTGGCATCTGAAGCGAAGCTGGAGCCGGTATTCTTATTAACACCGCCGCCACCCGAGGTCGGATTCAGATGAGTCGGGATCGGCAAGAACATGTTCTGAGAGAAAATTGGTTCGAACGTCGATGCCGAAAAAATTCGAATCTGGCTGTTGACCGACCGGACATACGGCCAACCCAGTCCTTGGGCACCATAACCGGTATTGGCTGGTGCGATTAAAATCGCATCCGCTCCCGTATAGGCATCACCCTTCAACGTCGGATGCAGCCAATCTCCTGCGATTTTCGGCATGCCGGCCTGACCAAGATTGACTTCCTTCACCTGGTAGCCTTGCGCTCGTAGTTCGGCCTCCAGTGCCTCGATGTACTTACGGTTCAGTCCGGTATCGCCAAGCTCACTCTTGACGAGGTCGTTGAAATCCTTGTTGGTGCGAGTCGATACGGCGGCCGTCCCTCCGGCGATTGCGCCGCCGACAGCCGCAGCCAACAGGCCCACTCCAGGAATCGGAACGAATACCGGCCCTCCGGCCGTGACGGCAAAATACACCGTTGGCCTCGACACATCGACCGCAATCGTCTTGACCGACGACATTTTTTGCGCATCGAAGTCGTATGGGGGTTTCGATGCGCACGCACCAAGCAGCAAACTCAGCACGGTAGCCGCAATGGAGCCGCGAACCCGAATCCTCGCTTTCACACCAATATTTGTCATTCTTCACCCGTCGTTATCGGCCACTGTCAAGTTGCAAGTCGCGCCAAAATAATCGCGGTTACCCGCAAGTTACATCAAATGCCCGGGAGCCGACCTTTAACACCAAACAGATCCCAGAGATAATCCCGATCCGGCCGCTCCCCGTCGAACGCGCCGTTTCTCGATTTCGCTCACGATGCGGCACATGGTTGGTCTCTCTCGGCATTTGCGGCAAATAATTGCACAGACGAAACCGCGAGATGGTCAAGGATTGTCACGGCATGCAATGTTCACATTGTCGTAAATTACATATGTCCCTCATCCGCTTGTCTCGTTCCGGCGACACTGCACACGATCAGGCGATCAAGCAACGCGGGAGGAACCGACGTCGAAGCACGGACACGTCGCCCACGCGCTCCAAATGGAAAACGCGGACGACAAGCCGACACCGGACTCGACATCCGGCGCGGCTCGTCATCCGCGTTGAAGATCCGACGTGCCCGCAGGACGTCAGCTGTAGTCGTACACCCCACGCCCCGTCTTGCGCCCCAGCCGCCCTGCCGACACCATCTCGCGAAGCAGCGGGCACGCACGATACTTCGTGTCGCCGAAGTCCTTCAGGAACACGTCCATCACCGCGAGACACACGTCGAGCCCGACGAGGTCGGCCAGCGCGAGCGGCCCGATCGGATGGTTCGCGCCGAGCTTCATCCCCGCGTCGATCTCCTCGGCCGACGCGATGCCTTCGGCCAGCACGAAGAACGCTTCGTTGATCATCGGCACGAGGATCCGGTTCACGACGAAGCCCGGCGCGTTGCGCACGCCGATCGGCGACTTGTCGAAACGCTCGGTCAGCGCGCGCACCGCCGACGCGGTCGCGTCGCTCGTCTGCAGCCCGCGGATGATCTCGACGAGCGGCATCAGCGGCACCGGGTTGAAGAAGTGCATGCCGACGAAGCGCGACGGATCGGCGAGCAGCGCCGCGAGCGACGTGATCGAGATCGAGATCGACGACGTGTTGGTCGCGATGATCGCGTCGGGCCGCGCGACCGACTCGATCTGCTTCAGGATGCGGCTCTTCAGCTCGACGTTCTCGGTCGCGGCTTCGATCACGATGTCGACCGCGGCGAGCTTCGCGTAGTCGGTCGACGTCGTGATGCGCGCGAGCGCGGCGTCGCGTGCGCCGGCGTCGAGCTTGTCCTTCGACACGAGCCGCTCGAGGCTGCCCTTCAGCGCGGCGACGCCCTTGTCGAGCGCCGCGTCGCTGACGTCGATCATCACGACGTTGAGTCCTGCAACGGCCGCGGTTTGCGCAATGCCGTTGCCCATGGTTCCGGCGCCCACGACGCCGACGGTTTCGATTGCCATGACGATTCCTGTGTATTCGGGTGCTGAGCGGTCGATTATCAGATGTTCTCGAAGATCGCCGCAATCCCCTGGCCGCCGCCGATACACATCGTCACGAGCGCGTAACGCCCGCCGATGCGCTTCAGCTCGTACAGCGCCTTGACCGTGATCAATGCGCCGGTCGCGCCGATCGGGTGACCGAGCGAAATGCCCGAGCCGTTCGGGTTGACCTTGGCCGGATCGAGGCCGAGCTCCTGCGTGACCGCGCACGCCTGCGCGGCGAACGCCTCGTTCGCCTCGATCACGTCGAGATCGGTGATCTTCAGGCCCGCGCGCTCGAGCGCCTTCTGCGTGGCCGGCACCGGGCCGATGCCCATGTACGCCGGATCCACACCCGCATGCGCGTACGCGACGAGACGCGCGAGCGGCTTCACGCCCTGCGCGCGCGCGGCATCCGCGCTCATCATCAGCACCGCGGCGGCCGCATCGTTGATCCCCGACGCGTTTCCGGCCGTCACCGTGCCGTCCTCCTTCACGAACACCGGCTTCAGCTTCGTGAAGTCGTCCGGGCCGGCGTCGTGACGCACGTGCTCGTCGGTGTCGAACGCGACCTCACCCTTCTTCGTGCGGATCGAGATCGGAAGGATCTGGTCCTTGAAGCGGCCTTCGGCGATCGCGCGCGCCGCGCGACGATGCGATTCGAGCGCGAGCGCATCCTGCGCATCACGCGAAATGCCGTACTTTTTGGCGACGTTCTCTGCGGTCACGCCCATGTGGATCGTCTGGAACGGGTCGTGCAGCGCGCCGAGCATCATGTCGACGAGCTTTGCGTCGCCCATGCGCTGGCCGAAGCGCGCGGCCGGCACCGTGTACGGCGCGCGGCTCATGTTCTCCGAGCCGCCGCCGATCGCGACGTCGGCGTCGCCGAGCATGATCGTCTGCGCGGCCGACACGATCGCCTGCAGGCCGGAGCCGCACAGGCGGTTCACGGTGAGCGCCGGCGTGTGCTGCGCGACGCCGCCGTTGATCGCCGCGACGCGCGCGAGATACATGTCCTTCGGCTCGGTGTTCACGACGTGGCCGAACACGACATGCCCGACCGCATCGCCAGGCACGTTCGCGCGCGACAGCACTTCGCTCACGACCTTCGCGCCGAGATCGGTCGGCGAGAAATCCTTCAGGCTTCCGCCGAAATCGCCGATCGCGGTACGGACACCGCTCACCACCACGACTTCCTTCGCTGCATTGCTCATCGTCTCACTCCGGTTCGTTCGCGCCCGCGGGCGCGGGGATGCGTTGCGTTACATGTTCGGGTAA